>DATHMO010000052.1:0-11872 GCA_035486995.1 Bryobacteraceae bacterium
GCTTAAGTGGCGTGCAGGATTAGCCAGGGAATTGGAAGGGAACGAGCCGATCCAGACCCATTTTGCCGGACACAGTGTTTTGAAAAACGTGGTGGGCCCGACAGAACTCGAATCTGTGACCTCTACCGTGTCAAGGTAGCGCTCTAACCAACTGAGCTACGGGCCCGGAGTACAGCGAGGAAGGCACTCCCAATATAACATCCCGGCCGCGCCTCATCGCTCGCGTCATGCCGTCTCATGGCCGCCGCGGATTCCGCCGATACAAAGACCGTGGCTCTCGGAAGATTTCGACTGTCTCTTGCCCTAATCGCATTGATCGCCCTGCTTGCGCCGGCTGCCGCCGATTGCCAGACCGACCCGGCTTTCTGGCGATTCGTCTATCCCGGCGCCAAAGTTCTCACGAGCATCAACTGGCAGCGCGTCCGTCAATTGCCGCCAGTTGCGGCGATACGCGAAAAGCTGGTCAACGAGAAGCTCGCCACAACCGTCCCCGGTCTCGAACTGTGGGACGCGGTGGACCGCATCTTGATCTCATCACCTGGTATTCAAAGCAGTGGCACTCCCGATGCAGGCAACCCGGCCGCCGGCGGCGCCGCTGCCGAATCGGCCGAGATCGGGATGCTCTTCGCCGTCGAGGGACATTTTGACGGGGCCAAGGTGCGCCAGTTCTTCACCCTGCTCGAAACCAAGCCGCAAGCCTACAATTCGTTCCAGGTCTACCGGCCTCAGGCCAAGGGCGCGAAGAACATGGCATACGTCTTGTTCGACGCCGGCACCATTCTTTTTGGAGATGCACCTTTGGTGTTCGCCACGCTCGACCGGAACCAGTTCGGACCACCTGCGCCGCCGGCCGGTTCCATCATCGCGCGTGCGGCCGAAATGGAAGCGGCATACGAATTCTGGATGGTCATGAGCCAACCCGATTTGCTCTCGAACGACCGGCTGGCCGGCCTGTTCCCTGGGAGCGATTGGGCGGCCGATGCGCAAGCATTCGAAGCCGGCATGAATCTGCGCTCGGGGCTGACGGCGGACATTACAGTGCATTTTGGCTCGGAAGCCTCGGCCCAGCAGGTTGTCAAGGAGATGACGCGGGTGATCCGGGAGGCGTCCAAGGAAAAGATCGGGGATCCGCAGACGCGGGATATCGCCAAGAAGCTGAAATTGATCGCAGAAGGTCCGGCAGCCAAAATCAGTCTGCACTTGACGCCGCAGGAATTGGAACAATACACGCAGGCGTTCGAGGCCGGGCGCAAAGCGGCGGTTGCTGCTGCGGCGGCGAGAGCGAAGTCGCCGGCCTTCCCTGCCCCAGCGCCGGATAAGCCGGGAGTGATCCGCATTGAAGGCCTGGATGACGGCCCGCGCGAAATTCCTTACCCCGGCGAGCAGCACTGACTGCGCCCGCGCTAGAATCGGCGGTATGGCCAAAGGCAAACGTCAGCTGGTGGAAGTTCGCTGCCCGTGTTGCGAGGCGAAGCTGCAAATCGATCCCGAACTGAGCGCCGTGATCAGCTATGAGGAACACCAGAAGCCGCGGGCGATTGAGGACATCACCGCCGCGGTCCAGAAGATGCGAGGCGAAGAAGCGCGCCGGGGCGAAACTTTCCAGAAGTCCTTTGACGAGCATAAAAGCCATGGCAAAGTGCTGGAACGGAAGTTCGACGAGCTTCTCAAGCAGGCTAAGGAAAATCCTGATGCGCCGAAACCAAAGAGGCCGTTTGACTTCGACTAATTCGCCGGCTACGGGCGCGCGCGGTCTAGAACTATTTGCCTGAGCCGTACTAAGGCAACAACACTGCCCTAACTGAGGCGAGAGCCTCCCCCCCGATAGAGTGACTCCCCGTGGCATCAATCCCCTATTGGCTGCATACTGGCTTTGGAGATTGAAAAGGTGGTGAGCCAATGAGAAAACGTCTTCTGGTAGCTGCGGTTTTTGCGGCGGCGGGCCTTGCGGTGGCACTCCCGCTCGGCGACTGGGTTGGTCTGGGCACCGTGCAATCGCTCATCGCTTGCGGCGCGTGCGGAGCGTTCCTGGGCTACGTCGTTAGTATCTTCCTCGACATCTTTCTCACCTCCAGTCACTCCGCTGAAACCGAAAACAATTCCTGATCCGCTCGGCTAATTCTGATCCGCCTAGCGGGGCTGCGATACACTAAGGGACTGCAATCAGTAAGCCAGCAAAGGGCGGGGCGGCAACCTCAATACGTCCCAGCAACGAGGCCGCCGCGCTCCGTTTTGCGGGCTGTTACTTAGAAGTTTCCAGGAGGATGGTGTCCGTGGCTGAATGGCGGTACGCAGAGGAAAAGCCCACCGAGCGGCTGTGCAGGATCGAGCAGTACGGCATAATCAAGCAGCAACCCGGAGGCGACGTTGAGTTCTTGATCACGGTCCGGGAGTACGTCAATCCGCCGGACCCGGCCATGCGCTTTCTGGCCCAAGCCGATAAGCAAACCAATCAGAAGACAGCGGCCTACACGCCCACCGGTTGGGGATCTTCGCTGTTGCAGGCGCTGGCCGAATGCGTGCAGGGCATTCGGAAGTTCCCTTACGAACCGTAGGGGACAATGGTAGGCAGTTAGGCCGACAAGTCCCACCATCTAACACTGTTGCAGGTTTCACCGATAAGCATCATTGGTGAAATGTGACGGCAACTACGCAAGACGGCAATGGTTCCCTGGGCGAGATCATTCGCCGGCACGGGCAATGGATATTGAACGCATCCACGGGAAGCCGGTGCATCCTGGAAGGGACGACTCTGAATGAGCTGAACTTGAAGGACGTGGATCTGCAACAAGCGATCCTGCGGGGCGTCACGTGCCTGGAAGCCGAACTTCCTTCGATCAAACTCAGCCGGGCGATTCTGGAGACGTCGGATTTCGGCCGCACAATTCTGTCTCTGGCGGATTTCACCGAGGCTCAGATCTCCGATTGCGAGTTCGCGTCTACCTGGCTCGCCGAGAGCAGCTTTTCGGATGCGAAAATCCGCACGACAAACTTTCGAAAAGCGAACTTAGATAAGGGACGATTCCAGGGCGCCGTTATCGAACAGAGCTACTTTCAATCCGCCACGCTAAATGGCGCTTTCTTTCACCACGCAAAGATCTCAAATTGCGATTTCACCGAGAGCGAGTTTCGTGCGGCGCAGTTAACGCGGGCGCGGATTCAAGACACCCGTTTCCTCGGCATCACCGCGGCCCAAGCCGTTTTCAACAATTGCATCCTGAAAGGGTGCGACTTCACGCAGGCCGATCTCACAGGTGCGAGATTCGTCCAATCCGATCTCAGTGGCTCGCAATTTGATCGGGCGCTGCTACGGAATGCGGACCTCCGGCAAGCTCAGCTCGGAGGTGTGATCCTGTCGCGCGCTGAACTGACCGGGGCACGATTGGGCAGCGCGTCTCTGTTCGCCACGGATTTGCGCGGAGCCGATCTTACCGGCGCTCGCGAACTCACGGCCCAGCAATTGGCGCAAGCCCGCATCGACGAAACCACGACGCTCCCCAATGGTACGCAAGGACCCTTCCGTCGCAGCTCCGGCGCCGAGCGTCCCGCTTTCGCCTAACTTAACGCGCTTAAACCGAACACCGTGCCCTTACGCTCTTTCCCCACGGCGGTCACGATCGCGGCCAGCGCAAACACGGTAGCGGCTGTCAGCGACATCGCCTGGGCATACCCAATGCGCTTGGCCAAAACAGGTTCTATGTAGACCACCGAGCTTGCCACCAGTACGCCGCACTGATACGCGAACCCCGGCATGAATCCGCGCACCGCGTCGGGCGACAGTTCCGATAAATGCGCCGGAATCACGCCCCAGGCGCCCTGCACCATGAACTGAATCAAGAACGCGCCGAGCACCAGCAGTGCAGTGGACGGCGCATAAGCCCACAGCGGAACCATCAGGATTCCGCCCAGCAGAGACCAGATCATCGCGCGCCGGCGTCCGATGCGATCCGATAATAGCCCAAGCGTGAGGCCCCCAAGAATGGCGCCGATCATCGAAATGCCGGTCATCACGGAACGTTGACCGGGTGTGAAATGCCACTGGCGCTCGAGAAACGTGGGGTACATATCCTGCGTTCCATGCGATGCGAAATTCATCATGGTCATGAGCAGGGTCATGTACAAAAACACTTTCCAGTTCGAGGCGATAGCGCGGCCCAATCCGCTCCAGCTTTGTTCCCGGCTCTTGCGCCAGACTTCGGATTCCTTCACGCGGAAGCGTACGAACAAAGCCAGCAGCGCCGGAATGCCGCCCAGGAAAAACAGCGGTCGCCAGCCCCAGCGCTGGAACAGAAAGAAGTACGCAATCGCGGCGAGCAGGTTGCCGGCGGCGTAGCCTTCTTGTAGCAGTCCCGAGAGCAGGCCGCGCAATCGAGGCGGAACCTTTTCCATAGCGAGCGACGCGCCGACGCCCCATTCGCCGCCCATGCCGATGCCGAACAGCGCGCGCAAAATCAGGAACGTCGTGTAGTTCGGCGCGAGCCCGGTGAGCACCTCGATCACGGAGTAAAAGACCAGGTCGATCATCAGCGGAAGCCGGCGGCCGTAGCGGTCCGCGAGCAGACCGAAGATGAAGGCTCCCACGGGACGGAACACCAGCGTCAAGGTTATGGACAACGCGATCTCGACATCGGATTTATGGAACTCCTTGCCGATCGCGGTCAGGCAAAGCGAGACCAGGAAGAAATCGAAGGCGTCCAGCGTCCAGCCGAGAAAACCGGCGGTGAGAGCCGCGCCGTGATCGGAGCTCTGGGTCGCGGCCGCGGAGTGGTTCACGCAGGCAGTATAGCAGCCGAACGTCGATCGGCTTTCCCGGGCTCGCGTGAATGGTATTCTCTGGTTAGGGCAACGGATGAAGTGGCGAAAAGCATCGTGCTGGTTGGGATGCGGCTTCGTTTTCATCGGTGCGCTGTATGCCTTCCAAAAGCCGTTCCGGCAGTTCCCAGGCGTAGAGTATTTCAATTTTGAATTGACGCCGGACTGGCAGGAGAAAGGCGAATGGGCGTTCGCGCGCCTGATGTTCCCACCTGGACCCAACGACGGCTACGCCGGCCGTTTCGATGGCGACTTCCGCCAAGGCTTATCGTTGTGGACGCAGGATTATCCTCGCGCCGATCGTCATTTCTCGCAGGCCGTGCGCCGGCTCACGCGCATTCACACGCGCTCGGTGGAGCAACCGGTGCTGCTTGAAGACGGCGACGACGCCTACAACTGGCCCTGGCTCTACGCCGTGCAAGTGGGCGAGTGGGGCTTTACCGAAGAGGAAGCCAAAGTGATGCGCGAGTATCTACTGCGCGGCGGCTTCTTCATGGCGGACGATTTTCATGGCGACTATGAATGGGAAATGTTCTTAAAGCGCATCCGTTTTGTGTTTCCCGACCGGCCGATTGTCGACATCCCGGAGAACGATCCGATCTTTCATACGGTGTTCGATCTTACGGATCGCTTTCAGATTCCGGGCGCGGCGCATCTTTATCAAGGTTGCAAGAATTGCGGCGAAGGCGGCGTGGGCGCGCACTGGCGGGGGATCTACGATGACAAGGGACGCGTCATGGTGGCGATCTCATATAACTCGGACGTCGGCGATGCGTGGGAGTTCGCAGACGATCCTGGATATCCGGAGAAATTCTCGGGGCTTGCGATTCGCGTCGGCGTGAACTATGTGATTTACGCCATGACGCATTGAGCGTTAGCTCTTCGCGAGTTCGTCTTGCCGCGCCCGCATCTCGGCCTCGGCCTCACGCTGCAGATCGCCCATCTTCGATCCGGAGGCGATCAGGGCGATAAAACCAACCACGAGCAGGGGCACCGTAATGACGGCCCACAGGATGAATGCGAATCGCCGCGCCATCGCCGCCGGCGCACCGAACAAAGTGAGCACCAAAGTAGAAACAACCTGAAAGAGCCCGATGTTGCCGGGAGCTTGCGGCAGCACGGAACCCAGACGCAGCAGGACCATGAGGGCGCCGGCCTGCGCCCACGAAACAGTGTCGAAACCATAGGCCTGCATGATGGCGTAAATGGGGACGATCTGAATCAGCAGAAATGGAATGCTGACACCGGCGGACGCGTACAAGAAGCGCGAATGCCCGATGCGATGCAAGTCTTCGACAAACACGTGAACCCAGGAAAACATCTTGGCGTCCAGCAGGGCGTCCAGTGTTTGCTCACGCCAGAACATCGCAATAGCCAGCAGCACCGCGCATAGAATCAGGAGGATCGCAAGCGAGATGCTGCCGTCGCTGATGATGCTGATCGCGCGAGCCTGCCCGTGGGTCAAAGGATAGTGGTGAATGTAGCGCAAGGAAAGAAACAGGCCGCCAATCAGCAGAAAGCCATCGAAGATGCGTTCGATGAGCGCGGATGCCATGGTGACGGAAATGGGAATCTTGCTCCAGCGCGCCATCAGAAAGCAACGAATCAATTCGCCGGCGTGCAGCGGAAGGACTTCATTCGCGAACTGGCCGACAAAGATAGCGCCTACCGACGACCACGATGAAACAGGGGCCACTGGGAGCAGCACCAGATTCCAGCGCCATCCTTGGACCACGTAGACCAGAATGTCGGCAATGGCGGCGACCGTGACCCAGCGCCAGTCGAGTTCGCGGATGTCTTCCCACAACTCCGTCCAACTCACTCCGTTCACCCACCACACCAGGCACGCCACCGAAACCACCAAGGTGACAATCAAGATGACATGGGAAGTGCGCTTGGATTGCGGCGGGGGAGGCGACATGACGTTCAAGACTATGATAACCGCGAGGCTCTATCTGAGACCGAGGCTCATCTGAGATAGAACAGACTAAGCCGCGGCACGCCCGAGGATTCGAGCAACATCCGCTCGAGATACTGCTTTTCGAGCATTGAGATTTGCGGCGCGGTCATTTTTCCGCGATAGGGGCGGAGTTCGAGATCAAGCCGGCGGCGGGCGTCGACGAGTTGCTCGTCGGTTTGGCGCGAGCGCACCAGCGCGATCATTTTGTCTTCGAGCGCGGTTAGGCGGCGCTCCAAATCTTCGAGGTCGTGATAGTGCGCCGGGGCATCGGATGCAAGGTGTTCGACGGCGAGCGCGATTTCTTCCAAACCGTCCTGTCGCCGGATCTCCGCGGCGTTGGCGGTCAGATAGGCAACGAGCGCCTCAAGAGTGAACGGCGCGGCGGATTCCTTGCGCGCACTTGGGGACGGCGCCACTCCAGCCATGGCCTGCGCTTCAATCATGACGGCTTGCGTGCAGTACGCCACGGAGTTTACATTTTGCCCGCGCTTCTTTTTCGCGCGCCATTTCTCAAAGGCAGCATCGATACCGCGCAGCACGGCTTCCAGCGGCACGCCAGCGTTTTTCCATGCTTCCACCAACGCCCAGTCGAGCGGAGACATAAGGAAGAGTCCTGTGCCCCGGGCCTTTTGGAAGCGCTCTTCAACTTCGGTGAAATAGTTGAAGTAGTTGGATGGCCAGCCTATTTCTTCCGATTGCGGCGCCATATGATTTCCAGGCCTTCGAGCGTTAAATCTTCGTTGATCTCCTGCACCGAACGCGCAACGCCCGCGATCAACTGGGCTTGGCCTCCGGTGGCAATGACTTTGGTCTTTGGCCCGAGTTCGGCCACCACGCGGCCGACGATTCCGTCGATCAATCCGGCGAATCCATAATAGAGGCCCGACTGAATACTGTTCACCGTGTTCTTGCCGATGAGGCTCGCAGGTTTTCGGAGATCCACCATGGGCAGCCGCGCGGTTTTGGCAAACAGGCCCGTGATCGACATGCCGATGCCGGGACAGATCATGCCGCCCAAATATTCTGCATGGGCGGAAACAACATCGAAGTTGATTGTTGTTCCGAGATCGACAACCACCGACGGACCGCCGTAGCGATGAAATGCGGCGACGCCATTGACCACACGATCGGCGCCCACTTCGCGTGGGTTGTCGTACAGCACTTTCAGGCCGATATCGGTATCTGGTGTTACGAAAAGCGGGGTGGTGTGAAAATAGCGCTGCGACATGGCGAGCAGCGGTGCGTCGAGGGTGGGCACGACACTCGCGATGATGATGCCATCCACGCGCGCCAGATCGAGCGACGCTAGCGCGAACAAGTTGCGCATCAGCACCCCCCATTCGTCGGCGGTCTGCTCATGAATCGTGCGCAGACGCCAGCGCCCGATCAGCGTGGTTTCTTCGAAAGCGCCGATGGTGATGTTGCTATTGCCTGCGTCGAGCGCTAGGAGCATGGCCGCACACCTCCGGCGACGATCTGGTGATCGCGGCCATCGTCACCGCGAAGCAGCAAGAATCCGGATTCGGCGAGGCCCGCTGTGGTTCCGAGTAGCGTCGAACCGTCTTGATCCACGCACACACGCCGGCCGGATACGTAGCTCGAGGCGCGGGAAAACATTTCGAGTATCGGCGCGCGGCCGTCGTTTTCGAGCAATGCGCAATAGCGGTCAATGGCCGGCAGCAACTCCAGCAATAATCGCTCGCGCGAATGGGTGCGTCCACTAGCGATGCGCAGCGAAGTCGCGATGCCGCTCAGTTCCTCGGGGAACCGGGAATGATTCACATTCATACCGATGCCTGCAATGATAGCTGAGCTTTCAAGCTGCGTTAGAATGCCGGCGCATTTCTTGGATTGAATCAGCACGTCGTTGGGCCAGCGTAAGTCGCAAGAGAGATCCGTGGCTTTGAGGATCGCCTCCGTCACCGCCAAGCCGAGCGCGAGCGTGACCACGGGCATTATCGCGGGATCGAGCGCAAGCCGCAAAATGACGGAGATGTAGAGTCCAGTGCCGGGTTCGGAATGCCAGGACCGGCCGCGACGTCCGACACCGGCGGTCTGTTCGTCGGCGCCGACCACCGTGCCCGATGGTGCTCCCTCGGCAGCCAGGCGACTCGCTTCCGTCATCGTCGAGCCGATCGTTGTATGCCACTCAACGCGGCGACCGAGATCAAAGGCCATCGAGCGTATCGCGATTTTTCTGTATCTGCGCGATGTAGTCGGCGCGTTTGGAGCGCAATTCGTCGACGATATGAGGTGGAGCTCCGTTCAAGAACTTCTCGCTGCCGAGCTGGCCATCGATCTTCAGAATCAACTTCTGCAACTTGTCAGTGTCCTTGACTAATCGTTCGCGGAGCGCATCGCGATCCACTTCGGGAAGCTGAAGCAAAAGATCGAAATAGGTTGTGGAGCGAACCGCGCCGGTCAACACGGGCGCAGCGCCGGTGCGTACTTCGAGCTTCACTTTGCCGAGCCGCTCGAGCACCGGCAACTCCACTTTCGACGCTCCATTGCGGCAGTACAGCACGCCGGCGAGCTCCATTTTGTCGTCGAGTCCATTGTCGGCCTTCAGCTTTCGAGCTGCGGTGACCATGTCCTGCAGCAGGTCCATCTCACGCTCCGCAGTCTCATCGGTCGCGCCAACCTGCGGATATCGAGCCAGCGCGATGGACGTGTTCTGACCAAAGCGATGCCACAGCTCTTCCGTGATGAATGGCAGGATGGGATGCTGCAAGCGCAAATAGGCGCTAAAGACCGCAAGCAGATTCCGCCAGTCGTTCGTGAGGCCCGAGCCCGGCGACAAACGAAGCTTCTTGATTTCGAGATACCAGTCGCAGAAGTCGTGCCAGAAGAATTGCCACAACTCCTCGGCCACTTCGTGATAGCGATGCTGTTCTAAATCGCGATTCACCTTTTCAGCGGTGCGACTGAGCCGGCTGAAAATCCAGCGATCTTCCAAAGCTTCGAGCTGGCCTGGCTCGGGCAGCGAAGACTCAACGCCCGAGCTTTCCATGTTCATCAACAACAACCGCGCCGCGTTCCACAACTTGTTGCAGAACTGTCGCGCCGAGTTGAGCTTGTCTTCGTTGTAAGTGATGTCGGTGCCGGGCGCTGCGGCCATGAGCAGCCACAGGCGGCAGGCATCGGTGCCGTATTTCTCGTTGATGTCGAGCGGATCCACCACATTGCCCTTAGTCTTCGACATCTTCTTGCGCTCGGGATCGCGCACCAGGCCGTGCATGTGTACCTGGCGAAACGGCACGTCGCCGGTGAGCTCGATGCCCATCATCATCATGCGCGCCACCCAGAAAAACAGGATGTCGAAGCCGGTGATCATCAGCGTGGTCGGATAGTATGCACGAAGATCGTCGGTGTCCGCCGGCCAGCCTAGCGTGGAGAACGGCCAGAGGCTGGAGCTAAACCAGGTGTCGAGCACATCGGGATCCTGCTCGATCGCCGCCGACCCGCAGTGCGTACAGGCCTTGGGGATTTCGCGTGCGACCGTGATCTTGTTGCAATTTCCGCAATGCCAGGCCGGAATGCGATGGCCCCACCAAAGCTGTCGCGAGATGCACCAATCGCGAATGTTCTCCATCCAATTGAAGAACGTCCGGTTCCAATTGTCGGGTACAAACTGGATGCGGCCTTCGTTCACCGCGGCCATGGCCTTGTCGGCCAGCGGCTTGGTCTTCACAAACCACTGCGTAGAGATGAGGGGCTCCACGATCGTGCCACAGCGATCGCACTTGCTCAACGCGAACGCGTAGGGTTCCACCTTTTCGAGCAGGCCCTCTTTTTCCAGATCAGCCACGATGCGTTTGCGCGCTTCGAAGCGATCGAGGCCCGCGTAAGGACCAGCCTCCGCCGTCATGCGCGCGTCTTCACCGATCACCTTGATTTGCGCGAGATCGTGGCGCTTGCCGGCTTCGAGATCGTTCGGATCGTGCGCCGGAGTAATTTTCACAACGCCGGTGCCGAACTTGGGGTCGGCGATTTCGTCGAAGATGATTGGGATCGGCCGGTTCATCAACGGCAGCGTGACCGTTTGTCCCGCGAGATCCTGGTAGCGCGGGTCGGCCGGATTCACAGCCACGGCCGTATCGCCGAGCATCGTTTCGGGACGCGTGGTGGCCACGACCAAGTAGCGAGAGCTCCCGTTCACCGGATAGCGGATGTGCCACAAGCTGCCCTGCGTGTCCTCGTGCTTCACCTCGAGATCCGAAAGCGCGGTAGAGCAGCGCGGGCACCAGTTCACCATGTATGTGCCGCGATAAATGAGACCGCGTTCGTAGAGGCGCACGAAGGCTTCGAGTACCGCGTGCGAAAGGTCGGGATTCAGCGTGAATCGCTCACGGCTCCAATCGCAGCTGTCGCCGATGCGTTTCATCTGCGAAGTAATGCGGTTGCCGTATTTTTCTTTCCACTCCCAGACGCGACGCACGAATTCTTCGCGGCCGATCTCGCGGCGCGTGAGCCCCTCGGCGGCGAGACTGCGCTCGACCAGCATCTGAGTCGCGATGCCGGCATGGTCGGTGCCCGGAAGGAACAGCGTGTTGTCGCCGCGCATGCGATGCCAGCGGGTGGCGGTATCGATCACGGTGTGATCGAGCATATGGCCGATGTGCAGCGATCCGGTGACGTTGGGAGGCGGAACGGCGAGCGAAAATCGGGGCCCGGGCGCATGCGGGTCGGCGTGAAAGATACCCGACGCCACCCACCATTCGGCCCAATGCGGCTCGAAGCGTTGCGGCTCGTATGCTTTTTCCAATTCCATGGGGAGATTACTAGTTTAGCAAGCGGCCGAAATTTGACAGGGTTGAGGCGGGATGTTGTAATGAATGGGAAGTAATTCGCCTGCCTTGTTCCTCAGTAGCTCAATGGTAGAGCATTCGGCTGTTAACCGAAGGGTTGTAGGTTCGAGTCCTACCTGAGGAGCCAATCAAATGATGTCGTAACAGGATGATGTCAGGTACGTAGGCCATTCCTTACGGTCCGGTCACTTTACTTCAGCCTTATTTCGTGTCTGATCTCCAAGACCTGATCTGTTTTCGGACCGTAGGCTGGCCACAACGGAAGACCCAGGCCGTTGGGGTCGCCACTCTT
>DATHMO010000053.1:0-25970 GCA_035486995.1 Bryobacteraceae bacterium
CAACGGATCGGCCGTGCATGTTTCAGACGTAGGCAATGCGGTGGATTCGGTGGAAGATTTGCGCAATGCCGGTTACGCCAACGGCAAGCCTTCGGTGCTCGTGATCGTGTTCCGGCAGCCGGGGGCCAACATCATCGACACTGTCGATCAGATCCGCGCCGTTCTCCCGCAGCTCGAAGCATCCATACCGCGGGCCATCAACCTGCGGGTGGCCATGGATCAGACCGTCACCATCCGCGCCTCGGTCGAGGACGTAGAGATCACCTTGCTGATTTCGATCGCGCTGGTGATTCTGGTGGTGTTCGCTTTCCTAAGAAGCCCGCGGACTACTTTCATCCCGAGCATCGCCGTTCCGGTTTCTCTGCTCGGAACCTTCGGCGTGATGTACCTGGCGGGCTTCAGCATCGATAATCTCTCGCTGATGGCTCTGACAATTTCCACCGGATTCGTGGTGGACGACGCGATCGTGGTGATCGAGAACATCACGCGCTACATCGAGCACGGAGTGCATCCATTCCAGGCGGCTCTCAAAGGCGCGCAGGAGATCGGTTTCACGGTGTTCACCATCAGCCTGTCGCTGGTGGCGGTGTTCATTCCGCTGCTGCTCATGGGCGGAATCGTCGGACGCCTGCTGCGCGAGTTCGCTATCACGCTGTCTGTCGCGATTCTGGTTTCCATGGTCGTTTCGCTCACCACCACGCCGATGATGTGCGCACACCTATTGCGCGTGGAGCACGAGCACGGCTGGTTCTACCAGAAAAGCGAACAATTCTTCACCTGGATTGTCAACCTCTATGGCCGTACTCTTTCGGTCGTGCTGCGGCATCCGGCGCTCACACTCATGAGCCTGCTCGCCACAGTGGCACTTACCATCTATCTATACATCCAGGTGCCCAAAGGATTCTTTCCGCAGCAAGACACCGGCCGGTTGAATGGGCAAATTCAAGCCGATCAGGACACGTCGTTCCAGACCATGGACAAAACGCTGCTGACGATGGTGGATATTATCGACAAGGATCCGGCCATCGACACGGTAAACGCCTTTTCGGGCGGAGGCAGCGGCACCACGACAAATACGGCGCGGATGTTCATTTCCCTCAAGCCGCTGAGCGAACGCAAAATTAGCGCGGACCTGATTATCCAGCGTCTGCGGCCGCAGCTCGCGCGTGTGCCCGGAGCCACGCTATATCTGCAGTCCGTGCAAGACGTGCGAGTAGGCGGCCGATCGAGCAATGCGCAGTATCAATACACCATGCGCGCGGACAACTTGAGCGATCTCACCACCTACGCTCCCCTGATGCTGGACCAGCTGAAAACCATTTCCATTATTACCGACGCCAACAGCGACCAACAGGACCGGGGGCTGCAAGCCATGGTGGATTACGATCGCGCAACCGCCGCGCGCTTCAACATTTCGCCGCAATTGATCGACGACGTGTTGTACGACGCCTTTGGCCAGCGCCAGGTGTCGACCATGTATTCGTCGCTCAATCAATACCACGTGGTGATGGAGGCGGCGCCCGAGTATTGGCAGAACCCCAACACCTTGCATCAGGTGTACGTCACTGCGCCCGGAGGTGGCGAAGTTCCGTTGAGTGCGATCGCGAAAACAGCCACCACCACCGCGTCCTTGTCGATAAATCATCAGGGGCTCTTTCCCGCGATCACGTTGTCGTTCAACCTGAAGCCCGGCGTGGCGTTGGGAGACGCCGTGAATGCGATTTCTGCAGCGGGTAAAAAGATCGGCCTTCCCGCGACGATACAGACGGGATTCGCGGGCACTGCGCAGGCCTATCAAGATTCACTCGGCAGCGAGCCCGTGTTGATCGCCACAGCGCTGGCGGCGGTCTATATCGTGCTTGGCATGCTGTACGAAAGCTACATTCACCCGATAACCATTTTGTCGACGCTTCCGTCGGCTGGCGTGGGCGCGCTGCTGGCGCTCGAGCTGACCCGGACCGACTTGAGCGTAATCGCCATCATCGGAATCATTCTGTTGATCGGCATCGTGAAGAAGAACGCGATCCTGATGATCGATTTTGCGATCGCCGCCGAGCGCAACGAGGGCAAGAGTTCGCGCGACGCTATCTTCGAGGCCTGCCTGCTACGCTTTCGGCCGATTCTGATGACCACCATGGCCGCGCTGCTGGGTGCGCTGCCGCTCGCTCTCGGCACCGGCACTGGATCGGAATTGCGGCGTCCACTCGGCATCACCATCATCGGCGGCTTGATCTTCAGCCAAATGCTGACGCTGTATACGACGCCGGTAGTTTATCTGTATTTCGACCGGCTGCAGCAATGGCGCGGACGGCATCGCGCGCGCGCCCGGGAAAGCGAACCCCTGGGCTCGGAGGTGTAAGACGGAAATGTTAAATTTGAGCAAGGTGATGATCAGGAAGAATACAAATTGGCTCCTCGGAATTGTTGCCGGAGTGCTGCTCGTCTTAACCGGATGCAGGGAAGTGGGGCCGAATTACAAGCTCCCCTCGGCTCCCGTGCCGCAAGCGTTCAAAGAGCCGCCCCCGGACGGCTGGCGAGAAGCAAAACCGAACGACACGGCGCTCAAAGGCAAGTGGTGGGAGATCTATAACGACCCGGCGTTGAACGCACTCGAAGAGCAGGTGAGTATTTCGAATCAAAACGTGTTGCAGGCGGAAGCGCAATACCGCGCGGCGCGCGCCGAAGTGCAGATCGCTCGGGCGGCCTTGTTTCCAACCGTGACGGCGGGGCCATTAGCGACGGCCCAAAAGGGCGGGGCTACTCCTGCCGGCGCCGCGGGCTTGGGCAACAGCAAGCCTATCGTTACCGCCTATGAGATTCCCTTCGATGTCACCTATCAGCCCGACCTGTGGGGCAGCATCCGGCGGACCATCCGCGCCAACGCCGAGACCGCGCAAGCCAGCGAAGCGCAGCTTGAAAATGCAAAACTCACCTATCAGGCGGATTTGGCGCAAGACTATTTTCAGCTGCACGGCACCGATGGCGACATCGCGCTGCTGCAATCCACTGTGGATTCCTACACGAATTTTCTGAAGCTCACCCAGGCCCGGCACGATTCGGGCGTGGCTTCCGGAGCGGATGTGGCGCAGGCCGAAACGCAGCTCGATTCCGCCAAGGAACAATTGATCGATCTTGGCGTGGCGCGCACCCAATATGAACACGCGATCGCGATTCTGGTTGGCAAGCCGCCCGCCGAGTTGACCATCCCGCAGCAAACTCTCAAAGGTGAGCCGCCGCAAGTGCCTGTTGCGATGCCGTCCACTTTGCTTGAAAGGCGGCCGGACATCGCAGCCTCGGAACGGCAGATGGCCTCGTTGAACGAGCAGATCGGGATTGCGGATGCGGCCTATTATCCGTCCGTCACGCTCACCGGCGGCGTGGGCCTGGCTAGTTCGAGCTTCTTAAGCTTGTTTACCTGGGCGGGCCGTTTCTGGACGGCGGGAGCCTCGGCGTCGCAAACCTTGTTCGATGCCGGAAAGCGCCGCGGGCAGGTGAACCTCGCGAAAGCCAATTTCGATGCGGGTATGGCAAGCTACCGCGAAACCGTCCTCACCGCGTTCCAGCAGGTGGAAGATGAGCTGGCAGCGTTGCGTGTCCTGGAACGGGAAACCGGCGCCACCAACGAAACCGTACAGGCTGCGCAACTGGCGCTCGACATCACCACCGCGCAATACAAGGCCGGCACCGCGACCTATCTGAACGTGGAAACGTCGCAGACTGCATTGTTCGCCGAGCAAAAGGCGCTGGTGGATTTGCTCACTCGCCGCATGGTCTCGAGCGTGCTTCTGGTACAAGCACTCGGCGGAGGTTGGGACTCCGCGCAATTGCCTCGGGTCAGCACGCTTTCCGCTGGCGATAAAGCGATCAAAAACTGATCTTGTCTTTGGCCGCCGCGATCTTCTTGCCGTCCACGCCATAGATGATCAGCAAATCGCCCCAGGCGTGATAATCGCCGTGGCGCTCCCGATAACTCACCACGGCAGCGGCCTCTTCGTCCGTCAGATTCAGCCCCTTAGCGATCTCCTGCGCCGAGGCTTTGTTGACGTTGATCTTGGTTGCGTCCTCAATCTTGGGGAAATTCTCAAAGAGGTAGGCCGCGATGATGTCGAGCTCAGCTCGCGAGGCCTGCGCGCCGCGATCGCCCATACGATACACGATGGTCTGGTATTCGTCCTTGGTAAAGCGATAGACCGCGATCTCCTCGGCTTTGTGACAGCCGACACATGCGCGCAGGATCAGCTCCTTGCCTTTGCCGTCGGGAAGATCAGCGGCGTGCGCACGGACTGAGAGCAGGCCCGCGCAAATCGCCAGGCCCGCAGCCAGCTTATTCAAATACGCCCCCTGTTACGGCTTGTGAAAACGCCCCTCGAGAACACCCTTCGCAAGAATATGGCCCTGCATCGCCGCGAGCACGTCCGCGCGCGTGGCATCGGGTCCGAGATCGAGCTTGGTGTCGAGCGCGAAAAGTTCGAAGGTGTAGTGATGATACGGGCCGGCGGACGGTGCGCCCGGTCCCATGTAGCCGACGCCGCCGCGCAGATTCTTGGCGTTGATCGTGCCGTCGTCGAGTTTGGCGTTCGCGGGCACGCCGCCCGAAAGCCCCGTCGCCGTGCCGGGAATATTGAAAATCATCCAGTGCAGAACGTCGTCGGTCTTCTTCCCCAGGGCCACGTCGGGATCGTGCAGGATCAATGCGAAGCTGGCCGTGCCCGCTGGCACATGCGTCCAATCGAGCTTCGGCGACACAGCGGCGGGATCGGCCTGCGTGAATTTGTTCGGGATGATGCCGCCGTCTTCGAAGTCAGGCGACGTGAGTGTGAGACCGGGTCCGGGCGGCGGACCTCCCGCCTTACCTTGCGCGAAGGCCGAGCCTTGACCGACCAGGCTCGCCACGAAGAAGAGCGTTGCTCCAACAGTGAGTTTTTTCATGCGTGTTTCTCCTTGGAATGTATCAGCATAGCAAAGGCGCAGCGCATTGGGGCGGTTCTGATAGAAGCTTTTATCGGTCCACTTTTTATATGTAAACACATATCGAGTGATTATACATAGCTGCCATCGCATATAAATTCTGTCCCATCTGTGATACCATATACCCAGGGCCATCCCATATGCGATTGCATATACCACTAACCGAACGTTTGCACCAGCTGCCGCAGTCCTTGCGCAAAGAACTGACCGCCGCTCGCAAACGCCACCACTGGAGCCAAGCCGAATTGGGACAGCGCGTCGGTCTGCCCCAATCCCACATCTCCGGCATCGAAAGCGGCAAGATCGTTCCGCGCTTCGACACGCTTCTCGATATCGCGCGCACGCTTGAGTTCGACCTGCTGATGATCCCGCGCGCGCTCGTGCCCGCGGTGCAGGCCATGGTCCGCGATTATCGCAGCGGCTCGGCAGACAACTCCGAGGAGCAGGAGGAGCGTCCGCTCTATGCAACCGGCGGCCACTCAGAAGTCTGACTTCGCCCAGTTCCATGCTCTGGCCGTCAATCTCGGCGGCCGGCGCATCGGGGTCATTAACCGCCTCGCCGGTGACCGGCAGCTGTTCGCCTTCGAGCAGGATTACGTCGACGACCCTCATCGCCCCACTCTGAGCCTGTCATTCAAGGGCGAGCGCGGCGGCCTCGTGACTGCCCTGCGTCCGGTGACGGCGCGAGTTCCGCCGTTCTTTTCAAACCTGCTTCCGGAAGGTCATCTGCGAACCTATCTCGCCGAACTTGCCGGCGTCAAACCGGAACGCGAATTCTTCCTGCTCGCCGCCCTGGGCGAAGATCTAGCGGGCGCCGTTACTGTCACGCCATGGGACGCTGGCGAGCGCGGCAATCACCCGCCTCTCGACGAACGCTCACCGGATAATGAGAACCAGGATCAGGGCGATACCATCCTGCGCTTCTCGCTGGCCGGCGTACAGCTCAAGTTCTCGGCAGTGATGGAATCCTCGGGCGGCCTCACCATTCCCGCGCACGGCGTGGGCGGCTCATGGATCGTCAAATTGCCTTCCACGCAATTTCCGTCTGTGCCCGAGAACGAGTATGCGATGCTGGAACTCGCGCGGGACGTGGGAATCACGGTACCGGCCATAAAACTGATCTCGATCAAGGAGATCAGGGGACTGCCCCAAGACGCCGCGCATCTGAAGGGCAAAGCTCTCGCGGTGGAGCGCTTCGATCGCGGGCCCGCGGGACAGCGCATTCATATGGAAGATTTCGCGCAGGTGTTCGGCGTCTTTCCCGCCGGTAAATATGAAGGGCACAGTTACGCGAATATCGCGGCGGTCCTGTGGGCGGAAGCGGGGCCAGAGAGCACGTTCGAATTCGTACGGCGGCTGGTATTTTCCGTGCTGATCGGCAACGCGGACATGCATCTGAAGAACTGGTCGCTGCTGTATCCGGACGGACGCACGCCCATTCTTTCTCCGGCCTATGATTTCGTCTCTACGGTTCCCTACATCCCCGGCGATAAGCTCGCGCTCAGCTTTGGCGGCAGCCGCAGCCTGGGTGAAATCACGCTCGATCAGGTGCGCCATTTCGTCGATACAGCGGGGCTTCCGATGAAACCGGTTTGGGATATCGTGCGCGAAACAGTAGAAAGAACGGTGGCCGCCTGGAAGTCTATCGGACCGAAGCAACTGCTGGCCGCTGGCATCCAAAGTGCGATCGCGAAACACATTCATACAGTGGCCGCGCACACCGGCGAGAAGTCATGAAGGAGGCCGTGCTATGATCGGGCTTCTTGCGAAGTCTCGCGAGAAAGCACCCATCGGAGAGGCGGAATGGCAGGGCAAACGGCGAAGTCTCCACACAAGAAGTCGCCCAATTCGGCGAGCGGAGAGCAAAACTTAGCAGAACATCTCGCGTTCGAGATGGCGCGCGTGGTGGAAGAAGCGGCGATCGCAGCCGCGCGCACCATGGGACAAGGCGACCGTCCCGGCTCCGATCATGCCGCGGTCCAAGCCATGCGGCGCGCCTTTGAAGATGTGCCCATCGCCGGAAACATTGTAATCGGCGAAGGCGAGCGCGATGAAGCGCCCATGTTGTATATCGGCGAGCGCGTG
Source organism: Bryobacteraceae bacterium (assembly GCA_035486995.1). Taxonomy (GTDB): domain Bacteria; phylum Acidobacteriota; class Terriglobia; order Bryobacterales; family Bryobacteraceae; genus Palsa-89. The sequence goes on from DATHMO010000053.1 coordinate 7,054, forward strand.
GGTGCGACGCCGCCCGCGGGTCTGGAGTATCCAGCCGTCGACATCGCCGTCGATCCGCTCGAAGGCACGAATCTGTGCGCCACTGGCGCGGCCAATTCCATCGCAGTGCTCGCGGCATCGGAAGCCGGCGGACTGCTGCACGCTCCGGATTGCTACATGGAGAAAATCATCGCCGGGCCTGGATGCCAGGGCGCGCTCGATCTGGACGCTCCGCCGGCCGACAATCTCAAGGCGATCGCCAAGCGGCTGAATCGCGATGTCGACGATCTGGTCGTCATGGTGCTCGATCGGCCTCGCCATGAAGATCTGATCGCGGCGCTGCGCAAGGCCGGAGCTCGCATCCGCCTGATCGGTGATGGCGATCTGTCCGCTGGAATCGCGGCAGCCGTACGCGGCGCTGGCGTGCACGCGGTGATGGGTATCGGTGGCGCGCCGGAAGGCGTAATCACAGCGGCAGCGATGCGCTGTTTGCACGGCGAGATGCTGGGACGCCTGGTAGTCGACGGCAAGGATATGGAGCGCCGCATGGAGAAGATGGGCATCCGCGATGTGAAGAAGATCTATCGCGCAGAGGATCTGGCTCCCGGCAAGAAGATCATCTTCGCCGCTTGCGGCGTGACGCCCGGAAATCTGCTGCAAGGCGTGCGATTCTTCGGCGATGGTCATCGGACGCACTCGCTCGTGATGACGTCGAGCCCGAACACCGTGAGTTTCCGCGACACCGTGCATTTGACGGGCAAGCCGGATCGTCGCGGCGTCCGGCTGTTCTAATTCATTCGCCCTAGCCAGCGATGAATTGCGCCGAGCTGTTCGGTTACTTGCGCGCGATCCGCGGCCTCCGGTGCATACTTCAGATACATCTGCAAATCGCTCTGAGCCCCACGATACTGGCGCATCCGCAGACGCGCAAAACCGCGGGCTTTGTAGTATTCGGAGTTTTCAGGAAAGCCTTCGAGCAATAGATCGGTGACCGCGATCATCTTCTCGAACCGTTTACCGCGAAAGTAAGCCGAGCGCAGATTGTTCAGCATGCGAACCAGAATGTACCGCGTGCCAACGGGCGCAAGTGCGGTGGCGTCGGCGTCCGATCCGGTGCGGGCGCGTGCGAGTTGCCGGCAATCGTCCACGCTGAGGAGCTTGCCCGCGTGAAACGGGTCGATGTATGTTGCGTACTCGCCGTCGTTGTATTCGACGATGAAATGCCCCGGAAGCCCGATGCCGGTAACAGGCTGGCCGAGCCGGCGCGCGACTTCGATATAGACCACTGAAAGCGCGATCGGAATGCCGGTCCGGCGATCCAAAACATAATTGAGGCAACTGTTGCGGGGATCGTTGTAGTCCATCTCGTTCCCGTGAAAACCTAGTTCGTCGAAAAGATAGCGATTGGCGGCTGCGACAAACTCCCGGCCGGGCGCTCCTGAAGGCAGGCGCGATGCGATCGCGGAGGCCATGCGATCGAGAATGGCGAGAAAGGGCTCCGCATCGAGATCGGGTGTCTCGATGGACGCGATCTCCAACGCCGCCACGTCCAGCCGCGCGTCCGGCGCCTCCGACAATGCCGCCCGCAGCGCTTCCATCAATTCCCCCGCCTTTTTCGAATTGTGACACCGCTGGCGGCCACGCGGCAGGGCGGCTCGGCAAGGATTCGCATCCGAAATCTTACTATACCGCCGCCGCTCGACTATACCTCTGGTAGTATCTAAATTCTCGCGATTCTGTCGATAGAAAGAAAGATGAGGCTCGTCTTAGCTGCCGGGGCGCTCGCCGCCGTTTGCGCCTGGGCGCAGACCACGCCGCCAGTTCCTAAGGTAGTTCCGGCGCCGGTGCAACAGGGTAAGCCGGCTGACAAAGCCCAGCCCGATCAAGTTCAACAATCCGGCAAAGCCCAACAGCCCGACCAAGACTCCGTCCAGTCCGCCATGGCGACCTCCCTTGCCAAGCAGCGCATCGCCGCCATGTTGCAGATCGCGGCCGTCATGAACAAAGCGCCCACGCCTGCCGCATCCTTCTTTACTGTCCCCTGGATCGAAACACCAGTCCCCTTCAGCCAGCCGCCTTGTGATCCTTTGCCTGCGGCCGAGTTGGACAAACTTGTGGAGGAGGGCGCCAAGTTAGAAGGCCTGAAACCGGAGCTGATTCGCGGCGTGATTACCCAGGAATCCGGCGGCCGGCCGTGCGCCGTTTCCTGGAAAGGCGCGCAGGGGTTGATGCAATTGATGCCCGCGACATCGGAAGAGTTTGGCGTCAAGGACCCGTTTGATCCGCATCAAAATGTAGAAGCCGGCACCAAGCTGTTGAAGCAATTGATGACTAAATACAAAGACGACGTCAGTCTAGCCCTGGCGGCGTACAATGCGGGTGAAGGGCGCGTAGACCGGGATGGAGGCGTGCCCCAGATCCCGGAAACCCAAAACTACGTCAATGACATAAAGGCCAAACTGCCCAAGAATTGAGCCACTAAACATATTATTTTCAATGACCTAGACGGACAGGCAGCTAAACTTTTCCGAACTTTCCGACGATAAGTACGGTGAGCTTGCTGACGCCGGCGAGTTCGACTCCGCAATGCCGGTCCCGAACCCATCCATGTACCCAAGCCCGGAGCGGAACGGTCTTCCCCACGTCGTTTCACATACCGATGCGCCCCCTCTTGAGATCGACTCGATTCCGTTGTTTGATTCCGACGAGGACGCCGTCGCCCCGGCAACGATCCTGGTCGTAGATAGCGAAGAGATCAACCGCAGGCTGCTCAAAGCGATCTTCAAGACGACGCCTTATAGGATTTTGGAGGCTCGCAAAGCTTCCGAAGCCACGGCGATGCTCGAAACGCAAAAAATCGACTTGGTGATTCTGGATCTGATGCTCCCCGAGATGAGTGGGCCGGAGCTGTGCCGCTGGATGAAAGCCCACCGGACCACGCAACTAATCCCGGTGCTGATGATCACCAATATCCTGGGTGTGGAGAATGAGATTGTCGGCATCTCATCCGGCGCGGACGAATTTCTCATCAAGCCGCTGCATCCGGCTGTGGTGCGGACGCGGGTGCGCGCGATGCTGCGGAACAAGAGCCTGATCGATTCGCTGGAAGAAGCCGAAACCATCCTGCTGGCGCTGGCGCAGACCGTGGAGCATCGCGATCCCTACACGGGAAAGCATTGCCAGCGGCTGGCCGTGGCTTCCGTAATGCTGGGCGAGGCTTTGGGATTGGGGAGCCAGGATCTCACGTCGCTCTATCGCGGCGGGTTTCTGCACGACATCGGCAAAATCGCGATTCCAGACGCCATTCTCTTCAAGCGCGGTATGCTCACCGAAGAAGAATGGGAAGTGATGCGCAGCCATCCCGTAAGCGGCGAGGAGATCTGCCGTCCCATGCGCAGCCTGGCGCCGGTGCTGCCGATCATCCGCAGCCATCATGAGCGGTGGGACGGTTCCGGCTATCCCGACGGTCTGGCGGGCGAAGAGATCCCGTTGGTTGCGCGAATTCTGCAGGTGGCCGATATTTTCGACGCACTCACCAGCGAGCGTCCATATAAACTGGCGCTCACTCCGGATGCCGCCTTCGCCGTCATGGAGGAAGAGGTGCGGCGCGGGTGGCGCGACCCGGAATTGGTGCCGCTGTTCGCCAGCATCATTCAGACTCACCCGAGCGCCGATCTTACCTCGCTCGAAGCGTCGCTCGAGAACATGCGGGTCGCGATTTCGCGATAGCGTAAGCTCGTACATTGGGCCCGCTGAAAATCCTCAATCAGGAAATCGTCGCCTGCGTGCGCTGCCCGCGGCTGGTTGCCTATCGCGCCGAGATAGGTCGCGTGAAACGGCGAGCGTATCGCGATTGGGACTACTGGGCCAAGCCCATACCCGGGTTTGGCGATCCACGCGCCCGGCTGCTGCTGATCGGACTGGCGCCGGGAGCCCATGGAGCCAATCGGACCGGCCGCATGTTCACGGGCGACAGCTCCGGCGATTTTCTTTACAAGGTCCTCTACGCCACCGGATTTGCATCGCAGCCAACCAGCACGTCGCGCGACGATGGACTGAAGCTCATCGATGCTTACATCAGCGCCGTGGCCCGTTGTGCGCCGCCTGATAACAAACCGAAGCTGGATGAGATTCGCGCCTGCCGGCCATATCTGGAGCGCGATCTCGAGTTGCTCAAGCGAGTGGAGGTGGTGGTGGCGCTGGGCCGCCTGGCGTTCGACTCGTATCTGGGCATCCTGCGCGAGCAAGGAAAAATCGTGCGTCGATCCGCTTTCGTATTCGGGCACAATGCTGCTTACGAGACCGGTCCCGGGCAGCCGTTATTGATCAGTTCCTATCATCCCAGCCAGCAGAACACATCCACCGGCAAGCTCACAGAGGCGATGTTTCGTGACGTTTTCGATCGCGCGCGCCTCCGTTTGTCGCCTAAGGCTTAAGCGTAAGCGGCGGATTGAACGACGCAGAGGAAAGGAGCACTCCGAGCTTATCGCCGTAGGGCGGGGATATGTAGGGATTATGAACGAGCATCCGCACCGTGGTGAAGCCGTTCGTGCTGAGCCAACTCTCCGGCACTTCGTGCTCATACAGCACGTCGCCGTCTTGGGAGAAAACCGCCTGATCCAGCAGATGGCCGTTCACGAAGAAGTCGACGTGCAGCGGCCCGGTCTTGCTCAGGGTCTGGCGCGGCAGCCAGAAGCGCTCCATGAACCAGTGGTGTTTGGTAGTGGTGAGTCGAAAGTGGAACTCGGGTTTATCCAGCGTCCAATAGCCGCTCTGATCGGGCGGACCTACTTGCACGCCCTTCACAATGTATTGCAGTGCGCCTGGTTTTCCGGTAGTGAACGCCTCCGCCAGAGCCAGGCTCGGGTGGTCATCCTTCAGCAAATTCAGTAACACGCTGCGAACCGGGTCGGTGTTATCGAGCTCGAGATAGTGGAAGCCGTCCCACGTGAAGATGTGATCGTAGTGCCCCAGACGCTCGAGTGGAATGCGCTGCGAATCCGGACCGTCCAGCGCTGTGATAAACAGATCGCGGTCGCGATACAAGATACGCAGCACGAAATCCAGATCCCAGCTGCCGAATGGTTCCTGCACGAAAAGCAGCTTGGCGCCGTGCGGCAAGCTTGGATAGAGGCGCGGAAACTCGGTGGCCGTAAGCTTGTAGGGCGAATAGCGCGGGTCAGGCGCCGGCGGCCAGTTCCGGTGGGCAATCAGCGACACGATGACGGCGACAACTATGAAGAGGGCAACCGAAGCGGAGGTGGGCGAAATCACGCGAAGCCTGGGAACGATAGCGCAAAGCTGGTCCTTGATTCGCACCAGACACGCCGCCGCGTACAAAGCCATCCCCGCATACGGAAGATACATCACGAATCCGAGGCGAGCCGCGACGAACGTGACCGGCAGCAGGCCGATCACGAAGAACAGCAGCCCGAACCACATGGGGCGAGAGCGCATCCACACTGCCAACGCGGCCAGAATCGCAAAGAACAAACCAACTTCGAGCGGTTTCAATGCCGTGATCCCGAGCGGTACGTCTGGATTATTTCGATAGAGCAAATTCGCCAGGTATATGCCAGTGTTCGTGACGTACCGGCTCCAGGTATAAATCGGCACATATTCGGCACTGCTGGCCAGACCCTCGGGACTGACCTTGCCCGGAAGATAGATCAAAACGCAGAACGCGCCTATCAGAGCCATTCTTCCTTCCCGGATGGTCCAGCGGAAGAGAGCGCGCAGGCTGCGGAAATCCGGCGGATGCCAGAGGAGTTCGTAGACCAGAACCATCACCGGCAGCGACGCGGCCATTTCCTTGGAATTAAGCGCACAGATGAAACACGCCAGAAACCCAACGGTCTCCCAGGCGCCCATCAACCGGTTCCGCAGTCGGGCCCGCAGATAGATCAGCAGCGCCAGAAAGTAAAAGAGGAAGCAGAAGACGTCGTACATCGAGCCGGCGCTGTAGTACAAGTACCAAAACTTCCCGTGGTAGGCGAACACCAGGGTTGCAATGGCCCCAATCTCCCGCGAGCCGCCGATCCGGCTCAAAACCAGATAGGCCAACAGCAGATTCGTCAGCATGGCCGCGAAATACAGAACGTATAGGGGATACGGATTGAAGCCGAAAATAGCGTAAAAGCTGCGATAGACAAGGCCCCCGAATGGCCGGTAGTAGGGCGACCAAAAAAAGAAATTGGCTTTTACCAGGTCACTGACCGGCCTTTCCAAATAGCCATACAGGTTCATCAAATCGTCGCCGGTGTAGTAGACCAGCAAGCCGCGCCAGGTGAAGAACAAAAAGAAGCATGCGATGAACAGGCCTGCCAAAATCGCGAGGAGGGGGTTCCCTCGGCGGGCCGGAGCGGAAGTTTCGTTGGACGCTGGCGTCAAGGATCCTTGCGCCATGCCTGCTGCAGTTTCTCGGCGAACGCGGTGTTCGACGGCGCAAAGTCCGGACGTTGACGCTCGGCGGGCGGATCTGGATCTGGATGGCGTTGAGCCACCGGTGGCGCGACCGGTTCGGCGACACGCGATTCGGCAACGGGCGATTCGGTGGCTGGCGGCGCTTCTTCCAAGTACTTGGCCTTTTTCAAAATGGAACGCTCCATCGCCGTGCTGTAACCGGTCCAGCAGCCCTCAATATGGCGGTCCTTTTCGGCCAGCGCGCGCATGCATTCCATTTTCGAATCGAGGTTGTCCAAATGGTGCAGCAGGAGCGCCTCGGGGAACAGCGGCACTTTGGGCGATCCGAACTCCAGTTCGCCGTGATGGCTGATGATCAAGTGTTCCACCAGCACGCGCAGCTTAGGCGGAAAATCGGGAATCTGCTGGAGCTTTTCGTGCAACAGCCCCAGCCCGATCACGATGTGACCAAGCAATTGGCCTTCGGTGCTATAGCCGAAGCTGCGATCGTAGGTCAACTCGGCCACCTTGCCGATGTCGTGCAAAACCGCGCCGGTGAGCAGCAAATCATAATCTACGGTGCCGTAGTGCGACGCGGTGAGATGGCACAGCCGGCAAACCGAAAGCACGTGCTCTATCAACCCGCCCAAATAGGCGTGATGCACATGCTTGGCGGCCGGAGCAGTGCGATACATGCGCGCCAGCGGCTCATCGTTCAAAAACGCTTCCAGCAGCGCCCGCAGGTGCGGATTGCGCACGCCGGCCACCAGCGCACGCAGCTCCCCGAACATTTCCATCGGATCGCGCGTGGAAGCCGGGAAGAAATCCGCGAAATCCACGTCGGCGTCCATCACACGCGCCATCTTGTGGACGGTCATCTGCAGGCGGTTTTGGAAAATCTGCAGCAGGCCTTTCACCTTCACGAAGTCGTCGCGCTCGAATGTGTCCACCACTTCGGCGACGTTGTCCCACATCTTGGCGTCGATCTCGCCGGTACGGTCGCCCAGCAGCATCGACAGGTATGGCTCGCCGGATTTCTTCTGCCGGACGTCCTTGCCGTGCACCAGTAAGGTAGTAGTGAATACCTGGTTCGGCTTCAGATCACTTAAATAGGGCGGCTTCATGCGGCGTGCCGTGATCTACTGCGAGGTGCTGGTCCCGCCGGTCTGCGTCCCTGGCACCGGGACCATCCAGAGCAGCTTCTTGTGGTGAATCGTGCTAGCGACCTCGGCCTTTTTCACGGTCTCCGGCTTCAATTGCGCCGGGTCAACCCACGCGGTGTCCTTGGCGTTGGCGGCGCCGGTGTCAATGTAGTCGGCTTTGATCTCGAGGAAAGCGTCCTTGCGCAGCTTGCTGAGATATTCGCGCACCGCCGGGTCCATTTTGGGCGCGAGAAGCCTCTCCTGGATCTGGGTTTCCACTTCGCTGAGTTCGGCCTGCCCGGCTTTCTGGTGATCCTCCACGCGCAGAATCAGAAATCCGTTGCTGGTGCGGATGGGATCGGTAATGTACCCTTTGGGCTGGCTCCAAACCAGATCTTCCAGGTTCTTGCTCACTTCGCCTTTCTTATAGGGCGGAAGCTGGCCCATGTCGTGGGAGCTGACGGAATCGGAATTGTCGCGAGCCATCTCGGCGAACCGCTCACCCTTGCGCGCGCGCGCCACCAGGTCCTTGGCCTTCTTTTCGGCGGCCGCCACGCCAGCGTCGTCCTTCCCTTCGGTTGAGATCAGGATTTCCTGCAAGACGATGCGCTCGTCGCGCACGAAGTCCGTTTTGTGCTCGTTGTAATACTTTTCCAGATCCTCGTGCTTCACCGACATCTTTTCGGTAACTTCCTCGCGAATCACGCGCTGCGTGAGAAGCCGGGTCTTCAACTCCTGTTTGAAGTCCTCGTAGGGCATCCCGCTCTGTTCCTTGATATAGGCCTGGAACTTGTCGGGATCGGCGATCTTGGAATCGGACTGGATGCCGGCCAACTGCTTGCTCACATCGCTGTCCACGTTGATATTGAGATCTTTGGCTTTCTGCGCCAGGATCAATTGATCGATGCGATCCCGCAGCAGGTTTTTCTCGCGATCGGCGAGCTGCTGCTCGAGATCGGCGCCGACATAGCCATTGGCGCGCAGCGTTTCGATTAGTTCCCGGCGGCTGCGTTCGAGATCGCCTCGGGTAACAATATCGCCGTTACACTTGGCGACGATCTCTTCCACCACGTTCATGTCGGCGGCCGCTAAACTCACAGCGGCCAAGCCGGCTGATCCAAGCACCAGCAGGGGCACAAGCAACTTCATATTCTCCATTATGGCCGAAAGGGCGGCGGCGTTGTGGGGTCCCTTGGGCATGGCAGCCGGACGCCAGTCTCACTGATAAACTAAAGCTGGAGGAAGATGGCGACGCCTACGCGTGTACAAGAGCGCACGGAAGTCACACCGGCGCGCGAGCAGTTGATTCAGGCCTATCGCGCGATGTACATGGCGCGGCGGCTGGATGACCGCGAGGTGCTGCTCAAGCGTCAAAACCGCATCTTTTTCCAGATCAGCGGCGCTGGCCATGAAGCGGTGCAAGTGGCCGCCGGCCTGGTGTTCCGTCCCTCGCACGACTGGTTTTATCTCTATTATCGCGACCGCGCACTGGCTTTGATGCTGGGCGTTACGGCCGAGCAGATGTTGCTGGCATCGGTGGGCGCGGCAGCGGACGGTGCGTCCGGCGGCCGGCAAATGCCATCGCATTGGACCAATCACGAATTGCACATCGCCTCGCGATCGTCGGCTACCGGCACGCAGTACCTGCAAGCGGCGGGTTGCGCGCAGGCGTATCGCTATCTGGACCCCGAATCGGACGAAGTGACGCTGGTCACGAGCGGCGAAGGTGCGACGAGCGAAGGCGAGTTCTGGGAGGCGATGAACGCGGCGTGCCTGGAGAATCTGCCGCTGGTGTTTCTCATCGAAGACAACGGCTACGCCATCTCGGTACCGGTGGAAAAACAAACCGCCGGCGGTAATGTCGCGCAATTGCTGGCCGGATTTCCGAATTTGAAGCGGCTGGAAGTGGACGGCACGGATGTCGTGGCGTCGTATGCCGCACTGGCCGAAGCAGCCGCTTACGCTCGCGAGCGCAAGGGTCCCGCTCTGGTACATGCCAAGGTAACCCGGCCTTATTCGCATTCGCTTTCCGACGACGAGCGGGCGTATAAGACCAAAGCCGAGCGCGATGCCGAAGAGGCGCGCGATCCCTTGCTGCGGTACCCGGAGTGGCTGGTATCGGAGGGCATTCTTGACCGGCAGGGGCTGCAGGTGATCGTGCATGAAGTGGATCAGCAAATTCAGAAGGCCACGGACGACGCCTTGCACGCCGATCCGCCGGCGAAGGGCTCAGCGCTCGAGTTTCTCTATTCGGACAAGATCGATCCAACCTCGGCCGATTTCCAAACCGAGCCCCAGTTCGCCGGTGAGACGCGAACCATGGTGGATGAGATCAATCTGACGCTGCACGAAGAGATGCGGCGGAATGAACGCATCATCGTATTCGGCGAGGACGTCGCCGATTGCAGCCGCGAAGCGAATCTGGCCGAAGTGAAAGGCAAAGGGGGCGTTTTCAAAACGACCGCCGGGTTGCAGATCGAGTTCGGCGGCGAGCGCTGCTTCAACAGTCCGTTAGCAGAAGCGGGCATAATTGGCCGCGCGATTGGATTGGCCGAGCGCGGGCTGAAGCCGGTTGTCGAGATCCAGTTCTTCGATTACATTTGGCCGGCCATGATGCAATTGCGCGCCGAGCTTGCCACGCTGCGCTGGCGATCCAACAACGGATTCAGCGCTCCCATGGTGGTGCGTGTTCCGATCGGCGGCTATTTGAATGGCGGCGCAATTTACCACAGCCAGTGCGGCGAAGTGATCTTCACCCATCTTCCCGGTCTGCGGGTGGTGATGCCGTCCAATGCGCTAGATGCCTGCGGTCTGCTGCGCACGGCCATTCGTTGCGACGATCCGGTGCTGTTCCTCGAACACAAGCGGCTGTATCGCGAGCCGTATAATCGCTCGCAGCATCCGGGGCCGGATTACACCATCCCTTTCGGCAAAGCGAACGTGGTGAAGAGCGGGCAAAATCTCACGGTTGTGACGTATGGCGCAGTGGTGCAGAAGATGCTGCAAGCGGCGCTGCAAGTGGAGCAGCGCAATCCCGACAAGACCATCGAAGTGATCGATCTGCGGACGCTGTCGCCATACGATTGGGAGACCATTCGGGCGTCGGTGGAGAAGACCAGCCGCGTGATGATCGCGCACGAGGATTGCATGTCGTGGGGCTATGGCGCCGAGATCGCCGCGCGCATCGCAAGCGAATTGTTCGAGCATTTAGACGCGCCGGTTGGACGAGTGGGCGCGCTCGATACCTGGGTCGGCTATAATCCACAGCTTGAAAACGAGATTCTGCCGCAGGTTGAGAATCTGGCGGCGGAAGCAGAACGGCTGTTGCAGTTCTAGATCGGCGCTTGGTCACGCGTCGGCAGGAAGCAGCGTGAAAGGCTTGCCATCGGCTGCTCGAACAACCCGAAAATGTCTTTCATCGACGGTGAGGATCCGCCGTGTGCCGATTCGTTCCGCGGTTGCAATGACTGCGGCGTCTGCCAGGCCGATGTCAAGAGCGCTGTACTGATCGATTAACTCGCGCGAGCGCCGGAGATCGGCCGTGGTGAAAGGCTCCAAGGTAAACGCACCCGCCAGAATATCCTCGAGCAGATCAAGTTCCGCCCGGACGCCGAGCTTCGCACTTATCAGATAATCGACTTCGCTGAGAATCGCGGTGGGAACCAGGATCGCTCCAGGCTCATGCATGATCGCGGAACGGAGCGCGCGATGATGACGATCGCGCCGGTTGTACAGTCCGTAGAGTGCGCCCGAATCGGCTATCGCCGCCATCGGCCCTTCTTGGCGGCCGCACGAAGGAAATCCTTGGCGCGTTCAGCGCCGTGGGTCTCGCCGCTGTCATACTTGCCCAAACCTCGCGGGAGCGGACGTTTGCCGTCGGACGTGTATTTTTGCAAAGCCTCGCGAATCAGCTCCGCCTGGCTGCGCCCCTGCGCTTCCGCCATTTGGCGGAGGGTGAGAGCAATGTCGGAATCCAGATAGACGGTGGTCTTCGTCACGCCATATAGGGTACTATATATGGCACGTCGGCCGCGGCGCCTGAGGAGCCAGCGTCAGGCCTGCGGAAGACCAAAGCTCGCGATCGCCGCCGCTTCGTCCTCGAACATCTGCAGCACCGAATCGATCTTGGTCACGCTCAACACGCGCCGCACCGGAGCATCGGCGTTCAACAACTTCAACGCGCCGGCGTTCTTCACCGCGTGGCAATAGCAGTTCATGAGGACGCCCAACCCGGTGCTATCGATCCGGCTCACCCGGCTCAAGTCGATCAACACCTTGCTGTCGTTCTGCAAGCGGATCACGTTGGACAGCTCGCTCAGTTCCAACGACGACGCCAGCAGTTGCGCGCCTTGCGCGAATCGCAGCACCGTGACGTCGTTCACCCGCCGGCGCTCCACCATCGGCTCACCGAGGCCGCGGATCAGCAACTCGGTTGCGCGGATCTCTTCGAAACAGTCGTCGCAAGCCAGGTAATGGCTCTCCCACTGTTCAGCGAGATCGGCGGTCAGCCGGCGCCGCAGGTACGCGGTAATGAACTCTTCCCGATAGACCGGGTCCTCGTGGAAGTTCGTGCTCATACCTATGAGTGACGTGAGTTACCCGGATGTTGCGTCCGCTCCAAATAAATCGCGCGAAATCTTTCCTTAGCCCGGCACAGCACCACGCGGAAGTTTTCGTCCGTCATCCCGGTCTGTTTCAAAATCTCATCCTTCGATTTTTCTTCCAGATAGAACGCACGCAGCACGCGGCGATCCCGCTCGGAAAGCTGCTCCATGCCCTGCGCGATAGCGTCCCGCAATTCGAACAGCTCCGACTCCGCGATGGATTTACCGGGAGGCTCGGGTACGACTTCCGGCATAGGCTCGTCACGCATGTTCCTGCGCCGGTACTCCGAAACCACGTTGCGGCAGATTCCATTCAGGAATGCACCCACCGCGGCCTGGTTGTGGATCTTATCTTCCCGTGCGGCCAGCATAAAGCGCATTAACGCCTCTTGGACGATGTCATCGACGTCGGGGCAGAAAAAGCCCACGTCGTAACATACTTTGAATCGCACCTTCGGCCGCAGCCGTTCGAGGTCCTCACCCGAAAAATTCATTCACGCCCAAAATTGAGGGCTCCCGGGCCCTACAATTCCGGCTATCGTAACATATCTGCCATACTGTCTTGAGCGGCATCGGTGGCGCGCTGGTGCCGGCCAAAACCATGACCATCGAACCAACAGAGCTCGAAAAGGCGGTCCTGCTAAAGGTTAGCGGCCGCATGGACGCAGAAAACGCCCACGAGTTCGAGCAAGCTTGCGAACAGTGGATCACCCGTGGCGCCAAGCATCTCATTGCCGATCTGGGCGACTTACAATATGTCAGCAGCATGGGGTTGCGATCGTTCCTCGCGGTCGCTCAAAAGCTGCAGTCGGTTTCCGGATCGCTCATTCTTTGCCGGCTGAACGGCCTGCCTCGCCAAGTATTTGAATTGACGCGGCTCATCGGCCTCTTCCCGGTCTTCGACACCGAACAGCAAGCCATCGCCACACTATAATGGACCCTGCGGCTCGACGGCTCACTCTGCCCGCGCACGTGGAATCGGTCGCCGTGTTTCGGGACTTTGTGCGTTCGCAAGCGGTTGCGGCCGAGGTGCCGGCCGAGGAGTTTGACAAGCTCGACCTGGTCCTGGAAGAGATCCTGATAAATATCGCGCGCTATGCGTATGTGCCCGGAACCGGAGAGGCCGAAGTGGTGGTGGCGTCCGACGGCCCCGGCAGGCTATCTGTTGAAATCGCGGATTGGGGCAATGCTTTCAATCCGTTAGACGTTGAACCGCCGGACTTTTCGCGCGGCTTGGCCGAACGCCCAATAGGAGGATTAGGCGTGTTCCTGATCCGAAGCCTGGTCAGTTCTATCGATTACCGGCGTGAGGCGGACCGAAATATCCTGTCGTTCGTTTTCCCCGCAACTGATTCCGGGGGGCCAGGCTAGTACCTGGAATTGTTCGAACTATTTTTGTACCCGTGCAACATACCGCCAAACTGTGTCACTCTATAACAACCAAGCGAGACGATAAGCGCACGAGACGCGACGGTGTTTGGAGGAGTGAGGGGTAGCCGAAGCGCTTTGATGTGCCGTCTCGCGAAGTTGCTGGGACCTGAGGGAAGAAAGGAACTTTTTTGTGACGACACTACGCAAATGGAGATTTCCGATTTTGATTGGGAGCGGCCTGATCGCCGCCGGCGTTCTTGTTTATTTCTCGAACGCACACATTGGCAGCGATAAAACGCAGGGCGCGATCGGCCAGCGCGACGTATATAGGGACGGCCAGGTAGCTTCAGCCGATGTTGCCACTCCGGGGTCGGCACCGGTGGCTACCACCGCCATTCTGGAAAGCAGCGACTTCAAAGCGCTGGCCAAGAATCCGGCATTCCAGGAATTGATGAGATACGATGCGTTTAACGGCCTGATGCGTCACGCCGAACTCGGCGTACTGTTGCGTGACATGAATTTCCGGGCGGCAATACAAGACGTGCATTTTGCCGAACTCGTCAATTCCGCTTCCTTCCAAGTGGCGCTGCGGACACACCAGGACCTCTTTGTGGCCCTGAAGTCCGACCTGGCCTTCAAGGCGTTTACCAATAGCCACAATATGGAGGCGATATTCCGGTCTGAGGCGTTCCGCTCCGCCGCGCTGGACAAATCGTTCGACCGCCTTATGAATTTGGAGGCGTTCCGTAGCATGACGAAGAACGATGCGTTCGATCGGATGGTTTCCGATGCTTCGTTCGCCAGGGCGCTTGAATCGGGCAGCGCCGCGCAAGCGATGGCGAGACTGCACGAGTAACAACGAATCTTTGCCTTTCATCCGTACTTTCACACGAGTCCCGCGTTGGATCGCGGGACTCTTCTTGTTTTGCAGCCTGTTCTGCGCCTCTGCGTTCTCCGCCGGTCATCCCAAGATCTTCCTCCAGTCCTCCAAGCACATCGAAGTTCTTTATTACAGCCCCGCGCATGAATATCTGGTCACCCACCTCATTCGTTCCTACGAAAACGCTCTCAATTTCGAACTAAATTTGTTCCATTTCACGCCCTCGCAGAAACTGACCGTCCTGCTGGAGGACTTTGGCGACTACGGCCACGGCGCCGCCGGAACCGTCCCGTCGAATTTCATCGACGTCGGCATCGCGCCTTTCAGCTACACCTACGAAACGCTGCCCGCCAACGAGCGCATGACCTGGATCATGAATCACGAATCGATCCACATCGTGATGGGCGACAACGCGAATTCAGCGGATCGCCGCTATCGCTCCCTGTTTTTCGGCAAGGTGGTCCCGACCGACGACGATCCAATCTCGATCTTCTATAGTTCCCTTACCAGCCCCCGCCACTATGCCACCCGTTGGTTTCACGAAGGAATCGCGACTTTCATGGAAACCTGGATGGCCGGCGGGCTCGGCCGCGCCATGGGCGGCTGGGATGAAATGGTGTTTCGCACCATGGTCCACGACGACGCCTACATATACGATGTGGTGGGCCTGGAATCCGAGGGAACGTCGGCCGACTTTCAGAGCGGCGCGAATTCGTATCTGTACGGCACGCGCTTCATGACCTGGCTATGCTACACCTATGGCCCGGGCAAATTGCTCGAATGGATCACGCGTAGCGAAAATAGCAAGCGCTACTTCGGGTCGCGCTTCAAGCAGGTCTACGGAATCGGGATGGATGAAGCTTGGAAAATGTGGATCGCCGATGAGCGCAAGTTCCAGGTCGCCAATCTCACCGAAATTCGCAAATATCCAGTCACGCAGCCACAGCGGCTCACCACCGGAACGTTGGGCTCGGTGTCGCGATCATATTTCGATCCGAAAGACAACGTGATTTACGCCGGCATCCGCTATCCCGCGCACATGGCGAGCGTGGCCGCGATTCACATGGACACGGGTAAAATCGAGGAACTGAAGGACATCAAGGGTCCCGGACTCTACTACGTCACTTCTCTTGCCTGGGATCCCCGCGGGCGAAAGCTCTACTACACCACCGACAACAACGATCTGCGCGACTTGAATGTTTACGACGTCGACACACATCATTCCGCGCGATTGTTGAAGGACATTCGCACCGGCGACCTGGCGTTCGATGCGGCGGACGGATCGCTGTGGGGCGTGCGCCACAACAACGGTTTGTCGACGATCGTGGAAATTCCAGCGCCTTACAAGGAAACCAAAACCAGCCACGATTTCGAGTACGGCACGGATCTTTTCGATATCGATGTTTCTCCCGACGGCCAATATCTGACCGGCGCGATCACCGACGTGAGCGGGCGCCAGAAGCTGGTACGTTTTCGGATCGACGCTTTACGCAAAGGTGACGCGACGTTCGAGACCCTGTACGATTTCGACTACAATTCGCCGGGCAATTTCGTGTATTCGCCCGACGGGCGTTACCTGTACGGCTCTTCTTATCAAACCGGCGCATCGAATCTGTTCCGCTACGACTTTGAGACCAAGAAGATGGATGTGATCAGCAACGCCGAGACCGGGCTTTTTCGTCCGCTGCCGCTCGCCGACGGATCGCTGATCGCGTTCGAATATACCAGCAAGGGATTCGTTCCCGCGCGCGTCCCCACTAAGGCGCTGACGGATGTGAATGCCGTGACGTACTTCGGACAGGCGACGCTTAACAAATATCCCGAGCTGCGCGGATGGAAACTGCCGCCGCCGTCGTCGATCAGTTCCGAGAATCTGGTCACGGAGTCCGGTTCATATAAGCCGCTTCAGAATGTTCGCCTGATCTCGGCGTATCCGATCGTGCAAGGCTATAAATCGACTGCGGGCGTTGGAATGCGCGCTGAATTCGCCGACAAGCTGCGCCTCGTGGGCGTCAATATTGACGGCAGTTTTTCACCGGATCCGAGTTTGCCCTCAATCGAGCGCGCGCACATTTCGTTCGACGCGCACATGTGGGATTGGAAACTGAGCGGCTACTACAATTACGCCGATTTCTACGATCTGTTCGGTCCCACCAAGGTGAGCCGCAAGGGCGAATCGCTACGGCTCTCACATTCGCAATACTTGATCTATGACACGCCGCGCACGCTGTCGTTCGAATGGAACGTGGCCGGTTACTCGGATCTCGATCGCTTGCCCGAATATCAGAACGTCACGACCAATGTGCACGATCTGGGAGAAGCGAACGTGATGCTGAAATATTCCAATCTCGCGCGAGCGCAAGGCGCGGTAGATGACGAGACAGGTGTGACCTGGGGCCTGTTTTCACGCCTGTATTATTCGCACACGGCATTCCCGCGCGTGTGGGGCAATTACGACCGCGGTTTCCTGCTGCCGCATAACAGCGCGTTCTGGCTGCGGACATCGGCCGGAAAGTCGTTGGGCGATTTCAACAGTCCCTTCGCGAGTTTTTACATGGGCGCGTTTGGCAACAACTATATCGATCACGGCACGATCGACCGCTATCGCGATTACTACAGTTTTCCCGGCGTCGGCATCGATGCCATTAGTGCGCGGAGTTTCGGCAAGCTGCTCGGTGAATACAATTTGCCGCCGAAGCGTTTTCGCGAGCTCGGCACCACCTGGGCGTACGTGAATTGGGCGCGTCTGACGTTGTTTTCTTCGGGACTACTTACTAACTTCACAAGCACTCCCGGCCGGGATTATTTTGTTAACGTAGGAACTCAGTTGGATTTTCGCATCGTGTTGTTCACTTACTTGAACGCGACGCTTTCCAGCGGCTACGCCGCCGCAGCAGATCACGACGGCCATGTTACTGGCGAGTATATGGTCTCGCTGCGGATTCTCTGATGTTTTCACCGACCGTGCGGTTGCTGCTCGCGCAGGCTGCCGTAAGCGCGCTGCCGGTGCTGATCTTTCTGTTCGCGCTGGAATTGATCGACACTTACAAGCTATTGACGCTGGGGCGCGTGCTGCGGTCGGTAGTAGTGGGATGCGGAGCGGCGGTTTTTTGCTATGCGATCAACACCGCGATTTATGCGTCAGGGATTGCGTCGCCGGCGGTGTGGGCCCGATCGGGCGCGCCGGTCATCGAAGAAATCGCCAAGGCGCTGTATGTGGCGTGGCTGTTGCGATCGAATCGCGTAGGGTTCATGGTGGACACCGCGGTGTCGGGATTCGCCGTCGGCGCGGGCTTTGCGGTGCTCGAGAATTTGACGTACATTCCCGACCTTTCGGCTAGCGGCCTGATTGCGAGCGCGGTGCGCGGACTCGGAACAGCGATGATGCACGGCGGCGCCACGGCCATCTTCGGAACGGTGTCAGCCAATGTGAGCGAGATCCGCGAGTCGAGGTCGCCGGTTGTGTTTTTGCCTGGAATCGCGATGGCGATTGCGATCCATGAGCTCTACAATCAACCGTGGTGGCAGCCGGTGATCGCAGCGGTGGTCGTGCTAGTAACTTTACCCGCGGTGGTCGCGTTCATTTTCTGGCGCAGCGAGAAGGTGCTCGAAAAATGGCTAGGGACAAAGCTCGACAAAGACATCGACTTACTCCAAATAATCGCGACGGGGACGCTGAGTAAGTCGCCGGTTGGTAAGTACATGCGGTCGTTCGAAAATACATTTACTCCGGTGATTTTGGGCGACATGCTGTCGTACTTACACCTGTCGCTCGAGCTGAGCGCGCGCGCCAAGGGCGACTTATTGCGCCGCGAGATGGGCTTTCCGGTGACGCCCGACCCGGAACTGCCGGGGCAATTGAAGGAGCTGAAGTTTCTGGAGTCGCAAATCGGCCGCGCGGGGAAGATGGCGCTTGGTCCGCTGCTGGGGCAAAGCCGGCGGGATATTTGGGAGCTGCAGCAGATGGCGGAGAAGGCGGAGCTAGGCTAGCTGGCGATGAATGTGAAAACTAAAAAGCCCCGGACTCGGTTCGCACCGGCCGGGGCTTCGTTTTAATTCGGGCAACGTCCTACTCTCCCACACACTCGCGCGTGCAGTACCATCGGGGCTGCAGGGCTTAACTGCCGTGTTCGGGATGGGAACGGGTGGAACCCCTGCGCTACAATCACCCAAAAGTGATTTGCTCGGAGAGCACGAATGATGAGCCGCGACTCTCAGCGAGCGAAGATCTTAAATATTGATGGGCAACAAAGCGACTAGTAACTTGTGTTGTATCTACAGTACATTTTATGGTCAAGCCGAACGGGCTATTAGTAACGGTAAGCTCAACGTATTACTACGCTTACACATCCGTCCTATCAACGTGGTAGTCTTCCACGGCCCTTCGTAGGGTATTATCCCTTGGGAGATCTCATCTCGAGGAAGGTTTCGCGCTTATATGCATTCAGCGCTTATCCTGACCCAACTTCGCTACCCAGCTATGCCACTGGCGTGACAACTGGATCACAAGAGGTTGGTTCATCCCGGTCCTCTCGTACT
>DATHMO010000054.1:0-13278 GCA_035486995.1 Bryobacteraceae bacterium
AGTCTGTCTTGCTTGGCCTTCAGGATTCCCAAGTCGAGCTTTGGCGCGGCTGCCAGTTTGACCAGACCCGCCATGTCTCCAGTATAACGGGGGTGCCCGCGGCTCACTGCGCCTGAAACATTTCTTTGGGCTTGTGGGTGCGGCCTATGTTCTGCTCTTATAGAGGACTGGGCATCCTTTCCTTGACGTTCGAAATCGAAATCAAACTGCGTCTTCCGGGCAACCTAGGGAAAATCCGCCGCGCCCTGCGGGATTTGGGCTTTCGTGTGGCCAAGAGCCGATTGCACGAATACAACGTGTTGCTGGATACGTCCAACCGCACGCTGCGCAGCCACGGCAAGCTCATCCGCGTGCGCCGCGTGGGCACTCACAACGTGCTCACGTACAAAGGGCCGTCCGAGCAGGGCCGGTACAAGAAGCGCCACGAGATCGAAGTGATGCTGCCGGACGCCTTCAAAGTGGAGCAGATCTTTAACGAGATCGGCTACCATCCCATCTTCCGCTACGAAAAGTTCCGCACCGAGTACGCGGAGGCGCCGAAAAAGGGCGTGGTGCTGGTGGATGAAACGCCGATCGGCAATTATCTGGAGATTGAGGGCAGCCCACGATGGATCGACCGCACGGCCCGGCTGCTGGGCTTCTCAACGGCCGATTACATCACGCGCAGCTACGGCTATCTGTATCTGGCGTATTGCCGCGAGCGCAGAATCCCGCCGGGTGACATGCTGTTTACAGCCAAGGAAATGCGGCAGCTTCGCAAGAACAAGACGAATGCCTGAAGAAAGTCCGCGGGGATCGCACGAGACCGGCGTTTCCCATGAAACAACTTTGCGAGTAAGATACGCCGAGACCGACAAGATGGGTGTGGTTTACTACGCCAATTACCTGGTCTGGATGGAAGTGGGGCGCGCCGAATATTGCCGTGCCGCCGGAATCCGCTATCGCGATATGGAACTGGACGATGGCATTCTGCTGGCGGTGGTGGAGGCGCACTGCCGTTATTTACGTCCCGCTCGTTACGATCAGGAGATCCTGGTGAAAACGTGGGTGGCCAACGCGAGCCGGCGCGCTGTGGAGTTTGAATATGAGATTCGCGACGCGCAGAGCGGCAGCGAGCTTGCGGCCGGCGCCACCAAGCACGTGTTCCTGGGGGCCGAGATGAAACCGGTGAAGCTGCCGGAGAAATATTGGCCGATGTTCGGAATCGGAGCTATTGCTTGAACTCGATATTCGATTCGCCGGTGAACTTGTGATAGTTGCGGAACTCGATCACGTTGCGCTCGCACTCGTTGGAGCCCCGCAAACAACTCAAGATTTCCGAATGCACCGGCAGTAGGAATTTTTCGGGTGTTCCCAGCCGAATGGAATCGTAATCGACCGCGGTTTCGATTGAGATCTCGGGAAATTTCTCGGGAATGTCCTTGCCCTGCATCTCCAGACGCAGAACCTCCCCGGTCTCCTTGTCGATCCACACCGAACCTCGGTAGGACGGCAAAATATACTGCCCCGACATCAGGATTCGCCAATTTGACCGCACGCGCAGCACCTTGAAGTCGAATACGGAAGCGGAACGATGCAAGATGGTGTCGTCCTGCGCGTACTTGAACGCGGCATCCGTATAGCCGGAAAAGAGACTGCCAAGAATGGTTCCAAATTCACCGGTGGACCAGGCGCCGGATTCCTCAGGCGGCTTCTTGGAGGGCTTACCGTTGATCTGGATGTTTCGATAGCTCTCCTGGTGCCCCTCGAAAACCACTTCGGCGGAAACGATATCGAGGACGTTCCAACTCGGCGTCCGCGTCTCGCTGTAATATCGCGTCGCGGATTCCTGGACCACGTAGTTCGGTAATCCTTCTAAGAACGTCGCGGCGACATCCCGGGCCTTTTCCACCAAAGCTAAATGGGCGCCGGCGGCGGAAGGCCGTCCGGGCTCGGTTGCCAGATTCACCCGTGACGAAGCTGCCGGAGCATCGTCCGGAATTGGGTCGGATGCGTGCGGGGCCGGTTTCCCGTGTTTCAGAACGGGCGGGCCATCGCCGTCATTCGTGGTGGAAGCGTCTGGGCGGACTAAAATTGTCGGCGGGGGTCCGGTTCTTCCTTCCTCCTGCTGGCGCACGGCGATCTCGTCGTTCTCATTGATGACCTTTGCGATGTCGCGGTCAAATTGGATGCTGGTTGCGTGAAACTTCCCGTCTTTGTCCTCGGTGGCCGCAACCTCCAGCCCATCGCCAGTCCGCATGTCGGGCGGCTTGGAATCGGCGCCCGAGAAGTCGATGATCAGAAATCGCGTGTCCTCGAGTTCCAAATCCATGGATGACCCTTCCAGCCTTCGCACCACGCCGTGGTAGGTCTCCGACGATTCGCTGGTGGCCCGGCGATTGTCGGTGTTCTTGCCAGAGCCGCGGCCGCCTGAACCAGTTCCGTTCGGATTTCCTGCGCCCGGGAAACGGCCTGGCGGGTATTGGCCTGGGTATTGACCCGGCGGAAGTTGCCCGATCTGGGCGGACAACACGAATGCAGCGATGTGGAACGAGGCGATAGCGAGCAGAAACGCGGGTTTCATGCGTTCTCCTTTTCCGGAGTTCCTATATAGACGGAATACCACGCCGGACGGGTACACTGCCGAGCCCTGGTATTCGATCAACCCTGGACTCTCTTCGTTTTACCCTGCCAAAACTGCTCGCGCAACACCAGCTTGCGGATCTTGCCGGTTCCGGTCTTGGGCAGCGGCTCGTCGCTGAAGACGATGATTCGCGGCAATTTGAATTTACCCAGGCGCGCTTTCAGGAACTCGAGCAGGTCGTCGGAAGTCATAGCCGACTCCGGTTTGCGGACCACGATCGCGGCCGGAATTTCACCCCAGACATCGTCGGGAGCCGCGACCACGGCGCACTCGAAGACCTCCGGATGGGCAAAAATCGCTTTTTCAACTTCGATCGACGAGATGTTTTCGCCGCCGCTGATGATGATCTCCTTCTTGCGATCCACGATCTGGATGAACGATTCCTCGTCCCAAACGGCCATGTCGCCGGTGTGGAACCACGGGCCGGTCATCACCGCGGCCGTCATGGCGGGCTCGCGGTAGTAGCCTTCCATCACGTGATCGCCCCGGGTGACGATTTCGCCCGAGGTCTGCATGTCGCGCGGGACGTCGTTCATCTCCAGATCCACAACGCGCACCTCCATGCCCCACACCGGCCATCCAGCCATGGCGCGGCGATGATACCGGTCGGCGTCGGAGGCGTAAGTATATCCGGGCTTCGAACACGCGGTGGTGAGCAACGGAGCGGTTTCGGTTAGGCCGTAGCCGGCGTACACGTCGCAGTGGAACGCTTTCTCCATGCGTTCGATCAATTCGGGTGACGACGCCGCGCCGCCCAGTACGATGTTGCGCAGGCTGGAGAGATTGTGCGTTGCAAGATCCGGACAATTGAGCAACGCGTTGGCCATGGTGGGAACCAGCGCCATGTCGGTGGCTCCGTGCTGTTGGATCAGCCCAAGAACCGTGGCCGGCTCGAAACGCCGGACCATGATCTGCTTGGTCCCGAGCATAGTGGAAGCTTGCGGCCGGCCCCATCCGTTGGCGTGAAACAGCGGAATGGTGTGCAGGTCGACGGTGGTTTCCGAATCGCGATACAGGCTTCCTACCGCCATCGCGTGCAGATAGAGCGTGCGGTGGGCCAGCGTCACGCCCTTAGGATCGCCCGTGCTGCCGCTGGTGTAGAACAGCTCGGCGATCGCGTTTTCGTCGAAGGTGGCGATGTCAGCGCGTTCAGCGCGGCCTTGATCGAGCAACTCTTCGTAAGTGAAATCGGCGACCGGAACCTGATCGTCCAGCGTGACAAAGCGCTCGATCGAGGGGCATGCGGGCTTGAGTTGCTCCACCAGCGGCGCGAAGTCGTTTTCAAACAGCAGCACACGCGCGCCGGAGTGACACAGGATATTCTTCAACTCGAGCGGCGCTAGCCGGACATTGAGGGGCATCACGATGGCATGCGCCAGCACCACTCCGTAATAGCCTTCGAGCAACTGATTGGTGTTAAAGCTGAGATACGCGACGCGGTCGCCAGGCTGGACGCCGTGCTTTCGGAGCGCGCTGGCCAATCGTTCGCACCGCTCGCCGAATTCGCGATACGTGAACTGGCGTGTTCCCGAGACGATCCCGATTTTGTTGGGGAACAAATCCACGGCGCGGTGCAGACACCGCACGGGTGTCAGAGGAACGAACATGGGGGCATTGTACCCCTACGCCGCTTAGTTCGTTTCCAACACAGCAGTCATTACTACGTCTTTATACGATGCAGCTTCTTCAAACAGCGCCCAGAAGATCTCGCCGGTGAACTCGTCGATCTCGCCATTCGTCGAAACCACCTTGCCCGGCGGATGCACGATGAACATGAGGGGCGTGAGCCCGGAGTTAGTCCCGGAAGATGCCGCGGCGGCGACTGCCGGATCGGGTTGAGTCAATTTGCCGGGATTGAGCGTTTCTTGAATCAACTGCCGCGCGACTTCGCGGCGTTCCGCGGGCTGCATCTTGTCGCCGAATTGTTGTTCCAGCGCCGTCACCATCACCGAACCGATGCGTTGGTTCAAGCGGTAAATCGCCAGGTCCGGATGCAACATGCCCATGGCGAGCAACGGGTCGCCGGGCCCGAACAGCACCGGGATCGAGAGCTCGGCCGCTTTGTCCACCAACGCTCGGGCGTTGGCATCAGTCGCCAGAGCTTTGGGAAGATGCGATTTCAATTGAGCCAGGTCTTGGGGGCGGATGTCGCCGAGGAATTTATTTGGCTCGCCTGTCCAGTGCAGCGTCTCTCGATATTCCAGTTGATGCGGCCCAGCCGCTTTGATGGTCACGTGGTTCACCAGGCGGAGCTTGCCGGGTTCGGAGCTCTTGATCGACACATCGCCATCCAGAGTTGCACCGGCGGATAAGGTCCGTTCCAGTGTCACGCTGCGATTGTTGTCCTTCATTTCTTCCGACGATTTCCAGCCGGGGCCCGCGGGAACCACGAACGTGTCTTCAAGCGTCGGCCTCGTCTCCACGCCTTCTCTTTTCTGCTGGCCGGACAGCGCGATCGTCCGGGACCACGAACCATCGGACTGAATGTGCGTAGTGACGCGGGCACGGGCGCAAGCGCTCAGCAGGATCGCGGCGGCCAGAGCGGTCAAGATCGCAAGGGATCGCATAACCGTCTATCGGCGGACGGGCCGGGTGGCCTTAGCGCCTGCTACCATCGGATTTCCTTGCGCCTCGGGCTCCATACCTCCATCTCAAAGTCGCTTGAAAATGCCGCGATCCGGGCCGCAGAGCTGGGCGCCAATACGTTCCAAATTTTTTCGGCCAGCCCGCGGATGTGGCGTGCATCGCCGCCGGCGCCGAGCTCGGTGAAGCTGCTCGAGCGTGCTCGCGAACGTTACGATCTTCGGCCGCTCGTCATTCATGACAACTACCTCATCAACCTGGCGTCCTGCAGCGAGCCGCTGCGGCTGCAATCGACGGCCGCGTTTCGCGGCGAGATCGAACGCGCGCTGGCCATCGGCGCGGACTACCTGGTAGCGCATCCCGGCAACTGCAAGGGGCATTCGGTGGAGCAGGGCATCTATGCGGTGATTCGGTCGCTGGCGGAGGCCGCGCAGGGTCTCGACACCGCGAATCATCTTACCGTCCTGCTCGAAAACACGGCCGGGTCGGGTGCGGCGCTGGGAAGCCGCTTCGAAGAGCTGGGCGTGATGCGGCAGTTCGCGGCCGAGCTGACCGATCTCAAGATCGGGTTTTGCATCGACACTTGCCATTGCCTGGCTTCCGGCTACGATGTGAGCTCCGCGGCCGGATTGAAGCAGACGGTGGGTGAAATCGATCGGGTGCTCGGGATCGACAACGTGCGCGTGATTCATGCCAACGATTCGAAAGGCGCGCTCGGATCGCACATCGACCGGCACGAACACATCGGACGCGGCCACATTGGAGAGGACGGTTTTCGCCGAATCTTGAATCATCCGAAATTGCGGACGAAGGCTTTCATTCTGGAGACGCCAGTGGATGAAGAAGGCGATGAATTGAGGAATCTGGAAATGTTGAAGCAGCTGTGCCGGAAGCGGAGGGCTTAAGCGGCGTTCCCCGGCGCGATAGTGTCCGACCCCGCTATATTGGAGATACGGGCTTCGCCGCATCCTCAATCACCCGAAGCGCGCAACCAGCCTCAGAAAAGCTATGCCGGAAAAGCAGTACGACCATAACCAGATCGAGTTGAAATGGAGTGAGCGGTGGGCCAACGCCTCGCTCTTCCAGGCCGAAGAAAATTCGAGCAAGCCCAAGTTCTACGTTCTCGAAATGCTGCCGTATCCGAGCGGCACGCTGCACATCGGACACATTCGCAACTACACCATCGGCGACGCGCTGGCGCGCTACAAACGCATGCGCGGGTTCAACGTTTTGCATCCCATGGGCTGGGACGCGTTCGGTCTGCCGGCCGAGAACGCGGCCATCGCCAACAAGCGTGATCCATACGAATGGACCATGCACAATATCGAAAACATGAAGCGGCAGCATCGCCGCATGGGCTTTAGTTATGACTGGTCGCGTGAGGTCACCACCTGCGATCCCAAGTATTATCGCTGGAACCAGTGGTTTTTCCTGAAGATGCTGGAGCGCGGCTTGGCTTATCGCAAGAACGCCATGGTCAATTGGTGCAACGAGTGCGGAACCGTGCTCGCGAACGAGCAAGTGGTGGATGGATGCTGCTGGCGGCATGAATCGACGCCGGTGGAGCAGCGCGCCATCGAGCAGTGGTTCTTACGTATAACGGACTACGCGGACGAGCTGCTGGCCGGCACCGAGGAGTTGGAAGACGGATGGCCCGAGCGCGTGCTGTTGATGCAGCGCAATTGGATTGGGCGCTCGGAAGGCGCGGAGATCGACTTTCATCTGGAGGGCAGCGGCAAGCCGATCCGTGTTTTCACGACGCGGGTCGACACCATCTACGGCGCGACATGCGTCATTCTGGCGCCAGAGCATCCGCTGGTTGCTGAACTCGCGTCTGCCGAGCTGAAGTCGCAAGTCAAGCAGATGATCGATTCGCGCGCCTCCAAAGGTCCCGGGGATATCGAAAAAGAGGGCCTGTTTACGGGCGCCTACGCGGTCAATCCGTTCAGCGGCGAGAAGGTCCCGATCTGGATCGGCAATTTCGTGCTGATGGGCTATGGCACCGGGGCGATCATGGCCGTGCCCGCGCACGATCAGCGCGACTTCGAATTTTGCAAGCAATACGGCATCACGATCCGGCCGGTGGTCAGGCCCGTGGATGGTGCGCTCGCCGACGTGGCCACCATGAAGGAAGCGTCCGGAGACGATGGCATTGTCGAACATTCAGGCCCTTATTCGGGACTCGCCAGCGCCGAAGCGCGCCGTGTGATGAGCGCCAAAGCCGAGGCCGAGGGTTTCGGCAAAGCTGCCATCACATTCCGCATCAAGGACTGGGGCATCTCGCGCCAGCGCTATTGGGGCACGCCGATTCCGGTGATTTATTGCCCGAAGTGCGGTATGGTTCCGGTGCCGGAGAGCGATTTGCCGGTGGTCCTTCCGCTCAAGGTTCCGATCGGCGGCAAAGGCCGGTCGCCACTCGAAAACGTGCCTGAGTTCGTGAACGTCAAGTGTCCCAAGTGTGGCGAGCCCGCCAAGCGCGAAACCGACACTATGGACACGTTCATCGATTCGTCCTGGTATTTTTATCGCTACTGCGATCCGCAAAATTCGAGTGCG
Organism: Bryobacteraceae bacterium; assembly: GCA_035486995.1. GTDB lineage: Bacteria > Acidobacteriota > Terriglobia > Bryobacterales > Bryobacteraceae > Palsa-89. The sequence goes on from DATHMO010000054.1 coordinate 7,763, forward strand.
CCCTTCGATTCGAAAAAGATCGCGTATTGGTTTCCGATCGATCAATACATCGGCGGCGTGGAGCACGCAATCCTCCATCTGATCTACTCCAGGTTTTGGACAAAGATGATGCGCGATCTCGGACTCATCTCCAACAATGAACCGACCAAGCGTCTGTTTACGCAAGGCATGGTGATCAAGGACGGCGCGAAGATGTCGAAGTCGAAAGGTAATGTCGTGAGCGCGGACGACATGATCCAGCGCTTCGGCGCGGACACCGGCCGTTTATTTGAATTGTTCGCGGCGCCACCTGAGCGCGAAATGGATTGGACCGACGCCGGAGCGATCGGCGCGTACAGCTTCCTCGGCCGCGTCTATCGATTCGTCACGCGAAGTGTCGGCCAGGGCGCGCCCGAACCCACGCCGTCTGACAGAAAAGCGCTGCGCAAACTGCATCAGACGCTCAAGCAAATCACGGACGATTTCGAGAGTCGCTGGCACTTCAATACGTCGGTCGCTGCTTTAATGGGCCTGATGAACGTGCTCACCGATCTTGAGAAGGATCTATCCGCGCCTGCGCTGGCCGAGATTTTGGAAAAACTCACGCTTATGCTGGAGCCCTTCGCGCCCTACTTGGCGGAGGAGCTTTGGGAGGAGCAGGGACGCCAAGCGCCGGTGTTCCATCACGCCTGGCCCGAGTACGATCCCGAACTCGCTCGCGAAGAAGAAGCCGAAGTGGTGATCCAGGTGAACGGCAAACTGCGCGGGCGCATCAATGTCGCTTTCGGGACGCCGCGTGAGGCCCTCGAAAAGCTCGCGCTCGGCGACGCCAAGGTCCAGCCGCTGCTCGATGGCAAGCAGGTGGTGAAGGTGATCGTCGTTCCTGATAAGCTCGTCAATATCGTGGTCAAATAGTTACTTGTCGCTGAAAATTGCAGTGGTCGGATGCGGGCGTGTTGCCCAAAGCATCCATCTTCCGAACCTCCGCAATTTGCGGGGCGTAACGGTCGCCGCCGTAGTCGATCCCGATCCGGTGCATCGCCAGCGTGGGCTCGAAATTTGTCCGCAAGCGAGCGGGTTCGAGCGGCTCGATCAAATTTGGGAAGCGATGTCCGCCGCTAGGTCCATTGACGCGGTGGTGATCAGCGCGCCGACCGCCGACCACGCGGCTCTGGCGATGGAAGCGCTCGCTCATGGGGTGCATGTTTACGTCGAGAAGCCTCTGGCCGCCCTCCCTTCCGATGCCGAGGCCATGGTAGCCACTTGGAAAAACGGAGCGGCGGCCGGGATGATCGGATTCAATTACCGTTATCATCCTTTGTACCCGCAGGCTCGGCGGATGCTCGCAGAGGACGTGGTGGGCAGGCCGCTGATGGTCTCTACCGTTTTCTCTTCTTCCGTTAGCATCGCCAATGATTGGCGCGCGCGGCGTCGTAGCGGCGGCGGGGTGCTGCTCGACTTGGGATCCCACCACGTCGATCTCATCCACTTTTTGTTGGGCGAGGATGTGACCGAGGTGCACGCTCAAACTTCGTCCAACCATGCCGAAGATGACACCGCGATTCTGCAAATGCGATTGCGTAACGACGTGCTGGTGAGCAGCGTGTTCTCGTTTGGAACCGTGGATCAGGATCGGATCGAGATTTTCGGCGATCGCGCGATTTTGAGCGTCGATCGATATCTGTCCACCGCCTGCGAGATCATTCCGCGCGACAAGCCGCGGGCGCGCGTCCGGCAAATCTCTAACGCGCTCTCGTTCCTGTGGCGGCCCGGCGCCGTTCTGTCAAAGATGCGAGCTGCCGGCGGCGACCCGTCGTATCGCATCGCACTCGAACAATTCGTGCGGTCGGCCGCCGCCGGCGCCTCATGCACGCCCGATTTCAGCGATGGCCTGCGCGCTCTTCAAGTGATTTCCGCTGCCGAACGATCCGCGCATGAAGGCGGATGGGTGGACGTCGCGGCGGCCGGAAGTGCGGGACTATGAGCGCCGCGACCCTCTCCGTCGTATTGGTTACTCCTGATACCTATGCGCGTCTGCGCAAAACCATTTCCCATCTGGCGCGTCAGACCGCCCGGCATTCGCTTGAAATCGTACTGGTATCTCAATCGCAGCTTACCGACATCATCCAAGCCGAATTGGTCGGGTTTGCGAATCTCGTTCTGGTGGAAACCGGGCCTTTCCCGGACACCGGACGTCCGAGAGCCGCCGGAGCACGCGCTTGTACGGCGCCTCTGATCGCTTTTGCCGAGGACCATTGTTTCCCCGAGCCCGGATGGGCGGAGCATTTGATCCAGGTCTACTCGGGACCCTGGGCGGCCGTGAGCCCGGCCATGTCGAATGCGAATCCAGGAGCGGTCAGCGACGCAGATTTTCTCCTGAACTTTGGACACTCGGCGTGGCTCTTGGCGGAGGGAGCCGTCCAGAACACGCCGTGGCACAATACTTCCTACCGGAGCGAAGTCTTGCAGGGATATGGCGAGCAGTTGGCCCACATGTTGGAGGCTGAAATTCGGATTCACGAAGACCTGAATCGGCGCGGGCTGCGGCTGTTCCTGGCGGGTACCATGCGCGTGCACCATGTAAACCTTTCGCGATTGCCGGCATTTCTCGCATGCCAGTTCTTCGGCGGCCGTCTTTATGGCGCGGCACGAGCCGAAGCCGGCGGATGGAGCTTCGCGCGCAAACTTTTCTACACCGCGATGCTTCCTCTTATCCCGTTGCGCCGGGCGCCCGACGTGCTCCGAAACGCCAAACGAACGGACGTGAAGCGTACAGTGGCGTTTGGGTTGGCCTGCGCCTGCGGATTGATGGCCAGCGCGCTGGGCGAGGTTTCCGGGTATGTTCTCGGGCAGGGGGACATGGGCCGCCGCAGAATCACATTCGAGTTTGAGCGTGAGCGCTACATTCGGTCTTCTGATCTTGTCTATCTGCGGCACGAACACATTGTTCAGCCAGCGGAGGCGGCCAGCGCTTGAGATTTTCCATCATTATTCCTACCTTTAATCGCCCGCGGGAGCTCGCGCGCTGTCTCCGGGCGATCGCCGGCCTGGACTATCCAAGGGACGATTTCGAGGTCCTGGTAGTGGATGACGGCGGCAGCGTAGATCTTGGAGCGTTAGTGGACGCGCACCGTCCAGCATTGCAGTTGACGTTGTGGCGGCAATCTAACAGCGGCCCGGGCCTCGCGCGGAATAAAGGCGCGGCCCACGCCACCGGGCAATTCCTTGCGTTTACCGACGACGATTGTGCGCCCCGGGAAGGCTGGCTACGGGCTCTGGATGCCACCCTCACTCGAAGGCCGGACGCACTTGTCGGCGGTACGGTACTGAACGGGTTACGAGACAATCCGAACGCGGAAGCGAGCCAACACATCCTTGAATTCTTTCGCGAGCACTATAATCACGATCCCGACAATTGCATATTCTTCCCGTCAAACAACATCGCAATCGCGGCCGCCCTCTATCGCCAGATCGGTGGTTTCGACCCCGAATTCCGGCGCAATGCCGCAGAGGACCGGGATTTTTGCGATCGATGGCTACGGTCAGGCTCGCGGCTCGTGCTGGCTCCGGATGCGTGCATCCTTCACTTTCGCGATATGTCGTTCCCAGGTTTCTGGGTCCAGCATTACCGCTATGGCCGCGGCGCCTTCACCTACGCCACGGCTCGGCGTCAAAGGAACGGCGGTCTGGTGCAGTTTGAAGGTTGGGGCGTTCACGCGAAGCTGATCGCGTTTCCGCTTCGCAAATCGCTCCGTCCGGGGGCATTCTATTTGTCGTTTCTGGTTTTCGTCGCGCAATTTGCAAATCTGATCGGATATTTCATGGAGGCGCGGACGGTCAAGCGGCAGAGCGTTCCAACTAGGTACAATCTGGCAAGAAAGTGAGATGCTGATCAAGCTCACAATTGCAGTACTGCTACCGGCCGCCTGGCTTTGGGCGCAACCGGAAAAGACCGCCTGGGAAGTTTTGAAGCCAGGCCTCGCCGATACCAACCCGCTGACCCGGCGCCAAGCCGTGACTGCCACCGGAGCCATCGGGCTCGACCCGGAAGCCATCCGGTTGGTGGAAGCGGCGCTCAAGGATAACGACGAATTCATTCGCGCCACCGCCGCCGCGGAGCTGGGTGAGATGAAATCGCGGGAATCGTTTCCGGCGCTGAAAGCCGCGCTGGACGATCCGGCGGGTGAAGTCGCATTTGCCGCGGCAAAAGCTTTGTGGGACATGGGCGACAAAACCGGACGCGGATTCATAGAGGACGTAGTCGCCGGCCAGCAAAACGCCACTGACGGCGGAGTGAAGGGCGCTCTGCACCGGGCGGACCGGTTGCGTCACGATCCGAAGGCCATGGCGATCCTGGGGGCCAAATCGGCGTCCGGAGCTCTGCTTGGGCCATTTAATATTGGGGTGCTCGCTGCAGAACAGGTCCTCAAGAACGGCGCAGTAGCGGCTCGCATGGAAGCGTTGAATCTCTTGGCCGAGGATTGCGATACTCAGACCTTCAAGATGCTGGAAGCGGCGTCGACCGACGACAAGACTTGGGCCGAGAAGGCTGCGGCCGCCAAAGCCCTGGGACGATGCGGCAACCCTGATGCGATTCCGAAACTGGAGCAAAACCTCTCCGATTCAAACTCAGCGGTGAGGTTCATGTCCGCGGCCTCTATTATCCGGTTGAGTGGAAAGTCGACAGCGGCTTCAACGGCGCGCTAGATAATTCTTCCGGCTTTCACTGATCACGTTCCGGGCTTCGATGGGATCGCCCCATCCCAGCGTGCTGGTTTCGCGTCCTTCCAGCTCCTTGTAGATGTTGAAGAAGTGTTCGATCTCGCGCCTGAGGTGCGGGAAGATCTGGTCTAGCGTGTGAACCTGCTGGTAACGCGGGTCCCGGTTCAGAACGGCGACGATCTTCTGGTCCTTCTGCTGCTGGTCCACCATATTGAGCACCCCAACCGGCCGGACTTCGACGACGCAACCCGTGAAGGTGGGCTCTTCCACCAGCGCCAGAACATCCATGGGATCGCCATCGGAGGCCAGAGTTCCTGGAATGAAGCCATAGTCGCCGGGGTAGTGTACGGGAGAATACAGAACGCGATCCAGCCGGAAAGCGCCCAGCTCTTTGTCGTATTCATATTTGTTGCTGGAGCCCTTTGGGATTTCCACAACCATTCGGACGACATCTGGGAAAGCGGAGCCGGGATCGAGATCGTACAGGGAGGGTTTCAGGGGACGAGTCCCCCAAGCCTTAGTGGTGGCATCGCCAAACTGTTACTGCGGCGAGGGTAAACATAAAAAGTTCTTGCCTTCTCATTTTGACTCGTGGCACAATCCATTAAGACCGAAGTGGTCGAAAGTGGACAAAAGTGGAAGAGCAGCCTCAGACAACGCCCGTGGAGCCCCCGCGTGGCTTCTTTTCGGCCCACGTGGACGACAAGGGCAGGCTCAAGCTTCCAGTGGATTTGCAGCAGTACCTCACGGCAATCGGGGATGAAAAGCTCTTTGTGACTAGCGTGGACGACCGCATAGCTCGAATCTACCCCATT
>DATHMO010000055.1:0-8252 GCA_035486995.1 Bryobacteraceae bacterium
ATCTTCCTGCGCAACACGCTTGCGAGCGGAGTGATCCCGCAGATCTCGGCCGTGATGGGCCCCTGCGCGGGTGGCGCGGTGTATTCGCCGGCGCTCACCGACTTCATTTTCATGGTGGACCACACCAGCCACATGTTCGTCACTGGGCCCGACGTGATCAAGACCGTCACGCACGAGGATGTAACGAAAGAAAAGCTGGGCGGCGCCGAAACGCACAACAGCATCAGCGGCGTGGCACATTTTCTAGCGCATGACGATGCCGAGTGCCTGCGCATGATTCGCGCGCTGGTGTCGTACCTTCCGTCGAACAATGTGGACGATGCGCCGGCGCGGCCGTCAAATGATCCGATCGACCGGGCTGATACCGCGCTAGATACGCTGGTGCCCGCGGACTCCCAGATGCCTTACGACATCAAGGACATAATCGGGCGTGTCATTGATGATGGTTTGTTTTTCGAGATCCACGAGCACTGGGCCAAGAATATCGTGATCGGCTTGGCCCGCATGGATGGACGCAGCGTCGGAATCGTGGCGAATCAGCCGGCGTTTCTTGCGGGCTGCCTGGATATCAATTCGTCCGTAAAGGCCGCGCGATTTGTACGCTTCTGCGACGCGTTCAACATTCCGATTCTGACGTTCGAGGACGTGCCCGGTTTCCTGCCCGGCACCGATCAGGAGTTCGGCGGCATCATTCGACACGGCGCGAAGTTGCTGTACGCGTACGCCGAGGCCACTGTTCCGAAAGTGACCGTAATCACGCGCAAAGCCTATGGCGGCGCATATTGCGTGATGGGATCGAAGCATCTGCGCACGGATGTGAACTTCGCTTATCCGACCGCCGAAATCGCGGTGATGGGCGCGGAAGGCGCCGTGAACATTGTCTATCGACGGGAAATCGCGGCGGCGAGCGATCCCGAGGCAGCGCGCAAGGAAAAGATCGAGGAGTTTCGCGATCGTTTTGCCAGCCCGTTCATCGCGGCCGAGCGCGGATTCATCGACGATGTGATTGAGCCGCACGAAACGCGCCCCAAGGTGATCCGTGCTCTGCGCATGCTGCGCAATAAAGTGGACACCATGCCGCGCAAGAAGCACAGCAATCTGCCGCTCTAGAGAATACAATCGTTCGAGGAGGTTCGTATGCGCACGGCATTTGTTGGTCTGTTCGCACTCTCGTTGGCTTTTGCCCAACATTGGACTCCACCGAAAACATCCTGGGGCGATCCCGATCTGCAAGGCACCTGGACCAGCGACGATCAAAGAGGCGTGCCGTTCGAGCGCCCTGCGAAGTTTGGCACTCGCAAAACCCTGACCGAGCAGGAGCTCGCCGACCGCTCGAAGGAAAACGAAGTCCTCGAAGGCGTGATCGACTCGGGCGACCGGCCCAATCTCGGCTTCTGGGCCAATCAAAAGGGCAAAGGCGTGGATGCCGCCGCGGCGCCGCCGAATTGGCACGAGTTCGCTCGCCGACCCTCGGTACAAACGTCGTTGGTGGTTGATCCGCCGGACGGCCGCATTCCTCCGTTGACCGCAGAGGCCAAAGCGCAGGTGGCCGCATCCGCCGCACGGCGCGATCAGCTTCCCGGTTCATGGCTCGATCTGACGATGTACGATCGCTGTATCACGCGCGGCGTGGCGGGCTCGATCTTCCCGGTGATTTATGGAAACGGCACGCAGTTGATTCAGACTCCGGGAATGGTCGCGATTCGCTACGAGATGATTCACGAAACGCGGCTGATCGATCTCAATCGCCATTCGCATGCGAGCGCGAACCTGCGCAGCTACATGGGCGATCCGATCGGACATTGGGAGGGCAACACGCTGGTGGTTGAGACGACGAATTTCATCGGCGGGAAGGTATCGGTTGGCGGCAACGGAGCGGCTGGGCCGCCCTATAGCGACGATCTGAAGCTGGTGGAGCGGTTCACGCGTACTTCAGCGCACACCATGCAATACGAAGTGACGATCACCGACCCGAAAACCTACACGGCGCCTTGGACGGTGGCCTTTCCGATCACGCAGGAGCCTGGCTACCAGATCTTTGAATATGCGTGCCACGAAGGCAACTACGCGATGCACAATCGGCTGAGCGCGGCGCGGGCAGAAGAAGCGAAAGCGGGGAAATAACCCTTCTACATTTTCGGTTTCCACAGGGCCAACATCGCACCTGTCGGATCGATGATGATGCTTAGCCAGCCCCTGCCCTGGATTTCGGTCACGTCTTGCCTGACTTCTGCGCCGAGGTCCCTGGCTTTCTCAGTCGCGGCCGCAAGATCGTCGACCATGACATAGGGCAGCCATGCTGAAGTCCCGCCTTGGATCGGGTGTTGTACCAATCCGCCGGCTGTTCCTTGGCCGACGCCGAGCATTGTATACGTGGTCGGACCCATCGGAACATCCTCCATCTTCCAATCGAATAGCTTTCCGTAGAAAGCCTTCGCTCTGCAGGCGTCGGTGGTATTCAGTTCCATGTGTACGAAGGGGTTTGACATTCTTTTACATCCTGCCAAACCTGTGTTACGCGATGATCACAGACACGCTTCTATTGAACTACAAGGCGCATCGCGCGTACTATAGGCTCCGTACGCCCATCGCAGCGATGTCGTCCACGCGTAACATCTCTTTCACTACGAAAGGCTCCCCGTATTTGACGCCAATCAGGTTGCCGTAGAACCGCGCGATGGATCCCAGGCGTTCACGAATCTCTTGGGCGTCCGGAAAAAGCTCGCTGGCCTCGGCCGACTTGCCGTACTGCGATTCGTAACAGAATAGGGCGGCCATGCGGCGCTCGAAGTGTTCCGAGATGTCGACAACAAACGACGGCGTGACGTTGGCGTAGAGCGATGAGTAGATAATTTTGTGCGGGCGATGCGGTGCGGTTTCTTCGTCGAGCTTTTTGAGTCCCGCGAGGAAGCACGCTTCGAATCCGATCTCGGAGGCCCGGTAATGATCGGGGTGGCGCGCGTCCCAATACGGCAAAATCACAACGCGCGGGCGCAGATGGCGGATCTCCATCGCCAATGTCATGCGTACGGTGATGGTGTTCTCAAGTCGCGCATCGGGCAACCGCAGATTCCCGCGCCAGGCCAGGCGCATTTCATTACCGGCGGCGTCGGCTTCCTTCAAACGAATCTCGGGCGTTCCACGGCTGCCCATGTCGCCCGCGGTAAGATCGAGCACGCCGGTGCGATAGCCTTGCCCGGCCATGCGGATCAAGGTGCCGCCGCAGGTCTGCTCCACGTCGTCAGGATGCGCGGCAATGGCGAGAACGTCGAGCGGCTTTTCGATTTCGGCCGATCCGGTTCCTATCAGCTCAAACATCCGGGTACCACGATCGCGCGCGCATCTTTGTGGGCATCAGCATGATCAGCGCCATGCCGGCCAGAAATCCGCCAACGTGCGCGAACCAAGCCACCCCGCCGCTCTGCGAGTAACCCACGGAGCCGATGCCGCTGAAGAACTGAATGAAGAACCAGTACAGAAGGAGAAAGAACGCCGGAATGTCGATGGTCGTGATGAATATGACGATGAACACCAGCGTGCGGATATACGCGCGTGGAAACTTGATCAGATACGCGCCCATAATCCCGGCGATTGCACCGCTCGCCCCGACGGTGGGCACCGTGGAGTTGGAACTCACCAGAATGTACACCAGCGCCGCAGCTATGCCGCACGCAAAATACAGGAACAGGTATTTCGCGTGGCCCAGAATATCCTCTACGCCGCGGCCGAAAATCCAGAGGAACCACATGTTGCCGGCGATGTGCAGGAATCCGCCGTGGATGAACATGGAAGTAAGGATGGAAGAATAGCCGACCGAGTCGTGAACGATGCGATCCGGCACAATGCCGTGCAGCATGATGAAACGTTGAAGAGCATAGCTGTTCATGCCTATGCTCAACTCGTACAGGAAGACGAGCACATTGACAGCGATGATCGCGAGCGTGACGGTGGCGCGGTTATAGTGCGGTTCGGAAGATCGAAGGGGAATCATTTACGGCCGCTGCTCGAATCGGGGGTTGGAACGCCGCCCGCCGCTGAGGGCGAAATCGCGCGCTTCCTGAACGCCTGCAATGTGCCCGCGTGCGCCTAACGCCGTGCAATTCAGGGCCGCCATGGCATTTGAAAATTCGAGCGCTTCGCGCACCGGCATGCTCTCGATCACAGCATAACAGAACGCTCCATGAAACACGTCGCCTGCGCCGGTGGTATCGATGCAATCCACCACAAATCCCGGCGAATAAATATACTGGCCATCCACGCGGGCCAGAGCCCCATCCGCGCCCAGCGTCATGGCAGCCACCCGCATGCCGTATTCGTTCTGGATCATGGCCAGAGCGCGGTAAGGATCGGGCTCATGGGTCCAGCGCCCGGGGAATTCGGAGCTGGCGATCAGATAATCCACGTTCGGCAGCACGCGGTCGAAGCCCGGATAGATGGTGTCCACGTCGACGGTCACAGGAATTTGATGCCGGCGGGCGGTTTCGGCTGCGCGTGAAACGGCGGGCGTGTCGTGCCCATCGATATGGAGCAGACGCGCGCAGGTGATTTTCTCGGGGGTCAGGCTGGCCGGATCGATCCGCAGGCATTCGTCGCGGTGCCAGAGGACGGTTCGCTCGCCAGTGGAATGGTCCACCAGGATATAGGCGCTCTGGTTCGCACAGTTCGCGCGGATCTCGATGTCATCCAGATTGATGCCGCTCGCGCGCAGGCTGTCCAATTGAACTCGGCCGCGCTCGTCGTCACCCAGTGTGCCGATGTATTTGGCGCGCATCCCGAGTTTCGCGCAGGTGGCCATCGCGCTCGCCACTTGTCCGCCGGGACTCAACACCTCGCGTTCAAAGGGCGCTTTGCCGCCATAGGCTGGGAAACGGGAGAGCAGGATCAACGTGTCGGTGGCGTTTAATCCCACTCCAACAACATCAAATGAGGGCACCAAGAACAGAGTAACTGGCTGTTACTTCTTTTTGGGAGGCATCTCGTAGAGATAGATGGTGTGGCCGTGGCGTTCCGGGTCCTTATCCACCAACTTCGGCTTCCAGCCCGGCATGGCGTACTCATGCGATACCACGCGCGCGCCGTTCTTCAAATACTTTTCCAGGTTGGGACGCAGCATTTCGTTGGCGTCGGTGGCAAGATACAGCGTGACGACGTCGGCGGGGCCGAGGTCGGTGTCCATGAAATTCCCGTGGATGACTTGCGCGTCGCTATCCAAACCAAGACGGCGAATGCGGGCGTTGGTGCTGTCAACCAGATTGTCGGAAATCTCGACGCCGACGGCTTTGGCCTTGAACCGGACCACGGCAGTGATCAGGATGCGCCCGTCGCCGCTGCCGAGATCGTAGAGCTTTTCGCCCGGCTTGAGATCGGCCAGTTCCAGCATGCGGTCCACGATTTCCTGGGGGGAGACCACGTATGGCGCCAGGCTGTTGACGTAGTGCTTGACTCGCCCTTGCCCGTAGAGCGACTCTTGCGCGAACGCTTGAGTAGCGCATAGAGCCACCACGCCCAGGTGGACTGCCAGAATCTGTATCCTCATGAACCCCTACTGGCTTGAGATGGTCGCCGCCGTCTTTCCGTTCCTTGATTTTACGATCTTTGTAACCATTTCGGATACGGCAAACCAGAGATCCCGGGGTCGGGAAATGGTGTACTCGGAGCCGCGGAAGAACCTTACGGTGTGGCTAATCGCGTCTCTCCAGGGTACCGCTTGCGGATTCAGGTTGTAATTCATGTAGAAGACGGGGAAATCGATGTCTCCGGCGTCTTTCAGGGCTTCTTCGGGAGGATTCGTGTCCAGCAGGATCTTCGGACCGGCAAAGACTAATGCATCGGGATGGTCCTCCGGACCAGGGGCCATCTCCTTGCGAACCAAGCCCGTCAGAAAGTCGGTATCACCGTGCTTGTCACTCAACCGCTTGAGATCCACAGTTCCCAGGTTGAGGGTGGTAAGCGCCTGCCCCAAGGAGGGGAAATCGATCCGACTGACGCTGTCCTGGCGGTAAAGCACCTTTTGTTCCTGCATGTTGAAGGCGACCACCGAGAACTTGCCAATGCGCGGGTCGCGCGCGATGGTTCTGAGAATCGATACCAAAGCAGTGGTGTCGAGAGGCTGGAGCGCCGGAGAAAGCGAATTCTGAGGAGCGAAGTTGACCAGTACCTTCACGTTCAGCGGCGGTGCAGTGGTTTCCCGCTCAACGGGCGGTTCGTCCTTGAACTGTTCGCCGTCGGCACGCCCCACCGCGCCGGGCGCGATCGAGAGGTTCATCGGCCGGTCCTTGGGCGAAATGGCGGCCTCGGCGTCCCAAAAAGATGAGCAGACGCGCTCGGTCCTATCGCGCATCAGCCAATCCACGTGATACGATCCCTCGCCAAGATCGAACGCCCCTTGGAGATATGCGTCGCCTTTGGCCTCTTCCTCGATCGGGGGAACGCGCAGGCGCTGGGTGAAATAGACGGGATCGTCCGGATGGTCCTGCGGAGCAACCCGAAACACGATGTTGAGCGCGTTTTCGTCCCCGGCCAGTTCCTTGAGGGGCACGCTGACCTGGTAGCCGGCGTGAAATTTCAAATCGAACCCAAGAGCGGGCTTGCTGGGAGTAACGGTACAGGGGAGATCCTTGCGCTGTTCGTCCTGCTCGAGCACGGCGAGATCGGTATTAAAGATGTTCGCGCCGTGGCTGACGCCCGCAGTGTGGATCAGGATTTGCGCCTGCATTGGCGCAGTGCTCAAGATCAGACCGGTCAACATCCACCGGCCGCCGAATCGACTCAACAAGCAACAGGGTCTCTGCATACCCTTTCACTCATCGCACTCGGGCGAGCTTCATTAAGCAGTTCCCGTCATGCCACCGCGGCATGCCCGCCCGTCTGGATTGCTCACCATTGTACATCCAGACGAAGCAGCCGCAATGAGAAAATTAACTTAGCGCGAGCCTGCGGCTGAGAAGTGATCGGATGTTCCGAAACTTCTCAGTAGACGCGCAGCGGCAATCTTCAGCACACTTCGTGAGACGCGAGTTTCGGAAACCTGAGACAGGAATATCTATGGTACAGTGCATGCATTATGGCATCGCGCAGCGTTAACAAAGTCATCCTGGTCGGTCATCTGGGCCGGGATGCGGAAACGAAATTCACGCCGGCGGGCGTCGCGGTCACTTCCTTTTCGGTGGCCACGAATCGGCGCTGGAAAGATCAGCAGAGCGGTGAATGGAAAGAAGAGACCGACTGGGCGAACGTCGTGCTCTGGCGCCAGGAGAATCTGGCAAACTACCTCACCAAGGGCAAACAAGTGTACGTGGAGGGCCGGCTGCAGACGCGAAGCTACGACGACAAAGACGGCAAGAAGCAATACCGGACAGAGGTGGTGGCCGAGGATGTGATCCTGCTGGGCGGCCGCGGCGGCGATGGAATGGAGGACACTGGCGGCGGGCGGCCGGTGTCGATGCCACGAAGCGCGGGGCGTCCGGCGGCGGCGGCCGAGCCGATGGATCAGGGGATCACGGACGACGACGTTCCATTTTAAGAAGGCATGCGGATCGCCAGCTGGATCGTGGGCGCCTTGCTGGCCATCACAGGACTCGTTTTCATAAGCTTCGCGGTCGTTTTTCTAGTCACCTTTCGTCCAGAGTCCGTTCTTGCAGGTCCGCAGTGGGGCAAGCGGCTAACCGGCGGATTACCCGCGCTCGTCGTTGGCATTGGCTTCATTTTGGCTGGCTGGTACTTCTTCCGGCTGGATCTCGATAACCTCGATGAAGTTTGGCATCCTTCGCGCTTCGCTCCCTTTTTCATCGCCCACCGCCGGGAATTGAAGTTCATCGCACAAGTTGGGTTGGTGATTTCCCTCATCCGCTTGGGAGGAGCTTGTTTCGGAGTGGACTGGCTGGGGCGGTGGGCGGACTGGACAATTGGCCCGGTTGGGGCTGGCTTATTCTTGATCGCGATCTGGACGGCCAGTGGGCGCATGGATCATCTTGATTGGAACCAAGTCCCAGAGCAGATTCGCCAGGGTCTAAAAATCGTGTGGAATGTTGCCGTGCCGGTGGTCTTGGCCTTCGCGTTGCTTTTCGCATGGGGCCAAGCACGACATCACGTGTTTTCGCAGCTTGTAAAAGCCGGTTACACGGCACTAGTTGTTCGCCTGGGAAACGATCTTTTTCACCTACGGCAATTTGAGCGCTGATAACAAGGCCACGTGAATGGCGAGTTTTCGATGCGCTTACACAAATATACCGGTCCCAGCCCCGACATACGCT
>DATHMO010000056.1:0-43232 GCA_035486995.1 Bryobacteraceae bacterium
TTCTTGCTAATTTCCGCCGAATATGGAAAAAGGAAGACGACTACCGAGCTGTGTTCCAGCTCGAAGGCTTCTACGCGGAGTGGTTTGACATTTGGCTTGCCCTCGCGTTTCAGGAATGCAGATTCCTTGAAATCCCGCGCCAAGCTTAACGGGTCGCCTTTGGCGTCAGTGAACGGCACGCCGTACACAGCGATTTCGTATCCCTCATCGGAGAGAGTCGGCGGCTGAGCTTCACCGCTTTTTAGTTCCGCAACTCGAACCGGAAGAGCGCTCTCCCAGCGAACCAGCAATCGAATGGGCGGGGCTTTGGAAGTCACCTTAGGAGAATCAGTGAACAGGCTGGTCGGCAGCGCCGGACGAACTCGCTTGTCCACATTGTCATAGCCGACCCCGGTGGGCTGGCCCATGTTCCCGCCCGCTCTGCGCTCGTCTTCGCTCTGGCGGCGCGCGATGCCTGCGACCGTGAGCTTGGCCCAGGGCGATTTTTCCAGAACGATGTGGGCCTCGCGCTCGGACCAATCCGCCGCCGGTTTGTTCTTCCAGCTGTCCATCGCGGCAGCCGCCGGAACCGGCGCCTGCGCAAGCACGTTGATCGCGGCTGGGCTGAATGCCGCGAGCGCCGCGATCGACAGAATGGCTTTGTTTTTGAAAACAAGTTTGTAACTGCTCATGTTGCTCCTCGCAGACTGAGGCGTCCTACAGGTCAAGCTTTCCCTGGAACTGCATTTCACCGGGATAGAAATACTGGGCCACGAAGATCGGCCCGAATTGCGCGGAGAATTCGATGCGCTTCTCTTCTCCCGTGATCGCGGCGCTGCGCGGAAACAAGTAAAGTACCGTCGCCAGTCCGCTGCCTGACGCCGTGATCTCCACCTTCGCGGCCGTCATGTCTTTCATCCCGTCGCGCTTCAAGACGCCGAGCTTCTTTAGGTCTGCAGACTGTCCGGCCTCATCAAGCCGGCCCGCGTCAATGGGTACACCGTAGACGGCAATCGCATAGTATTCGCCATCCCAGCCCGGTGCATTGGGATCCTGTAACTTCGATTCGGCCGTGCGCACCGGCGACGCGCTTTCCCAACGGAGTGTCAGATAACCCGGCTTCTTGGCAGTTGAATTGGAATGATGCGTACTTCCGCCAACCAGGTTCGACAGTTCGAGGCTCTGGAGCCCGACGCTCTTCCCTCCACCCATTTTTCCGCCCGCGCGCAGTTGGTCCTTGCTGGGCTGAAAGAGAAGGGATGCAGTAGCTCGCTTCACCCACGGAGAGTTGCGGAGCACCTGCCTGGCGTCGTTTTCATCCCACTGTGTAGCCGGTTTGCCTTGCCAGGATGGCGACCCCGCCAACAGCAACACAGTGGAAGATAGGAACAGGGGAAACATCTTGCTTCGATACATGGTTGGTGTGTCCTTCAGTTAGTAAGTAAGGCAAGGTGTCCGCCGTGGATCAATGACGAACACCTTGCCGAGTTAGTTCCTCGCTCGCTTAGAGTTTCACCATTAAGGAGAAAATCCAACGGCGTTCTTGTTTCACTAAGTCGGGTGAGAACCCGGGAACGTACGACCCAGGAGCGCCCTCGTTCACATAGAGGCCCGGAGCCTGTTGCGGAGTGATACCACCGGGGCCCGCAAAATACGGGACGTTGGAACCGCGCTGGGTCCATTCAACGTGCCACGTTACCCACTGGCTGGGGAAGAAGTCGAAGCCGAGTTGGAAATCATAGGCCTTGAATGGAAGGCCCGGAGCTTCGGGGAAGTACGGCGTGCCGCTGGTGGCATTCGCGCCGTTGATCGGCGGCAGCAGCACCAGATAGCGGCCGGGGTTGTTCATGACGCCACCGCCGACTTCAGCGGCGAACTTGTCGTTATCGAACCACCACCGGTGATAGCCCATGATGCCCATGAAGTTCTGAGCGGGCGTTTGCGAGTTACCGCTTTTGCAAACCACGCCGCCGCCGCTTTCGCAGCCGACGTCCTCAGTAAGGGTGAACGCCATCCGATGCATGAACTTCCCGGGATTTTCGTAGTATTTCCACTCCTGGCTGTCGTCAATGTGATAGCGCGAGCGATTATCGACACCCAGCGTGTCGCGGCCCAGAGCGTAGGTGTTGAACACGAAGTCGAGATTGCCCGTCGGACGCCACAGGATCTGGCCGCCAAGTCCGTGCCGGCCATTGTACTTGGCATAGGTCTGCCATCCGTTGATGAACCAGGGCTCGATCTTCAACTTGTTGGTTGGGAACCATTGAGCTCGGATTCCGGTGAAGAACCACGGCGTGTTCGACGACACATACGAGGGCTGATACATCCAGTTATCGAAACTGTAGTAACTGAACAGTCCGATGAAGGACAAGAAGTCGCCCACCTGAATGTTGAGGCCGTGCTGCACGTTGATGTGATAGCCGGCGTACATTTCCGAAAGGTACCGGTAAGCGTCCGCGAGATCCCACTGGCCTTGGCTGTAACTGGCGTCGTTGCGCGGCACGGCGGTGGAAACGGAGCCGAACTGCGTCAGGATGCGGCCTTGCATGTTGCCGGCGTGGAAGTCGCCGCCGACGTTCAGAGCCTGGATATTGAACTCACCCGTTCTCTCACCCTCCGTGGTTCCAATGAGAGTGTGATCGATGGGGTGATTGTAGTCGTACATATAGTTGGTGTCGACTCGGAACTCACCCGAGAAATACTTTCCGTCCAGAACCTCGTCGTGGTTGCGCGAGTTGGAGAGCATCCACGTAAAGTCGGCGAATGCGAACGGTGTCTCTAAATCAACCGCGGGTGCCGCTGGAGCCGCCGCCGCTGGTTGAGCTTCTGGTTGTTGGTCCGCGGGATCCACCGAAGCTACCGCCTTCGATTCGTCCACCGTGCCGGGAGTCAGCATTTTTCGGGGCGCAGCCGCGACGCCACTCGCTGGCCCTGTCCCGGTTTCCCCTTTGGCCGCTTTCAGTTCTTGTTCCAGTTTCTCAATGCGCGCCTTCATGGCGTTGAGCTCATCGAGAACCGTCAGGCCGGGCTGTTGCGCACTGCCCGTCGTGGACGAACTGGGTGCGGTAGTGGTGCTTTCCTCTGGCGCCGGCGGAGCTTCCGCGGCAGCAATTAGTTGCGGGGGCGAAGCGGTCTGCGCAGTTAACAGCTGACTCGCAAATAGTCCCGCGACCCCCGTTGCTGTAAAGACAGCTTGTCTTAGCATGCGCACACGTCTAGCGCGAATCTGCATGTCTCCATGCTCCTTTGTTGTTCAGAATTGAAGCGAATTGTGAAACCGTCTCAGAGACGGATGGTGGACACTGGACTGGAGGTGCCAACCCGCCTGGCCTGACGTGGGCGGCGCTTACTTAGACCCATATGTGAGGCGTACACAAACTCTGAAACACGCTCTCACTCGATTTACAGCTGCTTGTAACTGCTGACTTGTTGGACTAGTATGCGGCTAGGCACATGAAAAAGTCATAAAGGCTATGAAATTTTCGTCAGGAAGTTGTGAGGATTAAAGGAAGTCGATCCAAATCTCTTATGGTCTATAGAAGCAGTTACTATTGGTCTCTCGCAAGCGACTGCAATCACGACGCAAACGAATAGTGACGTTAGTAACGGGTGCGCAGGCCAATGCTAAGGGAGAGTGGGGATGGCTGGCGGGATTTCCTGGATATATCCCATTTGAATCGCACGCCGCTTCCAAGTGGACAGGATTTGCTGAACCCGCTGGCGAAGAAGCCCATGCCGTTGCGCTATCCGGTCACAGCTCCAGCCCAACAGGAAATAGAGCTGTACGGTCTTGCGCTGGAGATCGGGCCTGTCATGTTTGGGAAATGTCGGAACCTGCGCGGGAAAGCTGACGCGATTTTGCCGGATTTTTCGCCGCAGTTCGTTCAGGGAAAACTCTTCAATGTTTTCCGTATCTTGGTCTTGGGAGCGCGACCGAGTTCGATAGACGGGCAGCGCCCCGCTTCCAACTGGAAGTTGGATAGGCTGTTGGGGAATCGGTTCAACTCTGGCAGCCATGGCGCTAGCTTAGTGTGCGGGGAAATTCATAAAAAAGGCATAAAGATGGCAGTCCGCCGAGCCCTAGCGCAGGCTCAAGCCGCCTCTTAGGCGTCTTCGTCGAGTAACTGAGCTGAAGGGAGACCTGAGTCAGCGGGATTGTTGAAGCGATATCCAACCCAAGGTTCGGTCATCAAATAGAACGGCTGAGCAGGGTCATCTTCGATTTTCTTGCGCAACATCCGGACATAAGAGCGCAAGTACTCAAGCTCCCCTCCATACTCGGGTCCCCAGACAGCGCCTAGGAGCTTCGCGTGGGTCATGGGGGCGCCCTGGTTCTTCATTAAGAAGGCCAGGAGATCGAATTCCTTTGGAGAGAGATGAATTTCCTCCGATCGTTTCCACAGCTTGCGGCGACGAAAGTCCACTCGTAAATCGCCCGCCTCCACGAAGCTGGGTTCACCCAGGCTATGCCTGCGCGTGCGCCTGAGAACCGCGCCAATGCGCGCCACCAGCTCGCGGAACCGGAATGGCTTCGTGACGTAGTCGTCGGCGCCGGCTTCAAGAGCGCGTACTTTGTCTTCCTCGGCGTCGCGCACGGTGACCATGACGATGCCGGTATGTGGCGCAATGGAGCGGATCTTCCTGCAAGCTTCCAGCCCGTTCAAGCCAGGCATGTTGATATCCAGCAGAACCAGGTCGAAAGAGCGCCGTTGGAGAAGCCCCACGGCATCGGTCCCCGTGCCAACTTCTTCCACCGTGTAACCGCCGGCGGCCAGAGAAGCGCGAATTACTTTGCGCAGCGAAGGCTCGTCATCGACAACCAAAATGCTACAGCTAACCGCGGATGTCATCCATCTCGCTTTCAGGAATCGGCAGAGTCATTCGAAACGTCACGCTGTCTTCGGTGGAGGAGTCAGAATCCAACTCCAAATTCCCGCCGTGGGCGATCGCGATCTTGCGCGCCACGTACAGGCCCAACCCCGTCCCAGCCGTCATGCGGCGGGCATCCACGCCGCGATAGAAGCGGTTGAAGATATGGGCTCTTTCGCTGGACGAAATCGGCGTGCCGGTGCTCAGCACCTTTAGTGACACACGGCCGTCTTGCGTGGAAATGATCAGGTCGACCGGGGACCCGGCAAGCGAGTACTTACAGGCATTATCCACTAATTGGCTGATGGCCAGGCGAAGTAAATCGCGATCCGCCAGAACTTCGGTGGAGTGACAGCGCTCCAGCACGTTGATGCGGCGGTCGGCGGAAAGCTTGGAATATTGGTTTACCGCATCGGCCACCACGGAGCCGAAGTGCGTTGGTTCCATCCAAGGCCGGATTTCCTCCTGCTCCAGCCGCGCCGTGCGAATCAGGCGCGTGGTCAGGCGCCCTAAGCGCGCTGCTTCGGCTTCGACGGTTTCAGCCATTTCAAGGTGCTCGGGACCCAAGGAAGCTGCTTCCCGCAATGCTCCGGCCGCGGCGAGAATGGTGGACAGCGGAGTTTTGAATTCATGGGCCAATGCGTCGAGGATCACCGAGCGGTAGGCTTCTGTTTGGGCCGCCGCAGCAGCTTGGTTCGCGTTCCTGACAGCGTGGGTTCTTTCCAGAAGAGCCGCCGCCAGCGCGGTCAGCGGACCCGCCGTAAGCGCGGCGTCCTCCAATCCTTCAAACCCGACTGCGCCGGTGGTGCGGCCCGCCACCCGAATGCAGCGCACGAACACCGAATTCCGCCCGTCATCGTCATTCTTGCCGCGGATGAAGGCATCCCTGGTTCGCTGCTGAAGATCGAACTCGGACTCCCCGGCGGCGTGCAACTCGCTGCTCTCGGCATCGAACAAGCACGCGGCTCTTACTCCGAACGCGCCGCGAAAGGGCTCCAAGAACGCACCTGAGGCCTCGCGGGGGTCGGCAGCTAATAAATGCTGCGCAACTTCGTAGAGCTGCTGGGTCTTTTGATGCTGGGCGTACGATAACTCGGCTTTGTCCCTCACCTTGGACACCAGCCGTGTGATCACCAAAGCGGTAGCCATAAAGCAGACTAACGCCAGGATATTCACCGGACGACCGACACGGAACGACAGGATCGGACTCGTGAAGAAATAGTCCAGGCTTCCGAGCGCCACCAGCGCAACAGCGCAGCAGGCCGGAAAATCGCCGGTTAGCGAGATCAGAACGATCAGTAGCAGGTAGCACAAGCTTGCCGCGGCGAAATTAAACTGTAATTCGAACCCAGCCCAGGTGATTATCCCCACGCCGAAGCTTCCAAGGGCACACCACTGCAGCGAACGCCACCAAGGCGTTTCGGCCCGCAGTTGGGTTCGTTTTTGCTTATTCGGTCGCGCTACGAACGCCTCGCGAACCGCCACATCCGAATGGGGTTGCGAGGTGAAAGTTGCTGCCGGCCCGGCGCTTTGCGTGCTCAGCGGCAAGGCAGACGGGTCCTTCCGGCACTACTCTCTACGCTCCACGAGCGCAGAATGAGGTGTCTTAAACTAACTCGCGCAACTTGAAAAGCGATGCAGAGAGACGGGGCTGCAGCACATCCGAGGTTGCCCTGAATCGACGGTGTGATAAACGTCGCACCTTTCAGAGACATCACGTGGCGCTACTCTCCTTAGCATGGATACAAATGGCAGTATGGGCGAAGAGGCATAAAAAAAGCATGAAGATGATTGCGAACGATACCACTCCCGAGCGCCTCGTTCACACGTGATACACTTGAAAACAGGAGTGTTACGTCGCTGAAACAATTTTCGGCGTAGCTTACAACCGGGTGTTCTACCATAAGTACGCTGGGCCTCAAGGTACCGCGCGATTGCTTGGCAATATTGCGCGATTCCTTACCAGCTTGGGCACGGTCGCAGCTTGCACCTGGTTCGCCTACCACTTTCATCTGAACCTGGCCACTGCGGGGTTTCTTTATCTCATCCTTATAATTGGGGCGGCGATACGAGGGGGATTCTGGCTGGCTACCGTCACCTCGGTGGTTTCAGTTCTCTGCCTCAATTACTTCTTCGTACCGCCGGTGTTTAGTTTTTCAGTAAGTGACCCAGCGAATTGGGTTGCGCTTGTAGCTTTTGAACTAACTGCCTTAGTGATAAGCCGGTTATCCAATACCGCCAACGCCAGGACTGCGGAGGCAGTTCGGGATCGGCGCGACGCCGAGCGGCTCTATCAGGTATCGCTGCACGTCTTCCTTTTGAATCGATCCCAGGATCCAGGCGACATTCTGGCCACTGTGATTCGCGATTCCTTCGACCTGAAATCGGTTGTCATCTACGATGCCGTCTCGGGCAACATCTACTCGGCTGGCGAGGCAATTCCCGAATCGGGGGAACGGGCCCGGCAAGCGTACCTGCGCGACGGCAACGAATATGATCCCGCGTTCGAAAGTTGGTTCTGTGTATTGCGGGTAGATCTTCACCCCGAAGGCGGCCTGTCGCTGTGCGGTTCCCCGCTTCGGCCTTTAATTGCTACAGCTTTGGCTTCGTTATGCGCGATTTCGTTCGAACGCTTCCGGTCTCTTGAACGGGAGTGCCGCGCCGAGGCTGTTCGCCAAACCGAACAACTGCGCGCAGCTGTTTTGGATTCTCTGGCCCATCAAATAAAGACGCCGGTCGCGACGATTTGGGCGGCTAGTTCAGGACTGCTCGCTCTCGGGGGACTTTCTGAAACGCAGGAGATGCTCATGAGTTTGCTGGACGAGCAATCCAAGAAGTTGAGCGACATTGCCTCCCAGCTCATCCGTACCGCCAAGCTCGACAGCGCGACGATCGTACCCCGCCGCGAAATCCTGATGCTGTCCGACGTAGTTGACGAAACGGTGCAGCCGATGGACCCGCACACCCGCCTCCGCATTTCATATCCCGCCGAGGACGTTCCGGTGCTGGCCGATCGCAAGCTCATGTCGGATGCCTTAGGCCAGGTTGTGAATAACGCGTACAAATACTCCGTTCCCGGCACACCGATCGACATCCGGGTGGAACTGGGCGGCGCGCAGGCCAAGATTTCGGTGCGTAATGAAGGGCCCATGATTCCCGCGTCGGACCGCGAGCGCATCTTCGAGCAGTTCTATCGTGCCAATCCAAACGGCCAAGGCCCCTCGGGGTCCGGCTTGGGCTTATCGATTACGCGCAGAATCGTCGAGGCTCACGAAGGCCGGGTCTGGGTGGAAAGCAGCGCTGGATTTACGGTGTTTTCGATCGCTCTGCCGTTGGTCCAACCGGTAGCGCGTGAATCTGCCTAAGGGCGGCCGTTACCGCGCCCACAATCGTTTGACCAGAGAACCCGCGCATTCCTCGATGGCGGCCATGGCGTCGAGGATCACGTCCTCGCGGAAGCGCCGCCCGACGAGCTGAATGCCTGCCGGCAGATCTTCCACCAGATCGACCGGCACGAACCCGGCGGGCAGCCCCAGATAGTTGATGCCGTAACTATACACCGCGGAATCGAAGAGATCTTTTGTCTCCGCGTATCCCAGCGCGTCGTAATTCCACGAATACATCGGCCGCATCATGAACGGCGTCAGCACCAATGGATACGCGTCGAGGAACACGTTCCATGCGCGCATCATGCGCGTGCGATCGGCGAGACCGGAGCGGTAGTCATCAAGATCGAGAGTCTTTCCGATTTCGTAATACCAGCCGAAGATGCGGCGCAGATCGTCGCTTCCAAACTTGTCGATCAGGGGGCCAAGCGTTCCCTTGAGTTCCGTGAGCAGAACAGTGAACCAGCCGCGTGCCGGTTCCATAATGGACGGCGGCTCGGCCTCGACGACCTCGTATCCTGCGTTGCTCAGGAAACCGGCGGCCCGATCGATCAAACTGACGATGCCAGGATGCATCGGGTATCCGTGAGCGTTGCGCGTGACCGCGACGCGAATGGGTTTTGTCAAGGGCTCGCCATCGAAGGGCGCCGGCATCCACAATGGATCGCGCACATCGCCGCCTGCCATCACGCGAGTGGCGAGACGAACGTCGGCAACGGTACGGGCAATCGCGCCTTGCACCGATGTGAACTGGGCGAGCAGACCGCGTTCGACGGTCGCCGAGGGATTGAAAGCCGGAACGCGGCCGGTGGTCGGCTTAATGGTTGCGACGCCGTTGGCAAATGCTGGAAAACGGAGCGAGCCGCCGATGTCGTTGCCGTGATGGATCGGGCCAAAACCAGCGGCCGCCGAAACTCCCGCGCCGCCGGACGATCCGCCGGGAGACGCGTCGGGATGCCACGGGTTCCAGGTGCGCCCGTGCAATGGGTTCACGGTGGTCGCGCGCATGGAAACCTCGGGCGTGTTTGTGCGGCCAACAATGATGGCGCCCGCGCGGCGCAAGTTACGTACGATCGGCGCGTCGGCGGGAGCGATCAGATTCGCAAGGGCGGGTAGCCCGTTCGTGGTCGCTTGCCCCTCCTGGTCGACGTTCACCTTGATGGTCACAGGGACACCGAACAACGGCCCGGGCTCAGCGGACTCGGTGCGCGCGCGATCGGCTGCGGCTGCCTCGGCGAGTGCGTGGTCGGTGAGATCAATCACGATCGCGTTCAGCTTGGGATTCAGCTCACGGATGCGCTCGACGACAGATGCCATTACGTCCGAGCACGAGAACTGTTTCGCTCGAATGCCAGCCGCGATCTCGACCGCGCTTTTTTGCCACAAAGGCTCGCTCATGGGGAAACATCAGTTTACCCGGTTAAGCTACTGCGTTGATAGATGGCTGATGGTGAGCGCGATGGTGGTCTTGCTGGAGAGGCTTCCGCAAGTGCCGGTGATGGTCACGGTAGAGGTGCCCAACGCGGCGGTACTGGCTACAGAGAAAGTTACGACGGTCTTATCGGCTGTCGCAGCGGCAAAGCTGGCGGTCACGCCCGAGGGTAAGCCCGAAGCAGACAGCGCGACGGTGCCGTCGAATCCGTATCGGGCCAAGATCGCGATGGCCGATGTGCGGCTCGCGCCCGGAGTAATGCTCACGCTCCCAGGAATCGCCGCGAGAGTAAAACCGGGCGTTGTGATGGTGAGCGCGATGGTGACCTTGGCAGATACGCTGCCCGACGTGCCCGTGATCGTGACAGTAGATGTGCCCGCAGCGGCGGTCTTCGCTGTCGAGAAAGTGACGACGCTCTTGCCCGCTGTCGCGGTGCTGAAGCTGGCGGTCACGCCGGTAGGCAAGCCAGTAGCAGCTAGCGCGACGGTGTCGTTGAACCCGTAGACACCAAAGATTGTGATGGTGCTCGTGGCGCTGGCGCCCGGATTCACGCTGAGGCTGGCTGGAGTCACGCCCAGAGTAAAACGCGGCTGAGCTGCGATGGTGAGCGCAATTGTGACTTTGCTCGATACGCCGCCCGACGTCCCCGTGATCGTAACCGGCGAAAGCCCCGTGGACGCGTTCGGCGAGACACTAAATGTGAGCGTGCTGCTGAGCGCCGTCATCGGACTGAACGTTGCCGTCACGCCATAGGGCACGCCGGTGGCGGAAAGCGCGACTGTTCCGTCGAATCCGTTTTGTGGAACCACTGTGATCGTGCTCGCGGCGCTCGCTCCTTGTTTGATACTGAAGTTCGGGGCCGCTGCGGTGATTGCAAAGCGCGATTGCGCGGACACCGTTAGATTGATAGCCACCTGGCTGCGCAAGCCGCCTGAAGTAGCTGTGATCAAAACGGTGGAAGTCCCGAGCGTCGCCGAACTGCTCGCGGTGAGCGTTAATGTGCCCGGCTTGGTTGGGGTTGCGGTGCTGAAGGCTGCGGTTACGCCCTTAGGCAGGCCCGACGCGGCGAGACTCACGGACCCATCGAAGCCATTCTGCGCGCTGATCGTGACGGTGGCGGCGCCACCCGGTGGAAGATTCACGCTCGTTGCCGACGCGGCGATAGTGAATGCCTGAATCGCTGTTACATTCAGCACCAGTCGCGAAGGGGTGGTGATGCCGCCCGAGGTTCCGGTGATGGTAATCGTCGATGTCGACGAGGCTGCGGAAGCGCTTGCGGCCAGCGTTAACGTGCTCGTGGTAGTAGCACTCGCCGGGCTAAAGGATGCGGCGACTCCAGCTGGCAGGCCCGTTACGGTGAGAGCTACGGCGCCGCTAAAACCTTGCTGCGGGTTGATGGTAATCGTGACGTGGCCGCTTGTTCCCGGCGCGACCGAGAGCGTAGAGGCCGATGAGGCCAGTGCGAAGGACGCCGGGCTGGACGCTCCGACTAATTCGTTGATTAAGGGTTGGCCGGCCGGCGTGCCCCATCCCGTAGCTAGATCGTAGCCGGGGAGTGCATTGTAGCCGTTGCTCCCCGTGGTGATGTCGTGAAAACTGCTTTCGTAATTTGCTCCCCGGCCGATGGCGTACAGCGGGGGATTAGCGAATCCGACCGCCGGTTTTCCGCTGGTCGTCGCTTGCTGGTTTGCAAGAGCCATGAAGCCGGCCCACAAGGGAGCTGCGGCGCTGGTGCCCCCCACCTCGATCTCCTGCCCGTCATTGCAGATCAGAAAGATCTGGATGGCGGCGATCATGGCCACATCCGGAATGTTGCGCATGATTGCCGAGCCACCGGCCGAGGTGGTGTTGACCTGCTGCTGATAGCTTGGAATCGGCCAGGTTGCGCTAACGCCGCCGCCCGAGTCCGGCCAAGCTGTTTCCGATTCCCAAACGCCACCTGCTTCCGCTGTCGTTAGACTTGTGCCGCCGACCACGGTGACGTGGGGGTCGTCCGCCGGAGGCATGATCGTCGCGTGGTAAGCCCCGCTGTCGCCCGATGCCTGGAACATCGACTGCCCCTGAGCAATCATCTCGATGAAGATCTGGTCGGTGGTGGCGTTGGACGTAGCGAAGGTCCAGGAGGAACTCAACTGGCTCGCCAGGTTGTCGGTGACCATGCGGTTCAGCACGTCGTTCCCGTTGTTGCCTTCATAAACGATGATGCGGCTTAGGCCGGGCGCCATGTAGGCCGCCATCATTATGTCCAGTGTTATCTCGACATTCGTGCTGCCGGGCTGACCGCTCACGTTATCCAATAAAACCGTTTGCACCGGTACGGGAGCAAGGCCGGCCACTTGGAAATTGGCTTGCACATCGCTGGCGTAAAAGCCTCCAAGTTCGAACAGCCCCACCGCCTGGCCGGCGCCGTTGAGCGTCACCGCCGGAGCGTAGGCATTGCGGAAGTCGTTGCCGATGTAAAGACCCGCAGGCCCTGAGCCCGTTGCCAGGGTTTGCGCGAAGGGTTGCCCGCTGCTGAAGGCCCGCGACCTGAGATCCATGGGGCGGGGAAGAACGAAGTTATCGAGGCCCGCGATATCCAGGATGGTTACCCCCGCATCGAGCGACGGCTCGCGATCGGGCGCGAAGAACGTGCCGCGCGTTGGATGACGCCAGTAGAGCAGGTGAACGTGAAATGTACTTTCGATGTCCGCAACCGTTCCGCGGACATCCACGATCATGCGGTTGGGATGCGTGGCCGTGACAGTGAG
This sequence comes from Bryobacteraceae bacterium, assembly GCA_035486995.1. Lineage (GTDB taxonomy): Bacteria > Acidobacteriota > Terriglobia > Bryobacterales > Bryobacteraceae > Palsa-89. The sequence continues at coordinate 12,417 of DATHMO010000056.1, forward strand.
ACCGTTCGCTTCAAATAACGCGCTCAAGGACTGGTAATCGGACTCCGATGGGCCGAAGCGCTCGGCAAACTGCGCCGGAGTCAGATATCGCCGGAAGTTAGGCTTCGTGGGGTCGGCCAGATCTTTTAGAAGCTGGTTCAACTCCTCCTGATTTCGCAGCGGCAGGCCGACTGCCAAATCCATCTGATCCGACGGGCGCAAGGGGCCGACGGCCGTGGAAGCGGTTACCGCATCGGGCACGTGGCCATGCAGGAATTGCCGGCCGGCCGCTTGAAGCGCGGGTGAAACAAGGATTGCTATCCAGAGCGCGGCAATTTTCGAGCGAGACTCTGACTGATAAGACATCCGCTATATGGCTTATCGCGTCTAGACGGGGCCGTTTCTCTAATACGGGTCCTAGCGCTGGTTTGGAAAAAGCCTTAGTGGATATCGAGAAGCTACTGCTCGGGAGCGGCCGCCGGACGAGTTTCGCCCCCGGATCGCGGCAGCGCGAGCGCTATCAGCTCCGGCCCGGAATCGCGGCTCGTGACCGCCACCACAATATACTGGCGCCCGTTCAACAGATACGTCATGGGACCTCCGGTATCGTTGGCCGAAAGCTTCATGTCAAACACCACCGCGCCGGTTTTCTTGTCGAGCGCGCGAAACTGCGTTCCGCCGCCGGCGAACAGCAGCGTCTTGGTCACCAGCAGGGGAGCCTTGTTCGGCCCGCCGAATTTGCTGGTATCGATGCCTTTCAGCGCCGGATTGTTCTTGATGTTGTCAGGAGTCTCGCCGTTGGGGACCATCCAGGCGTGCTCACCAGTGTTTAAATCGATAGCGGTGATGCGGCCATAGGGCGGTTTGAGTAACGGAAGTCCCATCGGCTGGCCGATCCCGCCAATGCCGCCGCGCGCGATGTAATTCATGTCGCTGCGCTTAGGATCGTGCACTAAGGCAGACAAGTAGGGCGCGGTGTTGGACGGAACGTACAACATGCCGGTCTCGGGATCCGCCGATGCACCTTGCCAGTTCGCGCCGCCGCCAGCGCCTGGAACCTGAAGCGTCCCCTGCTTACCGTTGGAATCGTAAACGATGGGCGGTGTGAAAATAGGCCCAAGCTTATATTGCGCCGCGATCTTCAGCGCTTCGGTTTTGATCTCGGGCGTGAAGTCGGCCAGGTCGTTGGTTGTGACGCCTTGCAGATCGAACGGCGCGGGCTTGCTCGGCACCGGCTGCGTGGGCGAGCTTTTCTCACCGGGCACATCCGAGATCGGGACCGGTTTCTCGACGATGGGCCACACCGGCTTGCCCGTCACGCGATCGTACACGAACACGTACGATTGCTTGGTCACTTGCGCGACCGCCTTGATCGGTTTTCCGTCGACGGTGATGTCGACCAGAACCGGAGCCGCGGGGTTGTCCCAATCCCACATATCGTGATGGACGTGCTGCGAGTGCCAGATGCGAGTCCCGGTGCGGGCGTCGAGACACACCAGGCTATCGCCGAACAGATTGTCGCCGTGACGATGGCCGCCGTAGACGTCGCCCGTGGGCATTTCCACCGGCAGGTACACGTAGCCGAGTTCTTCGTCGGCGCTCATCGGCGCCCACACGGCGGTGTTGCCGGTATACTTCCAAGACCCGTCTTCCCAAGTCTCGTTGCCGGTCTCGCCGGCGAGCGCGATGGTGTGGAAAGTCCACAGCAGCTTACCGGTGCGGACGTCGTAACCGCGTACATATCCAGGCACGCTTTCTTTAGATTTGGGCGCGGCTCCGACGCCCAACGCCGCGCCAACCACGACGACATCGCGGATCACGATGGCGGGAGACGTCGCGCCGATCACACCGGGCGGAATGTTGGTGCGGTCCAGACCATTGAGCAGTTCGACGATGCCGCTCGAGCCGAAGCCTGGAATCGGTGTGCCGGTCTTGGCATTCAGCGCGACCAATTGGTAGCCGGGTGAGATGAGCAGGATGCGCTCGTCGCCCTGGCCGTCGGTCCAATAAGCCAAGCCGCGATTGTTGAATCGCACCGCACGCGTGCCGCGCTCGCCTTCATCCAAGCGATACATCCACAGCGTTTCGCCCGTGGCCGCGTCCACGGCGATGGCATCGCGCCGCGTTCCGGCCGTGAAATAGAGAATGCCGTGGACCATCAGCGGCGTCACTTCCCAATTGGTATCCGGGCGCGGACCGAAGTTGGCACCGTGCCAACGCCAGGCGGTCTGGAGCTGCTTGACGTTGTCCTGGTTGATTTGGTCGAGCGGCGAATATTTCGTGCTGTGAGCGTCGCTGCCGTAGAAATGCCATTCGCTCGTTGGCGATTGCCCCAGCAAACTCGCAGCCAACACAGCCGCACAGAAGGCGATCCGAACATTCATGGTCCTGCTCCCTTGTTCTGCGATATTACACCAATCAGTGTTCACTTTCTGTATGATGATCGGGATGCGCAAATCAACTGGGGCTTGTTTGCTGCTGCTGGCGGCCGGCGCGCTGCGTGCCCAGCACAGCTACACGGCGACGGACGTGGAAGACGGCGCGCGTGTTTATCAGGCGAATTGCTTCGGCTGTCACGGACCGGAGGGCGATCAGGTGCCCGGGGTGAATTTTTCGCGCGGGAAGTTTCTGAGCGTCAAATCGGATGAAGACTTGCAGCGCGTGATCTTGAAAGGCATCCCCGGCACTCCCATGCCGGCTGCGACTTTTCCGGAGTTTATGGGCTTTCCGGTAATGGCGTACGTGCGGTCGATGTCGGCGCCTGGACAACGCACGCTGCCGGATGGCGATGCGGCGCGGGGCAAGCTGGTGTTCGAAAGCAAGGGCGCGTGTCTCGACTGTCATCGCGTCGGCACGCGCGGTTCGCGGCTTGGACCGGATCTTACCGATATCGGTGGGTTGCGCCGCGCTGTGCAGTTGGAGCGAGCGTTACTCGATGCGGCGCGGGATCCGTCGCCCGAATATCGGACCGTGCGCGTGGTGACGAAGGATGGCAAAGAGTATAAAGGACGGCTTCTCAACTTGGACACTTTCACTGTTCAAATGTTGGATGCCAGCGAGATGCTGCGATCGTTCTCGAAAACGGACCTGCGTGAAGTTAAGGTGATCACGAATTCCGGAATGCCGTCTTATAAGGACAAACTGAACACCCAGGAGCTGTCGGACGTCGTCAGCTACATGGCGTCGTTGAAAGGTACGGGGACCAAATGAGAGGACGATGGCTGTTGCCGTTTCTCGCAGCGGGATCGCTGCTGAGCCAGGACGTAACGTTTGACCGCATATTGCACGCTCGCGAGGAACCGCAGAATTGGTTGACGTATTCGGGAACCGTGTTGGGCCAGCGCTACAGTCCGCTGGCGCAAATCACGCCCGCCAATGTCAAAAACCTGGAACTGCAGTGGGTATTTCAAGCGCGCTCGCTTGAAAAATTCGAAGCGACGCCGCTGGTGGTGGACGGCGTCCTTTATACGGTGCAGGCGCCGAATGATGTGGTCGCGCTCGATGCGGTGACTGGGCGAATCTTCTGGACGTTTCCATACAACAACGCGAAAGAAGCGCATGCTTGTTGCGGCAATGTGAATCGAGGACTGGCGATCCTGGGCGACACCTTGTTCATGGGTACGCTCGATGCGCACTTGATCGCTCTCGACGCCAAGACCGGGCGGCCGATCTGGAACACGAAAGTAGCGAACGCGGGTGAGAACTACTCGATTACGCACGCGCCGCTGGTCGTCAAGGACAAGGTCATCCTCGGGGCGGCCGGCGGCGATATCGGGATTCGAGGATTCATCGCTGCCTTTGATGCAGCTACTGGCAAGGAGGTTTGGCGCTTCCACACCATTCCCGGGCCGGGTGAACCGGGTCATGAAACGTGGAAGGACGAGTCCTGGAAAAAGGGCGGCGCGTCCATCTGGAACACCGGCTCCTACGACGCACAAACGAATCTGACCTTCTGGGGCACTGGCAATCCGCAGCCGGACTGGGACGGCCGCAATCGCCCCGGCGACAATCTGTACAGCGATTCTGTGCTGGCCTTGGACGCCGACACGGGCAAGCTGAAATGGTTTTATCAATTCACGCCGCACGACGAAGTGGACTACGATTCCACGCAAGTGGCCGTGCTTGCGGACCTGGAATGGAAGGGCCAGCCGCGCAAAGTGATGTTGTGGGCCAATCGCAACGGCCTGATGTATGTGCTGGATCGCGTCACCGGCCAGTTTTTATTCGGCAAGCCATTCGTCGAGGTGAATTGGATGAGCGGCTTCGACGAAAAAGGCCGTCCCATGCGGGTTCCGGGTAAGGTGCCGACGCCGGAAGGCGCGCTGGTGAAACCTACGGTGCTCGGCGCGACCAATTGGTATCCGCCGTCCTATAGTCCGCGGACGGGGCTGTTCTACATTTCGTCGTGGGAGAACACGGGAACCATCGCGACCGAAGGCGGAAGGCCGAAGGGCACGGGCAATACGCCGATGGCGGCTTCGACTTTAGGGACGAATCTCAAAACCGAAGAAGAAGGCTACGGGGCGGTGCGGGCTTTCGACCCCAAGACCGGCGAGCGCAAGTGGGAATTCAAGATGAACGACATCACTTGGGCCGGCGTGCTGACCACGGCATCCGATCTCCTGTTCAGCGGCGGCCGCGAGGGATACTTCTTTGCTCTCGACGATCGTACCGGTGAGCTGTTGTGGAAGGCGGCGCTGGGCGGGCAAGTGAATAGCGGGCCGATGTCGTACTCGGTGAATGGCAAGCAGTACGTGGCGGTGTGCGCGGGGAACGCGCTGTTCACATTCGCGCTGAAGTAGCGCCAGTCGGCTTGCGGCAACTATAGCACGCAGTGTTATAGTGGTTCATTGGGTGCGCATCTTCAAAACGAAGGCCTTTACCCGTTTGGTTGACAAGGCCGGCATTCTGGATCGCGCCCTGTGCGGGTCGATACTGGATGCGGAACGACGTTTGATTGCTGCGGATCTGGGTGGCGGAATTATTAAGCAGCGGATTGCGCGCCCGGGTCAAGGAAAGTCAGGCGGGTTTCAGATGCTTATTGTCTTTAAGGTAGGCATGCGGGCCATCTTTGTTCACGGCTTCGCCAAGAGCGAAATGGACAATATTGAGAAGGACGAGCTTGTAGCCTCAAGAAACTTGCAACCGAATTGTTGGCTTACGACGACAAAACGATTGCACGCGTGATTGCAGTTGGAGCATTGGTGGAGGTTGCTTGTGGTGAGAAAGCAATATCGTAGTTCCTTAATGGCATCGATACACGAGACCGCCGAAGGTCTGTATGCGGCTGGCGTCATGGACAAGTGCACAATGCGGGAATTCGATGAACTGTGCCTCACGCCGGTGCGTCCGCTCAGGCCGAAAGAAATCCGTGCGCTCCGTCTGCGGGAGGGCGCGAGCCAAGCCGTGTTCGCCCGGTACCTGAACGTGACGACCGGCCTGGTGAGTCAATGGGAGCGTGGCGAAAAACGGCCGCAAGGGGCATCGTTGAAACTGCTTTCGTTAGTCGCAAAGAATGGGCTGCAGGCGGTTGCGTGACGGCCACGTCTATCCCGGCGAACATCCGGCTCAAGAACTGAAAGCGCCCGGCATTGGAACGCCACCCGCATTGACACCCGCCCCGCCAAAATATACGATCAGAAGCGGCGGTAAATAGGAGGGACGACCATGGCCCATCGTCTTCACATCACCTTGAGTGCGCTGGCTTTCCTGGGCGCTGGAGCGTCGCTGGCTCCCGCGCAGAGCTTGGCGCTGGCGGCAAAACCTGCCACGACGTCATCGACAGCAGCGACATCAGTGCGCACCGCCGACGGTCGGCCGGATCTCGAAGGCTATTGGACTAACACCACCGTCACGCCGCTCGAACGCCCCAAGGAGCTCGCCGACAAGGCCTTCTTCACGCCCGAAGAGGCCGCCGAGTGGGCTAAGCGCCAGTTGGCGACGCCCGAGCCGACGGGCCCGGGAACCTACGCCGATGTGCACTACAACATGGCCCAGTTCGGCTTGGAGAGAAGCCAATCGAAGGTCGCCGCGAATATCCGCACGTCACTGATCACAGATCCGCCGGATGGGCACGTTCCGCCGATGACGCCCGAGGCTCGCCAGAGAAATGCCGACCGCGCCGCAAAGAACAAGGGCCATGAGTTCGATGGTCCCGAGAATCGCGGCCTCGCGGAGCGCTGCATCATGTGGGGTAACGAAGGTCCGCCGATGATGCCGGTGGGCTACAACAGCAACCTGCAGATCGTGCAAGGGCCCGGCTACGTCGCGATCACGCAGGAAATGATTCACGATGTCCGGATGATTCCAACCGACGGCAGCCCGCATCTTCCCGCCGACGTTCGCCAGTGGATGGGCGACTCGCGCGGCCACTGGGAAGGCGACACGCTGGTGGTCGACACCACGAATTTCACCGACAAGACCGCGTTCCGAGGCTCCAGCGCGAATCTGCACGTTGTCGAGCGCTTCCGGCGTGTGGATGCGGACACCGTGCTCTATCAGTTCACCGTGGACGATCCTTCCACCTGGGCGCACTCCTGGAGCGCGGAGATTCCGATGACGAAGATCAAAGGTCCAATCTTTGAGTACGCTTGCCACGAGGGGAATTACGGAATGAGGAACAACCTGAGCGGCGCGCGGGCGGACGAGAAAAAGCAGCAGGGCGGGAAATGAAGAAATTCGTCGGCGCTTGTTTGATTGCAGCTGCGCTGCCTGCTTGGGCGCACCATTCGTTTGCTTCTGAATTCGACGTCTCGAAGCCAGTGAAGCTGCAAGGCACGGTGACCCAGATGGAATGGATCAATCCGCATTCCTGGATTCACATTGACGTGAAAAATGCGGACGGCACTGTGACCAGTTGGATGATCGAAGGCGGCAGCCCGAATTCCCTGCTGCGGCGCGGATTCACCAAGCACTCGCTGGAACCCGGCACCCAGATTGTAGTGGAAGGCTATCAGGCCAAGGACGGCGCCAACCGCGCGAACGGCCGCGATCTGACATTCCCCGACGGCAAAAAGCTATTCATCGGTACGGATGCCAGTGAGCAAACGCCGAGCGCAAAGCCGGACAAATAGCTCGCGCTATTTCTTGTCGGCGGTCTTTTCGGGCAGCGCAAATACGTACAGCGCGTTTCCGTACGACGGGTAGTGCACTTCGGGTGCGAGCACGGTCGGAACCATGCGAGGGCTGCCACCACCCAAACCGCTCGACACCGCGATGTACTGCCGACCAGCGATGCTGAACGTTAGCGGGTAACCTTGCACGGAAGTTCCGAGGCGCGTCTCCCATAGGACCTTTCCGGTCTTCACATCAATCGCCCGGAACACCCGGTCCATGTCGCCGACAAAAGCGACGCCGCCGGCCGTCGATACTACAGCAGTCATAAACGGCGACCGCTGTTCGATCTTCCAGGTTTCCTTCAGCGTCTTCACATCGTAAGCCGCCAGCTTGCCGACGTTGCCATTGGATCCCGGCGATTCATAAAATCGCCGATTTGCCCCGCCCGCGCTGCCTCCGCCTTCTTTCAGCTCCACTTTTTGCGCCAGCATCTCCTGGCAACTTTGCGCCAATGGAATGATGAGCTGATTCGTTCCCGGATGGTAGCTCATCGCGTGCCAGTTGTGGCCGCCTTCCGACGTCGGGCAGCTCTGCACCCAGGTGCCGAACTGGTTCTCGACGATATCATTGCGATAGTGCGGCTCGCCGGTGGCGGGATCGAACGAATCGTAGATGTTCTGGAAAACCGTCTCCTTGTGTGCGATATATTTGCCGGTGGCGCGGTCGTTCTTCCATAAGATCCCCGCTTTACCGGCGCTGAACACAAGCTTCTGACCACCATCGCCATCCACCAGAACGCGCTCGAACACTTCGTCGAGATCCAGCGATTCGCCCGGAGCATGAGAGTAATACCAGGCGAGTTTGCCGGTGTCGGCATTGAGAGCAACAGTGGAATTGGCGAACAAAGTCGCGCCGTTGCCCGACTGCCGGCTCGCGCGCATCCATGGCTTCGACTGCGCTACACCCCAATAGGTCAAGTCGAGATCGGGATCGTAGCTGCCCGTGATCCAAGTCTCGCCACCCGCTCGAAACAAATTCGGAAGCTTGCCCCAAGTGTCGCCGCCGGGTTCGCCTTCCTTCGCGATGGTGTAAAACTTCCATTGCAATTTGCCGGTTTGCGCATCGTAGGCACTGATGAAGCACTTCTCCTCTTGATATTTCGCGCAGCCCCCGAGACCTTGAACCACCTTGCCCTTGATCACGATTGGGCCGCTGCTGGTCGAGTAATTGTTCTGTTTGCGATCGCCGATCACGGTGTCCCAAACATTCTTGCCCGTGCGCGCGTCGAGCGCGTAGATGTGCGCGTCGCTGGTGGTGACGTAAATCTTGTCGTCATAAATCGCGAGGCCGCGCTGCGAACTGCCCGTCGGCGTTGGGCCGATGCGATTCTCCCAGATGAGTTCCCCCTTGCGTGCATCTAGCGCCTGCACGATGTTCCCGGGATTGTTGATGTACATCACGCCGTTGTGCACCACGGGCGCCGGTTGGTTGGTCCCTTCATTCATGGCCCACACCCACTGGAGTTGTAGATCCTTGACGTTCTGCGTGGTGATCTGGTTGAGCGGGCTGTAGTCGGTGGCGTGATAATCGTGGCGGATCATCAGCCAGTCATTGGGATCGGGATTGCGCAGCATGGCATCGGTGACGGGCGTGAAATTCTTCACCTCGCCGGCGACGACGAGGCCGCGGGGTGTGGGTGGAACGGGCGCTTCGGCACGGCCTCCGATGGGTTCGCCGGGCGCGGGTTGTGCTCGCACTTGTCCACTTGCGACCGAACGGATGGCGACTTTGCTAGCTGCGGTCAATTGTTGACTACCGGCGTGCGCGCCGTTGAAATCGAGAATGAATGCAGTGACGTTTACGTACGCCTGCTCGCCCAGGCTGCCGGGATTGCCGGGCGGCATCGCGCCCTCGAGAAATGCAATCAGATCGCTGGGAGTGCGGTCGCCCCAGCTGCTCATGAAAAGTCCGCCCGCTAATGCGGAGGCGCTGTTGAGACCGGTGAGATCGGCCGCGTGGCAGCCAGAGCAACTGGATTGATAGATGGCGCGCCCGGCTGCGGCTTGAGGCGCCGTGTATGGGCCAGGTTGCTGTGCGTAACAAGCCACCGCGAACGCACAGACACAACAAATCTTACTCAGCATGTTTCTCCTATTTCAAAAGCCAGCCCCACAGAACGCCTTCGGGAGCCTTCTCGCTCGAAATCTGCACATAGAGCCCGCCTTTGCGCAGGCTGGTGATCTGCTGGGGAGTCAGTTCGATCGCTCCACTAATGGCGCCACTCGTGGATTTCGAAATCGTGAGGTCGCTAATGACCGGCCCTCTCACGCCGGGACCGATTGCGCCGAGCAAACTCGCCGTCGTCGCTGAAGAGCGCAGGCCGTCGAAGGAACCGGTGACCGCCAGTTTCGTGCCGGTGAGCGTGGCCGAAGCTGAGCCCGAACCTGCGAGATCGGCACGGGTCTTGGCGTCAGCCGGCACGGGGGAGAGGCGAGCTTTGAAGGTCTCGCCACTTTGGGCCGCGAGAGACAGCGCCACAAACACAACTGCGATTCCGCGATTGAATGCCATTCCGGCCTATCATTCTACATCGAAGCTCAAGCCCTACATCGAAGCTCGCGCCGACTTGCGCCCGAGGCGGAATCAAAAATCGAATCTGCCGGCCAATTGCAGGAATCGGGACTGCCCGGCCGCAGTGATCAATCCATAGTTCGGTGAGTTCCAAATCGGCTGACCAGCGGAATTGGTAGTCAACGTCAGGCTGGAAGCCGGCGCCTGGAAATTGGTGTGGTTGAGCGCGTTGTACGCTTCCATGCGAATCGTGAATTGCAGACGTTCGCGCAAGACGAAGACCCGGCCGACTGCGACATTGAGATCCAATTGTCCAGGAGCGCGAACCACGTCTCTCCCCAGGCTGCCGATGCCGACCGGCAACACTTGCGTCCGCGATTTCCCCGAACCGATAAACAAAGGTCCAGCGGGCTCGAGCGGAAAATTCGCTGCAGTGGCCGGCAGCAGATATTGAACACCAGTTCCGTTGGGAATTTCCGCCGTGTAAAGACTGACGCTTGAATTGACGTCGTAAGGGCGCTGTTGATTGGTGCCGGTCTGAGCGGCGTTTTCATTGCTCTGCCCGATGTACAGGGGCAGACCGCTATGCGCCGCCAGCATCGGGTATATTTCGAAATTGCGCAACCAGCGATTTCCCGGGGTTCGGTAGAGAATCGCGGCGGTGAAATCGTTGGGACGGTCAAATTCGCTCAGGCCTTTGTTCAAACCGAGGAACTGCTGCGGGAATTGGCCGACGTTGAGGGCGGAAGGTTGTGAGAAGTTGTAAATGCCGCTGCCATCGTCAATCGACTTGGATCGCACGTAATTGGCGACAAACGTAAGATTGGAGCCGTATTGCCGGCGAATGCTGGCCTGCAGCGCCTGATAGCTGGACGTGCCTTCCATGTTGATGGAGTTGAAACTGCCGATGCCGGGATATGGACGCGCTTTTTGCGTTGCCAAAGTGGTGTTGGCAAGAGCCACCGCGGTATCGATCGCCGGATCGTAGGGCACCGTATTGGAAGGCAGTTCGACAGGCAAATGCACGCCGTGGGTTCCGACGTAATTCACTTCCACCATGGCGCCCTTCGCAATCTCGCGTTGAATGCCGAAGTTCCATTGCTCAACAAGAGGAAGAGGGCCGGCTTGGGTAAATCCGTTGTAGTCGGTGAGGGTCAGCGGATTCGCGGCCGAGGCGAATTGGACAATGTTCGCCTGCGCATTTTGCACGTTATTGGTGGCCACGCCGGGCAAGCCTTGCGACAGCTTGAACGGCTGCGCGATCCCGGTGCCCAGATTGTTGAATGCCTGTTCCACCGTATAGCCCGGGAAAAGGACCTGGCCGCCGAGGTCGGAAAAAATCCCCGCGTAAAAGATCCCGAATCCTGAGCGAATCACCGTCTTGGGCGTTACGCTATAAGCCAATCCGGCGCGCGGAGCGAAGTTGAGCTTTGACGCAGTCAGGTTCAGCGCATCGGATGCGTTCTTACCCGCGAAAAGTATCCTGCCCGAAGTCGGATCCACCCGAGAGTACTCGTTATTGGCGGCGTTGATTGGCGACTCGTATTCCCAGCGCAGCCCAAGATTCAGCGAAAGCTTCGGAGTGACTTTCCAATCGTCCTGCACATATAAGCCGACGTTGTAATTCCGTCTTCCGATCAAAGGTTGCGCCAGCGAATAGGACCCGGTTTTTATGTCGCCCAGAAGAAAATCGGCCAGCGCGTTGATCGGATCGCCGGAACTGTTCTTGCCGTTCGTAATGGAGCCATCGAACGTAAAACTCCCATTCACGTCGGCAGTCGGGTTCAGATCGTCGAACTGATCCTTCCTCAGTTGGAAGCCGAACTGGAGCAGGTGATTCCCAAGCGTCTTGCTGTTGTTGATATTGGTCTGGTAATTGTTGTCGATTTGGGTCCGTTGGGTATTGCTGTTGGTGCCCAGTAGCGAGAATCCGCTGATGTTGATTTCGGGAGCGGCTTCGCCGTAGGAGGTCCCGATACCAAGCGTGTTCTGGACATTGATGCCCGCGCTGGGCGGAACAATCTCGGCGTTGTTGCGGAAGAATCCGAACCGGACCACCGAAATGAAGCTGGGGCTCCAGATCTTCGTCAGACCGGCGGTGGATTCGTAGCCGGTGGTTTCGCTGTTGCCAACCGCGCTCTCGAGAGGGCTTCCCGGGAAGAGAGGTTGGGTCGGCGAATAGTTGTTGTAATGGATGAACGTACCGAACAAGCGAAGGCTGTTCGTCGCGGTCTCATCCAGCCGCGCCATTCCGGTATTCGTGGTCGGGTGGCTCGATCCAACGGAGACGAAATTGTTCGCCGCAATCTGGTCGGTCTTGTTGATTGTTCCGGGCGAATTCGGAGCCGGCACAAGCCCGAGAATTTTCAGAGCCGCGGGATCGATCAGGCCGGACGGAATTACGTTTCCCGGAAAAGGAGCTTTGGTGGACGGATCATAGACGAGTGTGGGGGACGCCGAAAAATTCCCCGCCGCGTAAGGGCCGTAAGGCACCGTCGATGTCAGGTTGTACGGCGAGGCCTGAATTAGCCCTTCATAGTTCACGAAGAAGAAGGTTTTGTTCTTTCCGTCGTAAACTTTCGGGATCCGCAACGGACCTCCCAATTTGCCGCCGAACAGGTTGTAGCGATCTTCCGAGCGCGGCTTTGCGAGCAGGTTATTGAAATAGTTGTTGGCATCCAGGTCCTCGTTGCGAAAGTAGCCATACGCCGCGCCATGCAGGAGATTGGCGCCGGAGTTTGTGATCAACGCGACCATGGCGCCTGCAGTCCGCCCGTACTCGGCCGAATAGGAAGCCGCCAGCACGTTGAACTCGCGAATAGAATCGGCGGGGGGCAAAGTTTGCGGCGCTCCAGTGGAGCCGCTGACTACGGAGACTCCGTCAATTAGGAATTCGCTATTCAGTGTTCGGCTGCCATCGATCGACAGTTGCGAAGTGCTCAAGCCACTCTGGCTGGTTATGTCCCCACCGGAGGAAACGCCCGGCGTCAGAGCCAGCAGATTCAGGACATTTCGGCTGGGCAATGGCAGATCCCGCAGTTGGGAGGGCGTGATAGAGTTGCCGAGCGATGAACTATCGGACGCCAACAGGTCCTGGGTCGATTGCACGGTCACGCTGTTGTCCACTCCGCTGACTTGCATCACGAAGCGGAGGTCCGACCGCGGGTCGACCGCGAGTTCGATGCCGGAGACTTGTTGCTCCGCGAAGCCCTCGGCCCTGACCGTGACGTTGTAGCGGGCGGCTGGCAGATCGGGCGCGCGGTAGATGCCGTCAATATTGGTCTTGCCGGTCCAAGCGGTGACGCCCGTCTCGACGTTGGTAATGGTGACAGTGGCGTCTCTGACTGCGCCCTTAGGGGCGGACACGACGCCCGAAATCACGCCTGTGACGCCCTGGGACCAAGCGAGAGAAGCGCAAACGATGATCAACGCCGATAAACGCAGATCTGTCTATTATAAATGACGAAGGTTAGAAAAACCTGCGCCGAAGCACGAGATCAAAGTTGGATGATTCCGCGGCGAGCCGCAATCGCGATGGCCTGTGTGCGGTCCGTTGCACCCAGTTTTTCCATGATGTGCTTAACGTGAACTTTGACGGTTTCTTCAGAGATGAAGAGACGCTCTCCGATATCCCGGTTGCGATTGCCGCCGGCAATGTGGCGCAGGACGTCGATCTCGCGCGGGGTGAGGGCTTCGTCGCTCAAGTGTTCGGCTAAGTGCGACGCGATCTCAGGTGGGACCCGCTTCTTACCGGCATGCACTTGTCGAATCCCTTCGACCAATTCGCTGGGGGGCATGTTTTTCAGAAGATACCCGCGAGCGCCTGCTTCCAGAGCTCGCTGGATCTCCACGTCGCCTTCGAAAGTGGTCAAGATGATCACGCGAGCTTCAGGAAACTCCGCGCGAATCGCGATCATGGCGTCGATTCCACTGAGGTCCGGAAGCCTCAAGTCCATCAGAGTCACGTCTGGCCGGTGCTCCCGATAATACTGAATGCCCTCGGTGCCGTTGGAAGCCTGCGCGATCAGCGCCATGTCCGGCTGTTTCTTGATGATCATTGCGATCCCCTCGCGGAGAAGCGGATGGTCATCGACGCTAAGAATGCGAATGTGCGTTTGTTCTGTCATCTTCCACTTCCGTTCTGACCGGAGCCGATTTGTCCGAAGATGCTTCACGCGCCGCCACTGGCGGGATGCGCCTGCGGAACCAGCGGCGTCTGGCCGCCGGTTCATCCTGGAAGGCGACACTCCCGGGAACCGATAGTTCAATTTCAGTACCCGCCGAGGGGCTGCTAAAGAGTTGGAGCCGGGCTCCAATGCGATCCGCTCTCTCGCGCATGCCAGAGAGCCCCCAGTGTCCATCACGGCCCGATTGCAAAGTATTGGAGTCAATCCCGCATCCATCGTCGCGCACCCGCAGGCGCAGCTTGTTGGAAGTGAAGGTCAACGTAACGTCGATTCGATTCGCCCTGGCGTGCCGAAACGCATTGATCAGCGCCTCCCTGCCGATCCGATAGACTTCGTCGCGAAGCAGCGGGTGGAGGGGCCGCTGCTGACCCTCGGTGACGACCAGGAATTTGACTGCCTTCTCTTTGGTCCGTCGCGGTTCGAGCTCCTCCTGAATTTGCGCGAAGGCCTGTTCCAGGTCCAAGGATACGCTGTGCGACAAGCGCAACCCACGAACCGCATTTCTGCCTTCTTGGATCACCTGGCCCATTAGTTCCAGCGCCCGCGTCAAGATGGGATGGGCTTCAGAATCTGACGGTACACAATCCTTGGCGATGTGAACCTGCATGGAGACGCTCATGAATCCCTGCAGAAGGGTGTCATGCAGTTCCTGCGCGATTCGAGTGCGCTCAGCCAGCCGCTCATTGAAGCGCGCATTAATTCCGGCGGCAACCTGCCGTACCCGGAGCCGGTAAACCGCCGACACCAGAAAAATACCGCAAACAACGCAGAGCATACGGAACCAAGTGGTTTGGAACCAGGCAGGCGAAACGTTGACCTCCAGAATCGCTCCGGCGGCGTTCCAAACGCCGTCGTTATTGCAGGCAATTACCCGGAACTGGTACGGTCCCGGGCGAAGCTTGGTGTAGTAAGCCTGACGGCGCGTGCCTACGTTTTGCCATTCGTTATCGACGCCATCCAGCTTGTAGCGAAAGAACACGCGCTCGGGCATGGCGAGACTCAGCGCGGTATAGTCGATCTCCAGATTCTCTGTATGTGGGGGAAGAGTGAGCCGGGTGGAACCCGGGTAGGTTTTTCCGTTAGCGATGACCGCCGAAATTGTTACTGGCGGCGGCAGGCGATTCGGCTTTCGTTCCAGCGCCGCGGGATTCAGCCACGCGATGCCCCTGGTTGTCGCAAACCACAATCGCCCGTCGGCGGCTTCGAGCACCGATGGCTCGGGATGTACTTCACCCGAGAGTCCGGGAAGGCCATCCAGTTCATCCAGGTGCTCGGCGGAAACTGGGCTACTCGGATCGCGGAGCCACGTCTTCAATTCGGCGGCAGAGACATGGCTGATGCCTGAGAATCCATTCACCCAAAGATCGCCTGTCTCAGTCTCTACGACGCCCGATACCCGGCCGGGCAGATTCTGATCTTTCCATCGCATCAGATAGAACTGACCCTGCATGAACAACTGGACGCCGCCTGCTCCCGCCAGCCAGACGTGATCGCCCCGGACCGACATCGTGTTTTCCGAGACCCCGCGTTTACCGTCGGGAAAGGCGAACCGGTGGTAAGTGGATCCATCCCACTCGACCACTTTGTTGGAAAAGCCAAACCAGATGTTTCCCCCCTGGTCATCCACCATGGCGCCAACTACGCCAGGTTTTTTTCCAAGGGTCTCGGTCTGCTCGCTCCACACTCCGCCAGACAAGTGATACGCCCGGCCGCTGATGGTCGTGATCCACGGATCGTTGTTTCGATCGGCGGCGACGAACACGACGGAGTCGAAATTTTCGTCGGGGTAATGCAGCGGGGACAGCCCATCGCCAGAGGATCGCCAAAGATGGAAGTCACCGGCGCCCGCGGACCAGACGGTTCCAGTATGATCGCGCCGAACGGTGATGGTCTGGCGGGTGCGCGGGAAGCTGGTGATTGTGCCGTCGGCGGCGACATGGGTGAGCGGCAAGCTGCTATTTCCAGTCCATACCGAACCGTGATCCCCGGCAGCGACACCATACTCATGCTCTTGTGCGGGCGGAAGCCCAACGGTGGTAAGCGTGGCGCGACGAAGCCGGTCGAGACCGGAATTCGTGGCCACCCATACGATTCCCTCTCGATCGATCAATACTGTCCAAACGGCATCGGAACTGAGCCGTTGGTCGGGCGTGAAACTTTCTCCTGGAGCCGATTCCGCGGCCACTGGCGTTGGCCAATGTTCCACGTGGTCGAACCGCTGGACGCCCTTGCCGGTAACCGCCCATAGAGAACCATCCGGGGCGAACGCAAAGTCGCCGAATTGCGCATTCCTCTTGTCACCCTTTCCTGGGGGCGAAAGCGCAGAAGTGCGCAATTTATTCGCTACTCGCCGGAGCCCCTGGTCGTCCGAAAGCCAGATGGCGCCATCTGGGGCCTGATGGAGAAAAGCATAGCTGGTCGACAAGCCTTCGCCGTACTTGCTGACCTGAAATTTTGACTGGCCGCGCGGCAGAAACAACAGAGGCCCGGTCTGGGTCTTCACCCACAAGGTTCCGTCGCTGTCCATCAGGAGGCCGGCCGGGAATCCGCCTGGATATCCCGTTTCCACGCCAGCCTGCTCGCACACCGTGCCGCGCAGATGGAAGAGGCCAGCTTTCGCCTGCACCCATAAGGAACCGTCAGCATCCTCGATCAGCTTTCCCTGTTTTCGGGTCGGAGTGCAGCGTCGATCTGGAAAGGTGGTCAGTCGCCCGTCCTTCCAGAAGAGAAGCCCAGCACCCTCAGTGGTCAGCCAAAGGCCCCCGGAAGACGAGAAAAAGACCGAGTCTATCTCGCTATTCTGGGCCGCTCCACGGGTTACTTCCTCTACCGACTGGAACCGAACCCCGTCGAAGCGGAGGACGCCCTTGGACGTTGTCAGCCAAAGATAGCCGTCGGCGGACTGCTTGATATCAAATACTGCCCCGAGGCCGTTCCACTCGGTGTGATGAAAATCCGTCACCCCGTAGGTAGTGGGCTTCGCTTCCGCGGAGCGTACCTGGGCGGGCAATCCCGGGATCAGGGCGACCCCGGCCAGCCATCCGAGCTTCCGAAAAACTGTCCACATGACGCGATTCTTCGGGTGTGACACGAATTGCCTTTCCCGTATGTTAGCCCATCGGGTAGGGAACCGAATCCCCCATCCTTGGAGCCAATCCGTACTTCTTTCGAGGCATGCTCCTAAGGAGCTGGAAGAGGGGCAACGCGTTTGCCCGAGAGCACGGTGGCGTTCGGGAAGAGCCGCTGGCGGCCGGTCCGCTTGTTGCCGAAATTATCGACGAATTCGAACATCCCCTCCCTGAGTTCCAGCACTGCCACGTCGGCCGGCGCACCTGGTTTCAGCGTGCCCCGATTGCGGAAGACCGGAAATGCGCGGGATGGATGGACGGTCGCACAGGCGATCACCTGATCGAGCGGCATGCCCAGCATCAGGAACTTCGACATCACGTTCGGAAAGTCGATCACCTGGGCAGTGCGGGCTTCGGGAGTCCAGTCGGTGGAAAAAGTGTCCGGTAAGAAGCCTGCCTGAAGCACGCGTTCGGCAATATCCCAGCGCAAATGGCCAGTGCGCCCGTTGCCCAAGTCGAACAGGACGCCGCGGCGGCGGGCGGCCAGCACCTCCGGCAGAATGTGCCCATTGTCGTCGATAATGCTGTTCGGCGGCGGCGCAAACATGTGCGTGACGATATCGCCGCGTTTGAGAAGCGCGAGAAGCTTGGGCAGCGGGGATACCGTCTGGCCCATGTGGATCATGACGGGCAGATGGAAGGCCGAGGCCACCTCCTGCGCCCGCTTGAGCACCTCAAAATCGTTGGGGCCGGCGACGTCGCGTGACAATCGTGCTTTTACGCCGGCGATCATTTCGCGGTTGCGCCCGATCGCGTCGCGCGCCGCGGCTACATCCGCGCGATTGATATCCATCGTGTCGCCTTCGGGGATAATGCCGGCGCGCCCAATGTTGATCAGTACGCGGCACTGTTGTGGAGCCGATTTGGCGACCGCGATGGCGTCTTCGATGTGATCGGCGCCCTGCGATCCGGCGTCAATCAGACCCGTCACTCCGTCGGCCAGGCACAGTGCAGGCCCATCTTTGGTGCGGGTCGCGTGCGTATGAATGTCGATCAAGCCGGGGACAACCAATTTCCCGCTGGCATCGATGGTTTCGGCGGCGTTGGCCGAGATCGAGCCGTCGATCGCCACGATTCGGCCATCCGTGATTACGACGTCACGGATCGCGTTCAGCTTGCGCGCAGGATCGACAACCCGCCCGCTCTTGATGATCAAATCGTACTTGGCCGGAGCGGCGAGTGCACTGACGATGCCGGCCAATCCTGCCGCAGTCCCGGTGACAAATTGGCGGCGGTTCATCGTGAGCTCGTCCACCTTGGCTTGTTCCTGGCTTGCTTGAATTTTGCCCGCACCTTCGTCGTATCTTAGCCCAATCGGCCCACAAAGTCTCGAACGAACCCCGCGATCTCATCGGCGGCGGTGTCCAATGCGAAGTGACCACCATCGACAACATGAACCTGAGCGTTGGGCACATCCCGGCGATAGGCTTCCGGCTCCGATGGGTCGAACGAGGCCTCGTACCTGCCCCAAATCACGAGCAGGCGCAGCTGCTTCTCGCGCATCCATGCCTGCCACTTTGGATAGGCCTCAACATTCGTCCGATAGTCGTAGAACAGATCGCTTTGAATTTCGGCCTGACCGGGCTGGTTCAGGAAAGCAAATTCGTCGGTCCAGAGATCCGGGTCATAGCGATTCACGTTGGGATCGTTTCCGACATGGCGCGTCCGGGTTGTTGCCAGTGAAAGGAGATTCGTGCGCAGGGCACTCTCGTTGGCAGCGCGGTCGGCCCAAAAAGCTCGCCGCGTCTTCCAATTTGCCCCCAGGCCTTCGTTATGCGCCACGGCGTCCTGGACGATCAGAGACTCAATGCGATCGGGATGGGCCAATGCCATGCGAAAACCCACGGGGCCGCCGTAATCCTGCATGTAGAGCGTGTAGCGCGAGACCCCGAGCGCTTCGGTGAAGTGATCCATGATCTCGGCGATGTGATCGAACGTATACGCGAATCTCTTCGGGTCCGGCCAGTCGCTGTGTCCAAAACCGGGGTAATCGGGTGCAACAAGATGAAAGCGATCGGAAAGCCGGCTTAGGAGCGGCTCGAACATTCGGGATGACGACGGCAGCCCGTGTAACAAGAGAATCACGGGCGCATCCTGGGGACCTGCGTCCCTGTAGAAAATGTTGAGCCCGTCTACCTGGACCGTGCGATAGAAAGTCGGGTGTTTCACTGCACCTCGAAAATGACTTCCAACTCGACCGGCGTTCCGAGCGGAAGGCTTGCCACGCCATACACCAAGCGGCTCGGGTTCTTGTCTTTTCCGAAGACCTCTTGCAGTAATTCGGAAGCGCCGTCGGCCACCTTCGGCTGATCGCGAACGTCGCCGGAAGTTGCCACCGAGACGCCGAGCCGGACAATCCTCGTGATTTTATCGAGCGATCCCAAATGCTGCCGCGCCACGGCGAGGGCGTTCAGTGCCGCGAGATGGGCCGCATTACGTCCCGCTTCCACGTCCAGCTCCGCGCCCACTCGGCCCACGTACTTTGCCCCGCGGCCGACAGTGGGGAGCATGCCGGTCAAGAACAGCAGATTGCCGGTCTGAACCGCTTCCGCGTAAATACCGAAGGGTTCGGGCGGCTGAGGGAGGGCAATGCCAAGGTTCTTCAATCGCTGCTCAGCGGTGTTTACCATTTTGCCTTTCAAACCTTCCTCACCATTTGCCGTTATGCATACCTGCGTCCACGTGGAGCACTTCCCCTGTCACTTGCCGGGCCTCGGTGAGATAAACGACAGCTTCGACAAGGTCTTGGATATTTGGGATCGTTCCCATCGGCGACGAACTTTTCAAGTCCGCCTCCGATCTGTTTGCAGTCAGCGGCGTAGCAACGACCCCCGGAGCAACCGCGTTGAAGCGGATGCCTTCACTTGCGTACTCCATTGCCAGGCTGCGCGTGATCGCCTCCAAGCCGCCCTTCGTGATCATCGGCAGCGAACATTTCACCCCGGCGATGGGATGTTCCACCATTGCCGAGGTGATGCAAATGACGCTCCCACCCGTCTTTTGCGCGAGCATTTGTTTCACCGCAAGTTGCGTGATGTAGATATAACCTTCAAGATTCGTTGCGGAGAGCCGCTCAAAATCGTCCGCCGTATAGTCAGTAAACGGCTTCGTGTAAAAGATACCTGCGTTGTTAACCACACCGTGTATCGAGCCGAACTTGCTGATTGCTACCTCAGCGGTCTTCGCGGCAGTTGAAGCCTTCCCGATGTCTCCCTCGACCAACGCGAGCCTTTCGGCCGGCACCAGCGTGGATTTTTTGAAGTCGCGCGAATTGGCGACGACGTTGTAACCACGCTCGAGGAACGCTTCTGTGACGCCTAAGCCAATTCCCTGAGCGGCGCCCGTAACGATCATAGTCTTTGGGTTGTGCGAATTTCCTTTGGGCTGCATGGCTTGCCTGCGCTTGAGGAAGGCAAAGCACGGGCCATCGCTAAGGTGGTGAAACAAAGCGACTGCGCGGGAAGTGGGAAGGCAACGTCCGCCAGTTGAGTCGACAGATTGACGCCTCTGTCATTGCGCGGCTAGACGTTGGACCTTAAGCGTCGTATGCTACAACTGACCTTTGGATTGCATCCTCACGCTGGATATTGGCAGTTCTTCCGCGCGAGCGCTCTTGTTCGGTTTCGACGGCCACGCAATCCCGGGTTTCGAGTCCCGCATCCCTTATCACGCAAGCACGTCAGACGCTGGGGGTTGGGAAATCGATGCCGCGGAGTTGACCGAGATTGCAGCGCAGGCACTCGACGGAATCTGCTCCGAGATGCGCTCAAAGGGGATTCGGCCGGCGGCAGTTGCAATCGATACGTTCTGGCACAGCATCCTGGGGGTCGCGGAAGACGGCAAAGCGGTGACGCCGGTTCTGCATCCATTCGATTCGCGCAGTGCGGACGCGGCGAAGAAGCTTGCCCAGCGCGTTGATGAAGGCCAGCAGCACAGCCGCACTGGATGTGTGCTGCATCCGAGTTATCCACCCGCGAAGCTGTTGTGGCTTTCAGAAACCCAGCCCGAGGCTTTTCGCGCCGCGAAGCGATGGATGAGCTTCGGTGAATATCTGTTTCTGCAGTTGTTCGGGAGGGCTGGCTGCTCAACTTCCATGATTTCCGCTTCGGGCCTATGGGACCAGAACGCGAACGCCTATGACCGCGAGATCCTGGATGCATTACCGATCCAGGAAGAACAGCTCGCGCCGGTGGACGCGATGGATCAGCCACAAACGAAGCTTTCGGACCGTTTCGCCCAAAGATGGCCGGAACTGGACGGCATTCCATGGTTTCCGGCGCTGGGCGACGGTGCCTGCGATAACGTTGGCAGTGGCTGCATTAAGAGCGACAGTTACGCGCTGATGGTGGGGACCAGCGGTGCGCTGCGGGCGTGCGTGCAAGGGGACTCGATCGCAATTCCAGCTGGATTATTCTGCTATCGGGTGGACCGCAAGCGGTTTGTTCTGGGAGGAGCGCTCTCGAATGGCGGCGACGTGTTTGCATGGATGCGTCGCACGCTGCAGCTGCCGGAAGCGGACGAGTTGGAAAGGCAACTTGCGCAGCTTCAACCGGGCCAGCACGGGCTGACCATTCTGCCTTTGTTCGCGGGAGAACGTTCCACAGGATGGCGAGTGGACGCACGCGCTGCCATTACGGGTCTGGCCGTCAGCACGACGCCGATTCAGATTCTGCGGGCGGCGCTCGAATCCGTAGCTCTGCGATTCCGGAACGTTTATGAGTTGATGATGTCATCGCTGGGGGCGCCGCGGGAAGTTATCGCCTCCGGTGGAGGGCTGCTGAATTCGCCAAGCTGGACCCAAATTATGGCGGATACGCTCGATCACGGAGTGATTCCGTGCCTGGAGCCGGAGGCGACGTCGCGTGGGGCGGCGCTAGTGGCCCTGGAACGGATCGGCGCGATCGGGGACATCGGTGAGCTGGTTCCCACGCTGGGTAATGAGATCCGGCCGGACGAAGCCCGGGCAGACATCTACGCCGCCGCACTCGAAAAACAACGGCGGCTTTACAAGAAGTTATTCGAAGTGTGACAAGGCGGTTCTCACTTCGACGGGTTCCGCATCGGCCCTCTCGACTGAGTCGAAACGTCGACACTTAGTCAATACCGACAGCGAGAAATGCGTCCAAGGCATTGGCTTTACAGACACTTGGTGTGGCTGTTGAACTGCGTAATGAGTGTGCGCCGGACGCATGTCTTTAACATCGAACACAAATCATCAATGGGCCGTCGTGCTTGCAGGGGGCGATGGCACCCGATTGCAAGAACTAACCTACCGGATCGCCGGCGATGAGCGGCCGAAACAGTTCTGTCACTTCTTCGGAGGAAAGAGTCTGCTGAGTCACACCCGGGAACGAATTGGTCCTTTGTTTGACAGCGAGCGAACGCTCTTCGTGCTTTCTCGCGCGCATGACGCGTACTACCGCAAGGAACTTGCGAAGGTTTCTGCTCGGAACATGGTCATCCAGCCGGCAAACCGTGGAACAGCCGTGGCGTTGGCGCTGTGCTTGCAGGTCGTCGCTCAGCAGGACGAGGACGCATTGGTGTCGTTCTTCCCTTCCGACCATCATTATTCGAATTCTTCGGCGTTCCACGAAAGCATCGAGTGCGGACTGCGTCTTATGGAAGAATATCCGGATCACGTATTGGTGGTGGGCGTCGAGGCGCGCTATCCAGAAGTAGAATACGGCTGGGTACAACCGGGGCGCACGCTGGTGGACTCGTTGACCCACCCCCTTTTGCGCGTGACTCGCTTTTGGGAAAAGCCGGCTCTGAAGCGTGCTGAACTGCTCAAGCGGCGGGGCTGCCTTTGGAACACGTTTATCACGATGGGTCGCGTTGGAGCTTTTATGGAGCTGCTTCACGCCACAGTGCCCGAGCTCACGCGATCGGTGGAAGACAGCTTCACGAATCGGCAAATCGATCAGCTTTATGGCCGAATCCCTCCTGTAGACTTTTCCAGAGCGGTGCTAACGCGAATGCCGGAGCGCCTGGTGGTTCTCCGAGACGCCGCGTCTGGATGGACGGATTTCGGAAGCCCGCGCCGGGTTATGGAGGTGCTTGCCAGCCAAGGTATTCGTCCGCCATGGTTGAAGCCCCATCGCGCGGATAGCAGCATGCTTTCCCAACATAAGCTGGCTTGATGGGTCTCTAAGCCCATGAGAGCTTGTGATTGAATTATTGCAGCAGGCGCTGAGAAGATGATTCCCGATCTGGAGGTTGTTCTATGACAAAAGCAACGCAAACGCTACACAACTCGGGCCAAAGCATTTGGCTCGACAACATTACGCGCGAATTACTGGACAGTGGCACGTTGAAGCGCTACATCGATGAATGGTCAGTGACGGGGCTTACCTCGAATCCGACGATTTTCGACCACGCGATTAAAAACAGCTCCGCGTATGACACCGCCATCCGCAAAAAGCTGGGAGAGGGCAAATCGGGCGAGGGGCTGTTCTTCGAACTTGCCCTGGAGGACATCACTCGCGCCGCCGCTTTATTCCGTGCCGTTCACCAACGCACCGACGGAGTGGATGGGTGGGTTTCTTTAGAAGTTTCCCCGCTGCTAGCGTATGACACCGCGAGCAGTCTCTCGGCGGCCAAGAGTCTGCATGCCCGTGCGGAGCAGCCAAATCTTTTCATCAAGATTCCGGGCACCAAGCAGGGTCTGCCGGCGATCGAAGAGGCGATCTTCGCGGGTATCCCGGTGAACGTCACTCTGCTCTTTTCGCGCGAGCAGTATCTGGCCGCTGCCGAAGCTTATCTCCGCGGCGTGGAACGCCGTGTCGAAGCAGGTCTGAATCCGGTGATCGGATCTGTTGCCTCTGTTTTTATCAGCCGGTGGGACGTTGCAGTTGCGGAAAAAGTGCCCGAGTCGTTGCGTGAGCAGCTCGGCATCGCCGTCGCCCAGCGAACGTATAAGGCATATCGCGAATTGCTCGCTTCAGCGCGCTGGCAGCGGGCTCTCAACTTTGGCGCCCGGCCGCAACGGCTACTGTGGGCCAGTACCGGAACGAAGGATCCCAAAGCGTCCGACGTGCTTTACGTCAAGGCCTTGGCCGCTCCATTTACCGTGAACACGATGCCGGATGGCACCTTGAAGGCGCTCGCCGATCACGGAGAACTTGGCGCCGCAATGCCGGCCGACGGCGGCGACTGCGAGCAAGTGTTGGCACAGTTCGGGAAGGCTGGTATTGATGTCGATGCGCTGGCTAGCCAGCTCCAGGACGAGGGAGCAAAATCGTTCGTCAAATCGTGGAACGAGCTCATGGCTGTTATTGACTCCAAGAGTGCTGCCCTAAAGAAAGCAAGTTAAAGTTAACTGTGAGGAGCATCTCTTGATGAAGATATTGGTGGTGGATGTGGGCGGCACTCATGTCAAAGTACTCGCGACCGGACAAAGCGAGCCTCGTAAGTTTGACTCTGGGCCGGATATGGTCCCGAGAAGCATGGTACGTGATGTCAAGAAGGTCACGCGCGGCTGGGATTATGACGCCGTATCCATCGGTTATCCCGGACCCGTGTTCCATAATCGGCCAGTGGCCGAGCCGCACAACTTGGGACGCGGTTGGGTTGGCTTCGATTTTGAAAAAGCATTTGGACATCCCGTGAGGCTGATCAACGACGCAGCCATGCAAGCTCTTGGAAGCTACAAAAAGGGCAAAATGCTTTTCCTGGGACTGGGAACCGGCCTCGGGTCGACAATGATCGTAGATGGCATCGTCGAACCGATGGAGCTCGGCCACTTGCCGTACAAAAAGTCCATCTATGAGGATTATGTTGGTGAGCGAGGGCTGGAGCGCCTGGGCAAGCGCAAGTGGCGCCGGCATGTCGAAGAAGTGGTAACGCGCTTGATCGCCGCGCTACAACCGGACGATGTCGTCTTGGGCGGCGGAAATGTAAAGGAGCTTAAGACCTTGCCTGCAGGTTGCCGCGCGGGCGACAACTCGAACGCATTTGCCGGAGGCTTTCGGCTTTGGGAGGACTCCGCCAGAGGCCGTCCTGCCGCGCAAAAGTCCGCCTCAAACACACCCACCACTGGACAAAAAGGAGCACCACAATGGAAACAGTAGCCGTTAAAGGCGCCAATCATCCGCTCACTGGGCGGCCTGCCTGGAAGAGTCTCAAAGATCATTTTCAGAAGGTCCGCGAGCTGCATATGCGTGAGCTATTCGCTTCTGACCCAGAGCGTGGAAAGCGGATGACGCTGGACGCCGAGGGAATCTTTCTCGATTACTCGAAAAACCGCATCACCGATGAAACCATCAAGCTGCTTCTCCGACTCGCCGAAGAATCCGGCCTGCGGCAGCGGATCGACGCCATGTTCCGCGGCGACAAGATCAACATCACGGAGAATCGAGCGGTGCTGCATGTTGCTCTCCGCGCGCCTCGTGGTGCATCGATTACCGTCGACGGCCGAAACGTCGTGCCGGATGTGCATGCGGTGCTCGATGGAATGGCGGACTTCAGCAACCGCATTCGCACGGGAGCCTGGAAAGGCCACACTGGCAAACGCATTCGAAACATTATCAACATTGGCATCGGTGGCTCAGACCTTGGGCCGGTGATGGCGTATGAAGCTCTGAAGCACTATAGCGACCGGGCGCTGACATTTCGCTTCGTCTCCAACGTCGATGGCACCGACTTCGCCGAAGCGGTCCAGGATCTCGACCCAGTGGAGACGCTGTTCATCGTTTCATCCAAAACCTTCACCACGCTAGAGACGATGACGAACGCTCACACCGCTCGCGCTTGGTCGTTGAAAGGTTTGGGTGGTGACGAGAAGTCGGTCGCGAAACATTTTGCAGCCGTCTCGACCAATGCCGCTGAAGTGTCGAAGTTCGGGATCGACACCGCCAATATGTTCGGGTTCTGGGATTGGGTCGGGGGACGTTATTCCATGGACTCGGCGATCGGCCTGTCGACCATGCTGGCGATTGGTCCGGACAATTTCCGGGCGATGCTCGGAGGCTTTCACCAAATCGACGAGCACTTCCGCACCGCTCCGTTCGAGCGCAACCTGCCGGTGCTCCTGGGTCTGCTGGGCGTCTGGTACAACGATTTCTTCGGGGCTGAAACCGTTGCGGTGTTGCCGTATGAGCAATATTTGAAGCGCTTCCCAGCATATCTGCAGCAATTGACAATGGAGAGCAACGGAAAGCACGTCACGCTGGACGGCGCCCCGGTGGACTACGCAACCGGACCGATTTATTGGGGCGAGCTGGGAACCAACGGCCAGCATTCCTTCTATCAGCTCATCCACCAGGGAACCCGTTTGATCCCCTGCGACTTTATCGCATTTGCAAAAACGCTCAACCCACTGGGCCATCATCACGACATGTTGCTCGCGAACGTCTTGGCCCAAACAGAAGCATTGGCGTTCGGCAAGACGGCCGAGCAGGTGAAAGCGGAGGGCACGCCGGATTGGCTGGCGCCCCATCGCGTCTTCGAAGGCAATCGCCCGTCGAATACGATTCTCGTCGATCGGCTCACGCCAGAAACTCTCGGCAAGCTCGTCGCGCTGTACGAGCACATTGTGTTCACGCAGGGCACAGTCTGGAACATCAATTCGTTCGATCAGTGGGGTGTCGAACTCGGCAAGGCGCTGGCGCAGCGCATCATACCGGAGCTCGAGGGCCAGACCGAGCCTCAACTCGCCCACGATAGCTCGACCAACAATCTGATTCGCTGGTATCGCAAGAACAAGGAGTAGCAAAATGCAGCTTGGAATGATCGGCCTTGGAAGAATGGGAGCAAATATGGTGCTGCGGCTCCTGAAGGGAGGGCACCAGTGCGTGGTCTTCGACAGGTCGCCACAAGCAGTGAATGAATTGGTTCAGAAGAAAGCGACCGGGAGTTCTTCGTTATCAGACCTCATAGCGAAGCTCGATAAGCCGCGGGCGATCTGGTTGATGGTGCCCGCCGCTGCGGTCGACGCAACGATTGCAGACCTGTTGCCTCACCTCGACCCTGGCGACATCCTCATCGACGGAGGCAATTCCTATTACATCGACGACATCCGGCGGGCAAAAGAGCTCGCGGCAAAGCGCGTTCACTACGCGGATGTAGGAACGAGCGGCGGCGTCTGGGGCTTGGAACGAGGTTACTGCATGATGATCGGCGGCGAGACCAGCATCGTCCAGCACCTGGACCCGGTCTTCGCGACACTGGCTCCTGGCGTGGGTGACATCGCGGCTACACCGGGACGCGAACAGCTGGATGGCACTGCCGAAAAGGGCTATCTGCATTGCGGTCCGAACGGCGCCGGGCACTTCGTCAAGATGGTGCACAACGGCATCGAATACGGGCTTATGGCCGCGTATGCCGAAGGAATCGGGATTCTGCGCTCCGCCAATGTAGGGAAGGAGAAGGGCGTTGTGGATGCCGAAACAACGCCGCTGCGCGATCCGGAACATTATCAATACGACCTTAACTTGCGGGACATCGCGGAGGTGTGGCGGCGCGGCAGCGTCATTGCATCCTGGCTGTTGGACCTGACGGCGAGCAGCCTGGTGAAGGACCCCGCTCTCTCCGAGTTCGCCGGGCGCGTCTCGGACTCGGGCGAAGGCCGGTGGACCATCAAGGCAGCAATCGATGAGGCCGTTCCAGCCCCAGTTCTCTCCACTGCTCTCTACGCGCGCTTCACATCCCGCGGCGAAGCGGACTATCAGGACAGGCTGCTCTCTGCCATGCGCTTCGCGTTCGGCGGTCACTTGGAAAAGGCCGCTGGACAATAGAAAAGGAGACTGCGATGAGCGATTCCCATTCCGATGCTTTAGTTTTCTTCGGTGCTACGGGCGATCTCGCCTTCAAGAAGATTTTCCCGGCTCTACAGGCCATGCTAAAACGCGGCCATCTGAACGTGCCAGTGATCGGTGTGGCCAAGAATGGCTGGAACCTGGATCAGCTTAAGGCGCGGGCACACGACAGTCTCACGCAACACGGCGGTGTCGATCCCGAGGCTTTCCAAAAGCTGAGCAGCCTGTTGCGCTATGTGGACGGCGACTACTCCGACCCGGCAATTTTTCAGGCGCTCCGCAAAGAGCTCAATGGCGCGCAGCGGCCGGCGTTTTACCTTGCCATTCCACCGCTTCTGTTCGAAACGGTTGTCCAACAATTGGCAAAGTCGGGCTCCGCACAGGGCGCTCGGATCATTGTCGAGAAGCCGTTCGGCAATGACCTGGCGTCCGCGCAAGAGCTTAACCGCACTTTGCATTCAGTGTTCCCCGAGTCCGGGATCTTTCGTATTGATCACTATCTTGGCAAACGGCCGGTGAACAACGTGGTGGTATTTCGATTCGGGAATGCGTTCATCGAGCCGTTCTGGAATCGTAACTACATCGAAAGCGTACAGATCACCATGGCGGAAAATTTCGGTGTCGAAGGGCGGGGAGGTTTCTACGATCAAACCGGAACGATTCGCGACGTGATGCAAAATCATCTCTTCCAGATTTTGTGCAATCTTGCGATGGAGCCACCAGTGCGTATCGACAGCGAAACCATTCGCGACGAGAAGGCCAAGGTGCTAAAAGCGATTCCGCCGATCGAGCCGAACAATCTGGTCCGAGGACAGTTCCGCGGCTACCGGCAGGAAAAGGGGGTGGCGCCCGATTCGAACACCGAAACGTTCGGGGCTCTCAAACTCCAGGTGGACTCCTGGCGTTGGAAGGGCGTGCCATTTTATATTCGCGCCGGGAAGAACCTGCCGGTGACCTGCACGGAAGTCGTCGCGCGGTTTCGGACCCCCCCTATTGTCTTCAGGGACGACGTTTCCCAGAACTATATACGGTTCCGCATTAGCCCTGAGATGACAATCGCCATGGGCGTCAATGTCATGGGTCCTGGAGAGCAGATGGGAGGCGAGGCGGTTGAGATTATTGCGAGCAGCCATCCCGGCCCTCAAGAAATGGATGCATACGAGCGAGTCCTGGGCGATGCCATGGCCGGCGACGCCACTTTCTTTGCGCGTGAGGATTACGTGGAGGAGGCGTGGCGGATCGTGGATCCGATACTAAAAGCCGGCGGCCCGATGTACGAATACGACAAAGGCGCCTGGGGGCCCGCTGAGGCGGGAAAGGTTTCGCCGCCCGGAGGATGGCAGAATCCGGTCACCACGGACCGCGAGGATTTTCGAATCGCGCAAGCCAAGTGAGACCGACTATGAAGCCTGAAATCTTCGACGACCCCGATTCCGTCGCTCGAGCGGCTGCGTCGACCATCGCGGCCGATGCTCGTGCGGCCGTCACTGCTCGCGGCAGATATGCTTTTGCGGTGAGCGGCGGCCGCACTCCGTGGATTATGCTGCGTGCGCTGGCCAACGAAGATGTCCCTTGGCAAGCCGTGCACGTGTATCAGGTGGACGAACGTGTCGCACCTGAGGGACATGCGGATCGAAATCTCACACACCTACGCGAAAGCCTGCTGCAGCATGCCCCGCTGCGCCCGGAGCAGGTCCACGCGATGCCTGTGGAGTTGGCTGATCTGGAGGCTGCGGCCGCCCAGTATGCGATCGCTCTCCAAGAGATCGTTGGAACGCCACCTGTGCTTGATCTGGTTCACCTCGGCCTTGGTCCGGACGGCCACACCGCGTCGCTGGTGCCCGGAGACCCGGTGCTTAAAATCACGAACGCGGATGTCGCGGTAACCGGCGTGTACCAGGGCCGCCGGCGGCTGACCTTGACGTACCCGGCCCTCAATCGCGCGCGCCGCGTGCTTTGGGTTGTCACTGGGAGCGAGAAGTTAGACATGCTACGACGTCTGCTGGACGGCGATGAATCCATTCCCGCCGGGCGAATCCGGCGGGAGCAAGCGCTTCTGATGGCCGATCGCGCAGCCGCGGGCGAATGGACGACGGAACACAAGGCAGCGGGAAACAAAGCATGAGGACTTAGGCGGCGCCGTGACGCTGCTTTTCAGCTCGCATGACACAGAACACAATAACGCTGTCGCGTTACGAGATCTCTTGGACGCGCGCCTAGCCCAGAAGGCGTAGGATCGACCCGCTGATGCGCTGAAAACGGAGGCATCCAGCAGAGCGGCACTCCCGGGACCAAATTCGGACGCTGAACGCTCGATGCTCCCAACAAAACTTGCCGCAAACGATCGCACTCATCGCTTTGTAGGGTGTCCGACGTTGGTGCTACTTCCATCCCCATGAAGTTAGGATTTGCTCTGCAATGCCTATTTTCGACCTTTCCTAACAGCTGGCCCGGGTTCGGCTCTTGCTGCTGGGGCTTGGCGTTATCGCTCTAATCTCTCGGCATCGACGCCCGCCTTTTTGGCAGGAAGCGATTCGATATGACGGATGGCAGTCTGGGTAGAAAGAACCCCCTCTAGAGAGGGGGACCAGCCGCAACCATCTAGGGAGCCAGCGGTAATCCGATCTAGGGGCGCTTCCGAAACGGATTTGCTGCACAATCGGAGACAGAAGAAAGCAGTCCACCGAACAAGGAGAAAGACATCATGACCCCAGATCTGATCGGATCCAGCACCAAATTCCGGGCGTTGCTGCAAGACGTAGAGAGGGTTGCACCGGTCGACTCCGCTGTCCTGATCCAGGGCGAAACGGGCACTGGAAAAGAAGTGATTGCCAGAGCCATTCATGAGGCCAGCCCTCGCCGCAACCAACGTTTTGTGGCCCTGAACTGCGCGGCGATTCCGAGCGCGTTGCTTGAGAGCGAACTGTTCGGCCACGAACGAGGCGCGTTCACGGGCGCCTGCACCCAAACCAAGGGGCGATTTCAGATGGCGGATGGCGGCACGCTCTTTCTGGATGAGATTGGTGACATGCCGCTGGAGCTTCAGCCCAAGCTCCTGCGCGCCTTGCAAGAGCGGGAGTTTGAGCGTTTGGGCAGCAACCAGACCGTCCGGGTCAACGTGCGGGTGGTGGCGGCGACCAA
>DATHMO010000057.1:0-3628 GCA_035486995.1 Bryobacteraceae bacterium
ACAATCATGTAGATGTTGCCCTGTACCGGCCAAACATGGACTTCGGAATCTTGAGCTTGCGCGGAGGCCAGGCCGGCGGCTGCCAAAACGAGTGCGAGGAGAATTCGATTTTTCATTTTGCGTCCGCCTTGGTCGCCGGAGTGGCGGTACGGATCTTGTTTTGATATTCGGGGTACATCGTGTCGGCGCCACCGCGCGCGGCTACGGGTGGGATTCCGTGGGCGGCCGGAAACTCGCCTAGGAACGTATTCGTGCCGGGCAGGTGATGCGGGATTTTACCTTTGGGCCGGATCACCTCTTCCACGCTTTCACAAGGGTAAGGTGCGATCTGTCCGCCGATTTCATAGACGTAGTCACGGGTGCGAATCATGGGCTCGGTAAGATAAGCAGGATCGCGGATCACTGTCATGAGGGTGAGGTTCTCGCCGTGCCGGATGAAATGTTCGGTGAACGTGGCGCGGTCGCTGCGAGGCAATCCGTTACGGCGGATCCAACCTTCTTTTAGGTGCGTGGTGTAGACGGACAGGACGTCGCCCTCCCATTTCCCGGTAGAGAAGCCCATGGAGGTGTGCAGCGCATACTCCGGCGGATGCGGACGGCCGTCCATCCAGATGGTGCGCTCGGTATTCCAGGCGAAGTGATGGATGTGGATCGCGATCAGCTGCTGGGTATCCTTATCGTATTCATCCCACATGCGAATGCTCGCGAAACTGGGGGAGTAGTCGGACGGATGAACGCGGCACTGGTATTCGGGCAGGGTGATGAGCGATGCATCCCAGGCATCGGCCCGGTAGCGCGCGGCGCTATTGATCGGGACACCCAGGTAATCGCCCAACTCGGGGCCAGGCAGGCGTTCGGGCTCGTCTTCGTGCAGAATCTGGAGATTGTTCCAGACTCCGGCGAGATTGACCTGGCCGAACGCGGGGGCGTGGACCAGGGTTAGCAATACGGGGAACAGCCAGGCAGACGTGGCTGTTCGATAGGGTCTTTCCATAAACCTTCCTATGTTTGAAGCCCAGCCGGGCATCCTGTACGATTGCCACTGGCATCGGCCGAGCGAGTATTAGAGCGTGACTCACCTGATTGTATACAGGTCCGGGCAGTTTGTCGATTGGGCGCGGGACTTTGTGTTGGCGCGCTGCTACCGTCGTGGCCGCTGCTTTGCGGAGATCGAGCGAATGATCAACTTGCCCTTACCTGTTTTGACGAATGGCGGATCAGCCTGCGCCTCGGCAGCATCAAGCAATTCCTGAACTTCCGGCTTACTGAGAGTGGCCGCACTGTCGAGCCTCAAGAATCGGTTCTGATTCCCGCTCCCTTGCAATATCCTGTGCGGATCCGGGAGAGTGGCCCCGTGGTAGAAGCTTAGACCTATTCCTTTGGAATTTGTTGCCAGCGACACGACACAATCGGAGGGGCGCTCGGTCGTGCAATAGCCAATAACAAAGAAGTTGTAGTTGTCATATACCAGTTCGTTCGCCGCCGGGAAGCGCTTGCGCAGCGCTCGCCTGCATTCCTGAATCTGCTTGCCGATAGCGGGATCGAACTTAGAGATGAAGCCCCTGAGCTGCCGTTCTGGGGTCTCTGGCATGCATCTGATGGTAGCGAAATTGTTCGCTCACAACATAGAAGCGGGTGCGGGGTCGGCTCAATTTCTTACCGCGCCGGCCGAAAAGACTAGCAGGAGTGGTTGTATTTTCAACAAGACCCAATCCGACGCCGGCCGCAGCCTGACCCGGCAACAGAAACTGGACCTCTGTATCGAACAGATCGCCCGCAGCGAGGGAGTGCCTCCGTTCTGCGACCATGCCAACGAGATCATGGTTCGGACGCTGGATCTCGATGGCGGCAGTCACACCAAGCTGGTTGAAGTGATCCTGCGGGACGTTGGCCTGGCCTCGCAAGTACTGCGGCTGGCGAATTCGGCGATGCACAACCAATCTGGCCGTCCCATCATGAGCGTCGCCCACGCCATCACGGTGCTGGGGTGGCTCGAGGTCCGCAGTATGGCCAGCGCGGTGCGCTACATCGA
This sequence comes from Bryobacteraceae bacterium, assembly GCA_035486995.1. Lineage (GTDB taxonomy): Bacteria > Acidobacteriota > Terriglobia > Bryobacterales > Bryobacteraceae > Palsa-89. The sequence goes on from DATHMO010000057.1 coordinate 2,033, forward strand.
ACATTTTGCAAACCGTGCACCGGGTTTGCGGGAACTTCTGCTTAGCTCCGTGCTGACCGCGGTTCAGAGCCGGGAAGTTGCCGCTCTCATAGGATATCCACATCCCGGAGAAGCGTACATCTGCGGGTTGTTCCGGAACCTGGGCGAAGTGCTGGTCGCCTGCAACTTTCCCGCGGAGCACTCGAAGATCATAGTAATGATGGACCAGGAGCACATCCTGGAGCGCGCTGCGTGTTCGCGGGTCCTTGACTACTCCTGGGACGATGTCGGATTGCGGGTCGCCGCCCTTTGGAATATGCCCCCGGCAGTGCGCCTCCCCATGGGCGCACTATCAACCGCTGCCGCATCGCCGCTCGACCGCTGTCTGGCCTCCCTGATAAATTACAGCCATAAGCTGACCCGGGCGTTGTACAGAAAAGGTACATCCATCGACAAGGTTCACCTGGAACCCGTGCTGGACCCCGCTGGAGTGCCGGTCCTGATTTCGGTACGGCAATTGTACGCGATCGTCGATCTTGCGATAGCCGAGACGAAGGACATGTTTTCGGCGCTACAGATCCCCACCGAAACACTGCGCATGTCCACGCAAGCGGAGCAAGCCCGCAAGGCCTTGGAGCCGACCGCTGTTCAGTAGCTCGAATGAGCGCTGACCCGAGCGAGTATAAAAATTTCGTAAAAAAGTCGAGCGCAAATCTAGTGGGTAATCATTTGATTGTGACGGCGCGGACGTGTCGGGGTGAGATAATGAGCAGTCCAATCCGAAATCATGTGGCACTTAGAACGACTGTGGGAAGAACACAACCGGACCGGCGTGCTACTAACGGCCGGAGCAATCATACTGATTGTTGCAATTGCCGATTGGTGGACGAAACCGTTTGTGGCATTCGGCTTTCTCTATTTGTTCCCCATCATGCTCGCGGCCGGTTTTCTCCCGCGATCGGTGATCGTTTTGCTCGGCGTCTGCTGTGCCGTGCTTAGCGAGATTTTCAGCTCACTCAACCGGTCCACCGTTCGTTTGTCCTTCGAGACCCTGGCGTTAGCCGGCTGCGGGCTGTTCGTCGCGGAAATGATCCGCAATCGCCGGTTGACGATGGAAGGTCAGGAGAGGTTGAAGGCCTTGGTAGAAACGAGTCCGGCGGCGATTGTCACAGTGGATGAGCGCGGCTTTATCGAGCTCGCGAATCACGCCGCAGTGGAACTCCTGGCCCCTCGAGACGGAAAATTGATTGCTAATCCCATTTCAGCGTTCCTGCCCGAGCTACACCATGCGCTCCGCTGGGAAGAAGCTCCTCAGTTCCGGGCCTCGATGCAATGCCGGGGGCATCGTGGAAACGGGGAATCGTTTACCGCCGACGTTTGGTTCTCGACGTATAAGGAGGGGACGTCGCCCAAGCTTGCGGCGATTATCGCGGATGTTACCGAGGAGTCGGCCGCCAACTCTAACTCGGTCCACTCCGAACCTCAGGAACGAGCTCCTTTGACGGACCGGGAAACCAGCGTCCTTCGATTGGTAGTTCAAGGCCTGGCCAACAAGGAAATAGCCACCCAGATAGAGGTATCCGAGAGCACCGTCAAGAACACGCTTCAGCAACTATT
>DATHMO010000058.1:0-16398 GCA_035486995.1 Bryobacteraceae bacterium
AACCGCCGCTTCGACCACATGCAGCAACACACTGGCCAGCATCTGCTCTCGGCGGTGCTGATCGAGCTGTTCGATGCGCCCACCGTGAGTTTTCACTTGGGCGTGGACGCGTGCACGATCGACGTCTCGGGCGCGCTCGGCGCCGAACAACTGCACGAAGCCGAACGGCGGGCCAATCAAATCGTTTTCGAAAATCGGCCCGTGACCATCAGCTTCCAGGATTCCTCCGAGGATCTGGGACTGCGCAAAGCCACCGAGCGCGAAGGGCTGGTGCGGATCATTTCGATCGAGAACCTGGATCGCAGCGCTTGCGGCGGTACGCACGTGCGGGCCACGGGCGAAATCGGGCCCATCCTGATTCGCAAGCTGGATCGCGTTCGGGGAAACCTGCGGATCGAGTTTTTGTGCGGAGCCCGGGCGGTAACGCGTGCACGGGCGGATTTCGATGCGCTCTCGAAGATCGCACGCGTATTCTCATCGCCGCTGGACGAGACGCCGGCGTTAGTCGACTGGCAGCGCGAAAAATTGCAGGAATCGGAACGGACGCGCGCCAAGCTGGCAACCGAACTGGCGCAGGCGAGCGGGCGTGCGCTTTACGCGGAAGCCGCAGTGGGACCCGATGGCCTTCGCAGAGCGATGCGCCGCGTATCATCTATCACCGAGGACGTGCGTGCCGAGGCGCAGGCATTTGTGTCGTCGGGGCCGTCGATTTTCGTCGCCATCGCTGAAAGTCCTTCCGCGATTCTCATGGCTGCTTCCAAGGACAGCGGCATCAATTGTGGCGAGATTCTCAAGCGGCTGTTGGCCCCAAGAGGCGGACGCGGCGGCGGCAGCGCAACCATGGCTCAAGGCAGCTTGCCTTCGAGCGCCGCGCTGCGGGAATTGGCCGAAATTCTTTCCCGCGAGCTGAATTTTCCGGCGTAAAAACCGCTCGTACAGCCTGCGCCTACGCTGCCAGTCAGTACCAGGGTACTAGGTATGAACGCTAAAGTTCGGCCCAAAAGGGTCCGACTTTCCTCAATAGAACTGCATTCGACGTACCCAGGAGGAGGTTCATGAAGATCTCTGTTCCAGCGCTCGCCCTATTGCTGGCCATCACTGCGCTGGGAGCGGACCGGCACAAGCCCGACGTCGATCCGGAAAGCGACGACGGCCTTTTGTTGCAAAGGATCCAGCAGGAACCCACGCTGCCGCGCAAGCTGGCGCTGCTCGAGAAATACGTCGTTGAATATCCGAAGACGGTTTCCATCGCATGGGTGTATGAGCAATTGCTCCCGATTTATAAGGAGGCGATGCAATGGGATCGCGTGCTCACGACCGCCGATGGCCTGCTGGCCGTGGACCCCAACGATCTCGACTCGGCCCATGATGGCCTGAAGGCGGCCGAGGCTCTGAACAATCCAGACCTGATCGTCAAGTACGCCGAACTGGCTTGGGATTTGGCGACGCACACGCTCCAGACTCCGAAGCCCCCCGACCCGGAGGACCTTCCGGATTGGACCAAGCAAATGGATTTCGCCCGCGAAAATCTGGCGTATTGCGAATACACGCTGGCGAAAATGGCCGCAGCGCAAACCGACGACCTGAAACGAGCCGAGTTGACGCTGGCGTTGCAGCAGCGCAATCCGCAAAGCCAATTCCTGTTTCTCACGAAGAAGCCGACGGTGATCGAGCTGGCATCGCTCAATCCGGCAAAAGCGCTGCAATTGGCGGAGCAGGGATTGATCGAAAATCCGGACAATATCGACTTCCTGATGACCATCGCCGATCACGACATGAATCTGGAGAAGAACCTGCCGCAGACGCTCAACCACGCGCTGCGCATTCTGGAACTGGTGCACGGCAAGCCGCAGCCGGACGGCATCACACCGGGTGAGTGGGAGAGAAAGCAGCTGAAGTTCAGCGGGTGGGCCAACTGGATCGCGGGCGTCATCTACGGAAAGCAGGCGCGCTATGGGCTTTCCGACAAGCATCTCCGGGCCGCTCTGGCTGATATTCGGGAAAACGCGCGGCTGACCGCGGCAGCGTATTTCTATCTTGGATACGACAATTACGCGCTGGCGGGCGAGTTGGCCGACAGGGGCCGCGCCATCGAAGCGGTGAAATTCAGCAAGCTTTGCGCCGAGATGGATTCGCCGTTCCGGTCGCTGGCGCTGAAGAATCTGGAAGCGCTGCGGAACGAATACAACCTGGAATAATTCAGGAGCGCCGGCGGGCCCACTTGCATTTCGCCCCTCACTTGAGTCAAGCTGGATAGTTTTCCACCTTCTGAGGAACTCGCGCAATCTGACGGACACAAATTCATGCTGGTGAGGGTTCTCTACCACGATCACTGTTTCGACGGTGCGGCCTCGGCTGCGTATTTCAGCCGGTTCTATGGGGACAAGTACGCCCCGGGCGCCGATTTCGAATTCACCGGGCTGGCGCACAAAGCGTCGCAGTTGTTTGAAGACGTGCTGTTCGACGGCGACGTGAACGCTATCGTGGATTTCAAGTATTCGCCCAATCCGCGGCTGACCTGGTGGTTCGATCATCACCAGAGCGCGTTTCTGAGCCTCGAAGACGCCGAGCATTTCCGCCAGGATCATAGCGGCCAGAAGCTTTATGATCCGTCCTACAGCTCCTGCACGATGTTTATCGCCGACGTGGCGCGGGAACGGTTCGGTTACGAGACTCCAGACTTGGCGGAACTGGTGAAGTGGGCCGACATCATCGACGGCGCGCGTTATGCCAGCGCCCAGGAAGCGGTGGAGCTCAAAGCGCCCGCCATGAAGCTGACGCTGGTGATCGAAGGCGCCAAGGGTTCCGAGATCATCCACAAGATCATCGGCTGGATGCGGCATTGCAGGCTGGGCGATATCGTTCAGCAGCCCGAGATCCAGCAGCTCTACGCGCCGTTGTACGAGCGGCACGTGCGCTCCATCGACATCATCCAGAAGCGCGCCGAAACGGGCGATGGCGTGGTGTTTTTCGATTTGGTGGGTGACAATCTGGAAGGCTACAACAAGTTCATCCCATATTATTTGTTCCCGGAATCGACTTATACGGTGTCTGTGAGCACCTCCAGCTTCCGGACGAAGGTGTCGGTGGGATCAAATCCGTGGGTGCGTGGGGAGCTGAAGCACAACCTGGCCACCATTTGCGAGCGCTATGGCGGGGGCGGGCATCCGCGCGTGGGCGCCATCAGTTTCGAGATCGGCGCTGTGGAGCGGGCGCGCGAAGTGGCGGCGGAGATCCGGCAGGAGTTGGGAAGCTGACTAAGCTTTCGCCCGCTGCGCTGCGGCGTTCTTGAATTGCAGCGTATCGGTGTACTGCTGGAAGCTTGCGACCTTGCCGTTCTTGAACCGGAAGACGTGCACGAACTGCGCGTCGACTTTCGCGCCGGTGGCTTTGTAGGTGCCGCCGTAGCGTCCCAGAGCGACTACCGTCTCGCCGCCATCGACGATCTCGGCCGGCACCGCCGAGAATCCATCCCATTCGCCACCCAAGCGGGCGAAGAGGCCGGTCAGCACGGCATCCACTCCGACGTACGGGCTCTTGTCGGCGTAGAGGAAGCCCTCGGCTTCGCTCCAAACGATGCTTGGATCGAGGATGCCGATCGCGGAGGGAATATCACCGCGTCCCATGGCTGTATAAAAAGATTCGACGGTCTTGGCGTTTTGTCCCATGCTGCTCCTTTTTCGTCCCGAATGGATTATGGCACACAGTGGGGGAGCGGGTCTCGCGGGGATCGGGTACGCCGGCCTGAGGTGAAAGCCTTAGATTAGTCAACGGTTCTTCCCGGGTTGACAGGTCTACCGCTGATGCCGCCGGCAATGGGTAAATGTTATACTCGATTTCCTCCGATAGAAGGGTTGCAATGCTAGCGCGTCTTCGGTACATCCTCCCGGTAGTGGTGCTCCTCGGCTTTGCCGGATGGGTGTATAGCGACGACATTCCGAAACCGGACCTGGCGGGCGCTGTCATGAATCTGCAACAGACGCTCTCGCAGCTTCAAAAAGAAATCAAGGATCTGCAGTCGTCGGTGAAGGAGTTGGCGAAGGACGCCAAGGAGGCTCAGAAGCAGAAGCCGGCGCGTGTGAGTGAACCGGCTGCAACGCCGGCAGTGGCCGCAGCGGCCCCAGCGGCAGGCCCCACGCCAAATTGGCAGAGGGCGCAGGAAGCCTTCGAGCGCGGGCGGCGGGCGGAGGATTTGAAATCGTACGGGCCGGCTATTGAGGCGTTCACCGAGACCATCGAGTTGGACCCGAAGAACGACTCGGCGTATCTGCACCGCGGATTTTCGCACTACTATCTGGGCGACTATACGAGCTCGGTTTCGGATCTGACGCAGTCGCTCGCGCTGCAGCCCCACAATTCGCGCGCTTATGCGATGCGGGCGTCGGCGCTGGCTGCAAGCGGGAAGGCGACAGAGGCGCTGGCTGACGTGGATGAGGCGATCCAGCGAGATCCGCACAATGCCGAGCACCTGTTGCTGCGCGCGAATCTGCATAATCAGCTGGGGCGATCGGGCGAGGCGATCAACGATTACGCGCAGGCGATCCAGATCGATCCTGATTTTGAACGAGCTTATCTGGGCCGGGCGGCGGTCATGCGTACACACGGGCACGTGCAGGAGTCGCTGGCGGATTGTTACAAGGCGATCCAACTGAATCCGGCGGACACGGCGGCGTATTTGTGCCGCGCACAGTTTTATCTTTCCACCGGGGCGGCGCAGCCGGCGCTGGAAGACATCAATCGGGCGATGCTGATCGGCCAGAAGCCGAACGACGCGTTGGCACTGCTGAGCGAAGCACGGAAGATGGTGGACGCTCCGCCGCAACAGCAGGCTCCGCCGCAGCAAGTGGCGCAAGTGCAAACGCCGGCTCCAGCACCAGTACCGGCTCCGGTGGCAGCGCCTCCGGTTGTGGCTGCTCCCCCAGTCGTTGCTCCTCCGGTGGCAGCGCCGCAGTTGGCGTCGAACATCAAGCCGCCGCAGCTTGCGCCCGTTGCACGCCGCGTACCGGTGGCTCCGCACGTAATCCCGCCGACGCCGAGCCCGTTGGCCAACAAGGAGCCGCACGGGTCACACGACGCAAATCGCGACGCGAATCGTTATTACCGTCAGGGCCGCTATTTGGCCGAGCAGGAGAACTTCGAAGAAGCGGAGAAGACTTTCACGCAGGCCATCCAAATGGACCCGTCGCTGGCGCTGGCGTTGAACGCGCGCGGGTATGCACGGTTGCGCTTACGCCGTTATCAGGACGCTATTGAGGATTGCAGCCAGGCGATCAAGCTGAACCCCGGCTATGCGAATGCTTATCTGAATCGCTCGGTAGCGAAGCGGGCCATGGGCGATGTTGCGGGCGCGCGCGAAGATCAACGGCACGCGGCCGAGTTGGATGGCGTGGCACAAGCGCAGGCCACGCTGGCGAAGCCACCGGCGCGGCCGTAGTCGTCAGGCAATTGAGCTACTGGAGCGGCAGATCGCTCTGTCCGTCGCCGTTGGCACCCGGGACAGCTTCGTCGGGAATCACAGAAGCAGCCGCCACCTGATCGCCTTCGTCCATGCGAACCAGACGGACGCCTTGGGTCGACCGGCCGGCTTGACGGATCTCGCCCGATTCCAGGCGAATGATCTTGCCGTCGCGCGTGATGATCATCAGATCGGTATCTTCCTTCACCGATAGGATTGCGACCACCTTGCCGATCCTGGGCGTCAGTTTCATGTTGATGACACCCTTGCCGCCGCGCGCGGTGAGACGGTAATCTTCCAGCGGCGTGCGCTTGCCGAAGCCGTTTTCGGAGATCGAGAGGATGAGCCCCTCCTTCTCCACGATCTCGGCGCCGATGATGGTGTCGCCCTCGGCCAGATCCATGGCGCGAACACCGCGCGCGGGCCGGCCCATGGCGCGAACGTCGCTTTCGTGGAAGCGGATGGCCTTGCCCTCGCGAGTGCCGAGGAAAATGTAATGGTCGCCGTGCGTGAGCCGCGCTTCGAGCAGCTCGTCACCCTCGTCGAGCGACACCGCGATGATCCCGCGCGCCATCGGATTGTCGAACTCGGTGAGCTCGCACTTCTTGATGACACCTTGCTTGGTGACCATGATGATGTACTGATCGGGCACGAAATCCTTCACGGCCAGGAACGTATTCACGGATTCCTCAGGCTGGAGATTGATGAGGCCGGAGACGTGTTTGCCTTTGCCGGTGGTTCCGGCATCGGGGATCTCGTAAATCTTGAGCCAGAAAACGCGGCCCTTGGTGGTGAAGACCAGCAAATACGCGTGCGTGGAGGCGACGACCAAATGGTCGACCACGTCCTCGGTGCGCGTCCCCATGCCGATGCGGCCCTTGCCGCCGCGCGACTGGCGACGGTAGGTGTCGACGGCGGTTCGCTTCAAGTATCCGCCGTGCGTGACGGTGACCGCGACGTCTTCCACCTGGATGAGATCTTCCAGATGAATCTCGCCGGTGTCTTCAATGATCTGGGTGCGGCGCTCGTCGCCAAATTCCTTCTGGACTTCCTTCAGCTCCTGTACGATGATGCCGCGCAGCTTCTTGTCGGAACCAAGGATTTCGAGGTACTCGGCGATCTCGATTTGGATGTCGGCGAGTTCCTTGAGGATCTTCTCGATCTCCATGCCTGTGAGGCGCTGGAGCTGCATTTCGATGATGGCCTGGGCTTGGCGCTCGGTGAATTCGAATTGAGCGATCAAACCGTCGCGCGCTTCGCGAGGCGTACCCGACGCGCGGATGAGCTTGATGACCGCATCGAGATTTTCCAGCGCCTTCTTGAAGCCGAGCAAGATGTGCTCGCGTTCGCGCGCCTTGCGCAACAGGTAATCGGTGCGGCGGCGCACGACATCGATACGGTGATCGATGAAGCGCCTCAGCACATCGGCCAGGCCCAACTCGCGCGGCTGCCCGTTAACGATGGACAGCATGATGACGCCGAAGTTGATCTGGAGCTGGGTGTGCTTATAGAGATTGTTGAGAATGATTTCGGCCTGTTCGCCGCGCTTCAGCTCGAAGACGATGCGCATGCCGTCGCGATCGCTTTCATCGCGAATTTCGGAGATGCCCTCGATCTTCTTTTCGTTCACCAGGCCGGCGGTAGCCTCAATGAGACGCGCCTTGTTCACCTGGTAGGGAATCTCGGTGACGATGATGGCTTCGCGGTCCTTGCCGATTTTTTCGGTCGCCGCTTTGGCGCGCAGCTTGAGCGTGCCGCGGCCTTTGGTGAAATAGTCGAGAATGCCCTGGCGGCCGAGAATGAATCCGCCGGTGGGGAAATCGGGACCTTGGACGAGGCTCACGATTTCGCTGAGATGCGTCTCCGGCTTTTGGACCAGCAGGATGGTGGCGTTGATAATCTCGGTGATGTTGTGCGGCGGAATATTGGTGGCCATGCCGACCGCGATGCCGGACGAGCCGTTGATCAGCAGGTTGGGAACGCGCGTGGGCAGGACTTCGGGCTCGACGCGGCGCTCGTCGAAGTTCGGACGGAAGTCGACGGTTTCCTTGTCGAGATCCTCAAGCAGCGCGGTATCGATGCGCGAAAGCCGGGCTTCCGTGTACCGGTAAGCCGCGGGTGGATCTCCGTCGACAGAGCCAAAATTGCCCTGGCCATCGACCAGCGGGTAGCGCAGCGAAAAATCCTGCGCCATGCGAACCAATGCGTCGTAGACCGGCGCGTCGCCATGTGGATGGAAGTTGCCCAGCACTTCGCCGACGATGCCCGCGCATTTGCGATAGGGCCGGTTGAACGCGAGGCCCATCTCCGACATCGCGAACAAGATGCGGCGATGCACGGGCTTTAAGCCGTCGCGAATATCGGGGAGCGCGCGCCCGATGATCACGCTCATCGCGTAGTCGAGATACGAACGGCGCATCTCGTCTTCGATGTTGATGGGGATCAGATTCTGCTTGCCCTCGCCACCCAGCGGCATTTGCGATGCACGGTCAGACGGAGGCGGCGGGTTCGCGGGGTCGTTATTCGGGTTCTTAGGGTCTTGAGGGTCTGCCAACTAGTTAACTCCTAGAAAATACAGGAGCGAATCGCTAAAGAAGATGTGCGTTTCGCAACCTATATTTTACCAGCCGGGGACCCCTCGGCACCACTCGAATTTTAGTGAAAAATGGCCTGGGCGATCCGCTGGGCAGGCCGGTTGCCGGGATCCAAGTCGAGGGCTTTGCGGGCTAAATCCTGGGCCTCGCGGATCTCACCGGCGGCAATGAGGGTCAGGGCCAGATTGGCGTAAATGGGCGCCGCGGGCGGACCGATATCGAGCGCCTTCTGGAACTCGGCGCGGGCATCGGCGAAGCGTCCGGCGCGCGCATACTGGACGCCCAGGTTGCAGTGGCCGTCGCGATAGGAAGGATCGATTTGAACGGCTTTTTCGAACTTCTCAATCGCCTTGGGAATGTTGTGGGCTTGGGAAAATTGCTCGCCTTCGTAAGCCGCGCGCAGCGCCTTTTTCGCGATGGGATGCTGAAGCTCGCGCAGCGACACCGCGCCGGCGGGAGGCTCCGCACGCGGCGGCTCGGGCCAATCGGGAACAAGCGGCGCCATCTCCGGCTCGGACTCAGCGGGCGACCTCAGATGCAGAAATGGGGGATTCAGCGACATTTGCGCGTGCGACATTTGCGGGTGCAACGATGCGCAGAAGAATAGGACTGCTAAGAATCTGTGCGTGGACACACTTCCTCCTGAATGCTTTTGGGCTGTGGAACGCCACGGACGAGGCGTGTGGGTTTACAAACGAGGAACGGCGTGAGCCAACGTAGACTCTAGCAGTATTCTAAAGAGCTCTCAGGAACAATACAAATCCAAAGTTTCTATGCGGTCGATTGGCAGAACGGCGATGGCGATTAATGTTTCAGAAGGATCACGGGCGCACTCTCGCCCGCCAGAACTTTATCGAAGAAATCCTTTACTTTAGCGTACTCGGCGGGGGTGGCTCGCGTTTCCTTCACTTCGAGCGATTGCTCGAATGTGACCGAATCATTGGCGGTCTTCCATGACGCGTGATAGGCGCCATAAGGGGATTCAATAGTCACCGGGTCGGGGATTTCATCGACCACGAACCCGGCGGGAAGCTGGATGACGACTGAATCCTGGCGCAGGCGGGGTTCGAGCTTGACCGGCAGCTTGCGTTCCTTCTTTGAGAACCAATAGTCGGAGGCTGGTGCGAGGACGCCGGGCTTGACCATGAGCATGGTCTGTCGCATGAATTGACCGAACTGGCCGACGCCGAGATCGACGGCGAGCTCCATGCGATTTTCGATGGCGTGATCGGCGGGAGTGATTTTGTCGAGCGTCACACCTCCGAGCTGGCGCGAGTACATCCGCTCCAGGGCTTTTTTCATCTGATCGAATTCGGCGTGCGTGGAGAAGTAGCGCATGCCGGCGCCGGATTGTCCAAAGTATTCGGTGAGAAGGTGCGCGGTCAAATGTCCTTGGTCGTCCATGCGGCCCTCCACCTTGCGCTCAATGCGCGCGGAGGCGGACGGCAGTTGGGGCATCTTCAGCAGGTCGCCATTGGCGCCCGCGACGACGAGAGCGAAGCTGCCTTGTTCGTCCTCCGGCAAATCGCCAACCGGCGTGACGGGATCGGTAGGATCGAAGATGAGCAAACGGCCTAATGACGGGTGTTCCAATACTGTGGGAGCAGTGGTAGAGGCGGAGACTTTGACGGCGACGATGGCGTGATTGAATTGATCCGGAGACGGCCACTCGGGGCGGACAAACTCGCGGTCGCCTGAATAAATAACGACGGTATAAGCGTCGATGCCGGCGGCTTTGAGGAGCGCGCGCATCAGGCCGGCTTTGTCTTTGCAGTCGCCATAATTGCGCGTGAGAACCTGCTCGGCGGCGTGGGGCGTGTAGCCGCCGCCTTTAGTGAGATTCATCGCGACTTCGACATAGTTGGTCTGTTGCGCAAAAGCAGCGATGGCGCGGATCTTGTCGAGCTCGGTGCCGGCCGCCTTGGTGAGGTCGGCGGATTTCGAACGAATAGCGGCGGTTGGATCGGAGGCAGGGTCCATGAAACCGGAAAGCATCTGCGATACGGCGGGCCAGTCCTTCAAAGAGCGCAGCGTGCTGGTTGGGTTCGCCGGAAAATAGCTGACGCCGATCCACGGAACGATGGATTGGAACGAGGGGCTCTGGTCTTCCGGTTCGATCCAGGGGAGATCGCGAAGCTGCCAGGTGTAGGTGTTGCCTTCGATGCTGGGCGCGACTTCGGCATGATTGAACGTTGCCGCCTGCGCCTGCCAACCGGGCGGGAGCGACAGGCTGAATCTGGACATCAACACGGGTGTCGATTCCTGGAAGAAGAACGGATACGTGGTGGCGATGCTGTCTTCTTCCTGCGTGACCTCGTAGGCGAACACGGACCCAACGGGAGCGTCGGGATCGCAATCCAGGCGTTTGGCGCGGGTTTCATCGTAGGTGTACTCGCTGGAGAGCGCTTGATCGAGGATGTTGTTCTTCTGATATTCGATCTGCTTGCCGGAGGGCAGGATGAGCCAGCCGCGAAAATCGCGAATACGGCCGGATTTCGTGTTGTAAGGGCGCCAGGCGGACGGCGCGTGACGGCTGGTTTGCAGGATCTTCACGGCGCCGCGTTCGGTGGCGGACCATTTGCCATCGGGCGCTACGGTGAGATGCTCCTCATGGAACAAAATTACGCTGGCGACTTTGGCGGAAAACTCCGCTTTGGGAGACATGGTGGACGCCTCCTGCAACCAGCTGGGGATCTCCTTGGCGGCGAAAGCCGCGGGCGCGAAGATCAGAACCGCAAGCGCCAACTTCATTTTGCCTCCGCTGTAGCGACCTGTTTCAAAGAGATAGTGTGTTCGTCGCGCCGCTGGACCTCGTCGAAGATTTTCTTGAGCTGGGCGTAGGTGTTGGTTTCAAACAGAATTTGGCCATTGCTGCCAAAGGTGAACTCGCGATCGCTGATCAGCTGATGCGAGTTCGTCATCAATTTGATTTTGTAGGCGCCAGGAGCGCCAAAATTCAGGGAGCCGGGGCTCTCGGCGTTGTCCAAGGCGTAGCCGGGTGGAAGCTCGAAGGTGACCGAATCGTGTTCCTGCCAGGCATAAGGGAAATAGATTGGATATTTGCGGTCGCCGGCGGAAAACATGGGAGCAGTTCCGCGCTGAAAGAAAAACGGCTGGACCAGAAGCCGCTTACCGGTGCGCTGCGCGAATCCGGTCATTTTCAGGTGATAGTGCAAAGTGAGCGGCTTTTCGGGATCGCTGGCGTTTTCGATGCGGACGTCGCTGATCTCGCCGTCGGGGTAAAGCTTGGCCAGTTGATCCTTGTACACCTCTAAGCGGCGCGCATCGGAATCGGCTTTCAACTCAGAGCGGCGATCATGGGCGCTGTGGCCGGAGTATTGAAGGTCGATATCGCCGTCGATGGAGCCATCATCGGCGAGCGCCAACTTGGCCTTTCGCACGCGCGCCGAAGCCTCCGGAGGAGCAATGGGGGCGGCCACGAAGGTTGGTTTCTTAGGGTCGCTCAGCAGAGCCTGCATTCCTTCTTCGCGCCAGGAAAGCATGTTGGACGGAAGGTCGCGAGCGCTGACGTCGTAGATTTTCCAATTGCCGCCGATATTGACGGCCATGTCGACGTTCTCGAGGAAATACTGATCCGTCATGGCGGGAATAAATAAGATGTCTTCCCGGTCTGCGATGAGGGCCGGGCGCACTTCGAGGCCGACGGAATTCGCCATGGCGGCGAAAAACGTATTGAGCTCGGAGGAATCGCCGACGCCGCTTTTGAGAATTTCCGCGGCAGTGCGGTAGCGATCCTTAGGCATTTCCTTGATGATTCGGGCCCGGTCCGCGTCTGTCACGTCAGAGCCGAAGAGATCACGCAGATTTTTTCGGATGTATTGGATCAGCGCCAGGACTTTCTGTTCGTCGGTTTTGGCGTCGGAAACGGCAGTGGCGGCTACATCCTTGATCTCGTCGTTGGCTTTCATGGCCGGCTTTAGATAGCGGTTGTACTGCTCTTTCCCGACGTTGGTCCAATATTTGTCGGGCTCCCGGCGTTCTCCGTTCGAGTAAAAAACCAGCGCCCAGGCGCGCACGTTGGGCTCGCCGGGCATCATGGGCTCGTCGTGAAACGCCGGCTGGTTCTCGAGCGTGATGGATTGGAAACCATCCCGGTCATCCTGCAAGGCGGGAAGCACGCAATGAAATGGGCGGATGGCCATGTGATAGTCGGTGTAATCGCGGGACAGCGGTGCAAAGAAATACGTGACCTTCTGCACCGGGAATTCGCGCTGAAACTGGACGCGCATATAGAGAGACCGCGGGTCGTGGCTGATTTCCCGCCAGCGGTATTCCACGATAGCCCCGGGCTCAACTCCGGGCATCGCAAATGATTTCACCCGAAGCTTGGTTCGGCCCGCGCGGACGAGGTCGCGATCGTACACGCTGTCTTTCTTTAATTCGATCTCGGTTCCGTCGGCCTTTACGGTGCGGCCCACGACGTACATAATGGACGTTTTGTCGTCGAAGGGCAGGTCGATAGTGGCGGCTTTGTCTTTGCCCTTTTCGTCGAAGACTTTCAGCCGGACGTAGTGGTAGTAAACCCGCTGTAAATCTCGACCGCCTAAAACTTCGTCGCGGACGTGAACGCGCCAAAAGAGCGCTTCTACTCCGGCGTCTTTGTCGACAACAGGCGCCTTCATATTGCGTTCGGCGTCGGTAATGGGCAGCCAGGCGATATCAATAGGCACCCCCGGTTGCCCAAAAACCGGGACGGCGCCGGCGGCAAGAAGAACAAATACAACGGAGTTACTGAGGAGCCCCGCTAAATGTCTCATGATTCTGACAATGTTACCAGGTTACAAGACAAGATCAAATAGATTTGTCGTCTGCTTTTCGCGGTTAGTTTGACTGGTACTACGGCCGGACGGCGGGAAGGAAGCGAACTTATCCGCCAATTTCGACGGTCTTTGTGTTGTCGTCGGGGACGCGGTCGATCAGCAGAAGAAATGGATCGATGCCGGCTTTGTCGGGCGGTTCATTTACGGTGAACGTGTAGGTCTTCTGGCCGCTGGTCATGAGGACGCGGTCGCGATACAGGGTCTTGCCGTACTTCTGGCCGTGGGGCGGCTTCGCGAACGCGCCGATCTCGATCCAATCTTGCACCGGCACTTCGTGCTCTTCGCCCTTTTCGTCGGCCTTGAATTTCTTGGCGTCCACTTGAATGGTGACGTCGTATTTGCCGTCGGGGCGCTTGGCGGCCTTGGCGGACAAGGTGCGATTGGAAAACAGCGTGATGTCGTAAAAGAGGTCCTGGATCAGGTATTGATACTGGGGCGGCGTCTCTTCGCGGAATGCATCGACCAGCGCGTAGGAGGTGGGGTAAGGCGGCGCGGCGTAACCATACTGTTGCAGAACTTTGCGCAGGGCGCGATTCACCGCTTCCTCGCCGATCATTTCCTTCAGGTAGTACATAACGACGCTGCCTTTGCGATAGTGAACGTAGCCCTGATTGGAGTCGACATTGAGCAGCGGACGCTCCTTTAGCAGTTCCCTGCCGCGCGAGCGGAGATAATTGTCCATTTCGTATTTGAGGAACTTCCGCATCATGTCGCGGCCGTATTCCTTTTCCATCACCATGAGAGCCGAGTACTGCGCGAGAGTTTCCGAGAGCAGCGTGGCGCCTTGCATATTCGCGCCGACGACTTGATGGGCCCACCATTGGTGCCCCATTTCGTGGGCCACGACGTAATAAACCATGTCTATGTCGTCGGGGTCCTTCAGATTCGCGATGAACCCGATGCTCTCGGCATACGGCATGGTGCCGGGGAAAGCTTGCGCGAAGGTGGCAATTCGCGGAAATTCCATAATCCGCGCTTCCTTCTGCGGATACGGACCGAAGTTCTTGGTGTAATACTCGAACGATTTTTCAACCGATCGCAACATCTTCGGAACGTTCCAGGGCTGTTCCTTGAGATAGTAGACCTCGATCTTGATCCCGTTCCACTCGGTGCGTGCCACTGCGTAGTCGGCCGAAAGGAACGAGTAGAAATTGAGGGCGAAATGATCGAGCTTGTATTGGAAATAGCACCTGCCGTTTTGTGTCCACTGACGTTCTAGCGATCCGGGGGCCACAGCGATTTGGCCGGGCGAGGTGGAGATAACCGTCTCGACATTCACCCAATCGGAATTGTTGCTGAGATAGGTGTCCATGCAATCGGCGGTGCAGTTGCGCTCGAGCGCGGGCATGAGATCCTTTTCCTTGAGCCCGAATTTCTTGCGCTTGTTCTTGTTGTCGAGTTCGCGGGAAGGCTGATAGCCGATTTGCGGGGCTGAGTCGGCATTGTTGAAGAAGGTGCCGTTCTGGACCACTTGCAGGACGCTCACCGTGTTCTCAAAACCGCGCGGCTCGCGAGTGACAGTAAAGCGGAAGTGCCGCTGTTCGCCGGGCTGCATGGGCGGATCGAACTGGTAGACGCGGTATTGCAGGCGCTGGTCGTCCTGCTGGAGTTTGGCGCCATCGATCTGGACCTGGGTTTGGAAGTCCGTATCGGGATAGTTGAGATGCAGTACCGAAATGGGCTGAGCGGTTTTGTTCTGAATGATGTTGTCGGCACGCATGACGGCGGCGCGGCGTTCGGGATACAGATCGATGGTGTATTTCACATCGACGATGCGCGGCTGCGGGAGCTTGTCGTATTTCTTGTAGGTCTTCTCGTAGTCAGCCGAGATGCGGTCGCGATCGTTTTCGCTGAGGATGGTGTTGAGGACTTCAGTGTTGTAGTAGATCCACGCTCCGGTGCCGACAAACGCGGCCAACATCAGGACGGTGAGGACGCGCCAGGGCGTGCTAAAGCGTAGGCTCGCGATCTTTAGGCGGGGCTTCCATCCAAGGTCGCGTCCGCGCTGCCAAAATAGGATGCTCGCGATGGCCAGTAATCCGCAAAACGCGAGCCAGTAGGCTGTGAACCACAGCCAGGTGGTCCAATAGGGCGCGAATCCGAAGAAGTCGGAATACGTGGTGTCGGGCTGCGAGCCGAACTGCACCAGGCGCGTGGCTACATGGAGCGGACGCCAGGCGAACTGATTCGCGATCGCAAATGCGATGAAGGCGAAGTATCCGATATATTTGTTCGGCGAAATGACGTGAATAAAGTACGCGAGCACCGAGAAGAAAATGAACATCGTGAAATCCATCCCGAGCAGCTCGGTAGTCCAGAGACCGAATTGATAGCGATGATAGCCGCTGAACACCTGTGTCAGGACGCCGCTCGCCATCGCGATGCAGACGATCAGAAATATGGTGCAGAGCAAGGCAAGCAGCTTGGATGCGTAAGACGGCCAATCGCTGTGCGGCATGGCGTCCTCGATTTCATCCATCCGGGCATCGCGTTCCTTCCAGACCAAGATGCCGGCGTAGTAAGTCACCATGCCGAGCAAGAAAAGATATAGCGACCCTTGAATGATTTCGATGAGCCGGTAAGTAACGGGCAGCGATGTGTTGCCGTAGCCTTCGGACGCGTTCAGAATCAGGCTCGGGATTGAATTGAGGAGCGCGGCGCAGGTGATGACAATGAACGAGGTGGACTTCACCAGGCCGAGGAACTCGATGCGGAACGATCCTAGGAATTGGGCCCATTGCGCGCCGAATCCGAACGCTTGATGAAGCTGAGGGATGGCCGGGGCGACGACGGGGGCGGCGATTTCTGCGTCTTCACGAACTTTCTTTTTGCGGCCAGCCCGTTCTTCAAAGCGGAATTTGGAGTAGGCGAACGCGAAAATCGCGAGGCCCACGGCCAGCCAGATGATCCGGTTCAAGAGTAGAAGGCCGGTGAATCCGATCGCGGCTGAGTTCTTCTCGGCGACGGTCAGATATTTCGTCGCCAGCGTGAATGTGCGGATGGCAAAAGGATCGAGCAGCGCGGCCCAGGTCTCATGCTGGATGTCGGTGGTGAGGGCCCGGCCGACGCCGTAGCCGGTCAACAGCACCAGGCCGCCCAGGAACGACGTCACGGTGCTGCGCGTGAGAACGGCGATGGTGAATATCACGGCGGCGATGAGGATCGCGTTGGGAATCGCGAAGATCAAAATGCCGTAGAGATGGGCTTGCCAATTTACTGGTCCCCAACGTTCCGGATCCACCCAGGGCATCCACCTGCTCACCAGGACCGCAAGTGAAACGCCGAGCATTGGGATAACAGCGATCAGCGTGGAGCCCAAGTAGCGCCCGGTGAGGTAATCGAATTTCTTGAGCGGAGTGGCGAACAGAAGTTGGCTGGTGTTGGAGGAGAAGTCGCGCGAGGCGGCCGAATTCACGAAAGCCACCGTCATCAACAGCGTCAGCAGGCTGGTGATGGAATAGTAATTTTCGATCACGAACGGCGCGTTGCGGTAGGTGTTTTCGAGCGC
>DATHMO010000059.1:0-31667 GCA_035486995.1 Bryobacteraceae bacterium
TTGTTGTAGCTCGCTCCGGTAGTCTCCGTTTCCAAACAAAGTTCAGTTCAATTTCACGAGGGGTGAATTGTGTCCAAATTTCTAGCTTTGCTCGCTCTTTCCGCTGTCGGTTTGTTTGCCCAACAGGTGGAGAACGCGGTGGTCGTTGGGTCGGTTTTTGATCCCACCAATGCCGCCGTCTCAGGCGCGGTAGTCACGCTAACGCATCTGGCAACGGACTCCAAGATTCAGGTCCACACAGGCGATCGCGGAGAATACCGCACCCCTCCGCTGCGGATTGGCGAGTACACCATCAGCATCGAGGCCGCCGGATTCAAGCGTTTCAACCAGCGCGGCATTGCGCTCGATATCGGCGACGTTCGCCAGGTGGACGCTGTGCTCGAAGTTGGCCAGGTGTCCGATACCGTCAACGTTGAAGCATCGGCTCCCCTGCTGCAAACTTCCGACGCCACCGTGGGAACGGTGATCGGGAACCAGCAAATCACCAACCTTCCGCTCAATGGCCGCGACTATCTCCAACTGGCCGCGCTTTCTTCCGGCACCATTCCATCCACCACCACGGCGGCGAACGGCGCGCAGGTTGGCGTCAGCATCGGTGGGCAGGCCGGAACCGCGGTCGGATTTTTGTTGGACGGCATCGATAACAATACGCAGACCATCATGCCTACGCACGGAGATCAGAAGGAGGTGATCAAGCCCTCTATCGATGCGATCCAGGAATTCAAGGTGGTCACCAATCTTTATTCGGCCGAGTATGGCCGCTCGTCTTCCGGCGTCGTGAGCGTGACCCTGAAATCCGGGAGCAACGACATTCACGGAGTGGGCTACGAGTTCCTGCGCAACCAGGACCTGGACGCGAAAAACTTCTTCGCCACCGAAAAATCGCCATTCAAGCGCAACCAGTTCGGTGCGGCCGCCGGCGGCCCGATCATCAAGAACAAGCTGTTCATTTTTGGCGATTTCGAAATCGGCAGGATTCGCGAGAGCGCGACGGAAGTGGACACGGTGCCGACACTCGCGGAGCGATCTGGAATCTTCCCAACCACGATTTACAACCCGGACACGTACAACGCCGCCACCAAGACCAGGCTGCCTTTCGCCGGCAATCAAATCCCGGCTTCACTTTGGGATCCCGTCGCAGCCAAAGTCCTCGGTTTTTACCCGCTTCCAACCAAGGGTACGGCCACGAACAATTACGTCTACGCGAGCCCGGAAAATCAGGATCCTCGCCACTGGGACGTGCGCGGGGACGATATCTTGAGCGAGAAGCAGAACCTGTTTTTCCGCTATAGCTCGCAGACCCAGGAGTACGGCACGGTCGCGGCATTCCCCGCTGTTTCAGGCCTCGGTTTTACCGGCGCCGCGGGTGCGTCGGAAATCGACAGCCACGGCTTCGGAGCCGGGTACAACATCGTTATATCCCCAACCTTGGTCGGTTCCATTCGCGCCGGCTGGAACTACCTATGGATGAACCAATACTACGGAAGCAACACTAATCTCAGTTCTCAGGTTGGGATTCCGGGCGTTGACCAAAATGTTCCGGGGCTTGCGAATCTGACCTTGACTGGACTAACGCCGCTGGGTGTATCCAACACGCCGAATTACTCCGGCAGTCAGGACCGCCAATTATCCGGAGATCTGACCTGGAGCCACGGCGCTCATAGCATCAAGTTTGGCGTTCAGCAATATTGGCTGCAAACCAACTTCCTCAGCTCGCAACAGATCGGCGGCATCTTCAACTTCACTGGCCAATTCACGCAGAACCCGGCCACCGCAACCGGGGGCAGCGCCCTGGCGGATTACCTGCTCGGCGACGTAGCTTCAGCGAGTCTATCCAATTGGGCGTACCTGGATTTCCGCACGCCGTTCACCGATTTCTTCGTTCAAGACGATTGGAAGGTCACCCGGCACCTCACCATCAATATCGGCCTGCGTTACGACCTCGACAAACCGCCGGTCGCGAAGAACAACAAGATCGCCAATTTCGATATAAACGCCAATCCGGCGGATCCCCAGATTATTACCGCGGGCTCCCAAGGAAGCAGCTATGCCGATCGCGCGCTGCAAGGCGTGGACTACCATCAATTCGCGCCGCGCTTCGGATTCGCCTACAGCCTCCCCGATAACAAGACCGTAATTCGCGGGGGCTACGGAATCTTTTACTCGAACCTCACCACCGCGGGCGGTATGCAGTCCATGGAAATCAACCCGCCGAACCATTTGAGGGTGAATCTCACCACCAACCCGGCGGTCCCCACGCTGTTCCTGGATCAAGGCTTCCCCGCAGGCGCGCTTTCCCCCGCCGACGCCAAGAACGTGGAGTTGGTTTCCTACGACACCAACGGTGTTTGGCCCATGTCCCAGCAGTGGAATTTCAATATCCAGCGCGAGCTGCCCGGCGGCATTCTCTTCGAGGTCGGCTACTTCGGCAACAAGCTGGACCACATGTGGTGGCAAACGGATGGCAACCCTGCGGCACCCGTGCCTGGTAACGTGAACGCGAATCGCCGCTACACTTCCGTGCTGGTGCCCGGCACGACGGACGCGATCAGTCTCGCCGACGTGGTGCGCATTTCGAAGGACGGTTATAGCGACTACAACGCGCTGCAAGCCAAAGTGGAGAAGCGTTACTCCAAGGGGCTGACGTTCATCGTCGCTTATCAGTACTCCAAAACCATCAGCCTCGGCGACACCACCGGCGTTCAAAACCCTTTGGACTGGGACGCCGATCGCGCGGTGGCAAGCCAGGATATGACGCAGCATTTCGTCGGCAGCGCTGTTTACGAACTGCCCTTCGGACGAGGAAGAACTTTCGGCGCAAATTGGAATCGCTACACCAACGCAGTGCTCGGTGGCTGGAGCATCGGACCCATCGTGACTGTCGATTCGGGACTGCCGTTGAACCTGACGGTGAATGGCAATCCGTCTAACTCGGGCCCCTATGGCGCCGACCGTCCCAACGTCGTCGGCGATTGGCAGCTCTCGAACCCAACGGTTCAGGAATGGTTCAACACGGCGGCGTTTGTGAAGAACGCGCCCTACACATATGGCGACGCGGGCAGGAACATCCTGCGCGGTCCCGGCCTGTTCAATCTGGACATAGCCGCACACAAACAATTTCGGATTAGCGAGCGCTTCACCGCGCAGCTTCGCTTGGAATCGTTCAACGCGACCAATACACCGCCCTTCGCCGGACAGACCGGCAGTCCCAATACGGTAGTGGGAAGTCCGCAGTTTGGACAAATCTCGGTGGCGGGAACGCCGCGCGACAACCAGATCGGCTTGAAGATTTTGTTCTAGAGAACCAACGAAAGGAAACAATCATGCGCAAACTCATTTTGATCACATTCCTGGCGGCAGCAGCAGCTTTTGCACAGGCTCCGCCCGCAAAGGCGAAAGTACTCACGCGAGCCGAATTGGATCAACTACTCGCGACTCCAGATAAAGTGCTCCTGATCGACGTCCGCCGGCCCGACGAGATCTCATCCAATGGCGGATTCCCCGTCTATCTGAGCATTCAGATCAGCGATCTCGAAAAGCACCTCGACTCGATTCCGAAGGACCGCCTCATCGTAACGGTTTCCAATCACGCGGCGCGCGGCGGGAAAGCGGCCGATTTGCTCGCGAGCCATGGATTCAACGTGGCTGGAGCCGTGGGCGCCGAAACCTACGAGAAGGAAGGCGGGACGCTGACCAAGATTGAAGTCCCCAAAAGGGTTGCAACCGCTGAGAAGTAAAAGTGACAAGTAACGGAAAGGAACTCCGCATGAAAACACATCATCTACTGCTGATCGCCGGCCTGAGTGTTGCGGCATCGGCGCCGGCATTTGCTCATCACGCGTTCGCGGCTGAGTACGACGCGAAGCAATTCATCACCGTTAAGGGATCGCTGACCACAGTGGAATGGATCAATCCGCACGCCTGGCTGCACGTCGATGTGAAGGACGAGAGTGGCAAGGTTGTCAATTGGTCCATCGAGTTCGGATCGCCGAACGCTCTGCTGCGGAAAGGCCTGCGAAAGACCGATTTCCCTCCCGGTACCGAAGTGGTGGTCGAAGGTTATCGTGCCAAGAATGGCACAGCGACGCTCAATGGCCGAAGCGTCAAGTTGCCCGATGGACGCAATTTATTCACTGGCGGGTCGGCTCCCGATGAACAGCCGCAACCGTAAAACGATATGAAGAAGATCCTATACTCGTCGATTCTCATCGTGGCGGCATCGCCGCTCTTCGCCCAAATCCCGCGTACGGCGGACGGCAAGCCCGACCTCTCCGGCATTTGGCAAGCGCTGAATACTGCCAACGTCGACATCCAGGATCACGCGGCCCAGAAGGGCGCGCCCGCCGGTCAAAGTGTCGTGGAAGGCAACGAAATCCCGTATCAGCCGTGGGCGCTGGCGAAGAAGAAGGATAACTACGCCAATCGCGCGACCTTGGATCCCGAGAACAAATGCTATTTGCCGGGCGTCCCGCGTGTCACCTACATCGGGCTCCCATTTCAGATCTTTCAGCGTCCGGACTTGGTGACCGTTCTATACGAGCACGCTCACGCCAACCGCTACATCTACACCAACGGCACGCCGCATCCCAAGGGTCCGATCGAATGGTGGATGGGCGATTCGCGTGGCCGCTGGGACGGCGACACGCTCGTGGTGGACAATGTCCACTTCAACGATCAGACCTGGTTCGATCACGCGGGAAATTTTCACAGCGAAAATTTGCACGTCGTGGAACGCTACAGCCTGCTGGATCGCGATCATATCGACTACCGCGTGACCATCGAGGATCCCAAAGTCTTCACCCGGCCGTGGAACATCGACATGGTCCTGTATCGCCACGTGGAAAAGAACTTTCAGCTTCTGGAATACGAATGCTACGGATTCGATCTGGAACAGTATTACCCGTGAGGACCGACATGCGATTCAAATCAACTCTGTTGGTAATAGCGATAGGAGCCGGAATAATCGGATCGGCATTCGCGGCCGAAGCCGACAAAGCCGCGTGGCCGCAACACACGCCCGACGGCCAGCCCAAGGTCGAAGGCTTCTGGTTGACAGTGGTCTACGGTATGGGTTGCCTGCAAGATCCGCTTGCCGGAGTGGGCTGCCTCAAAGAGGGCGAGGAGCCCGGACGCGGCAATCGTTCGAGACCGAAATCAGCCAGCAGGATCATCGATCCTCCGGACGGCGAGATTCCGTATCAACCGTGGGCCAGGACGAAGCAGCAGTATTATTTGTCCAATTACTTCGAGCCCACGCGGCCGGAATTTCTCGACCCTCAGCAACTCTGCCTGCCGCTCGGTCCAGTCCGCCAGCTAACGTGGCACGACGTTCACATGCTCCAATACCCCGGCTACGTGATTTTCGAACACGAAGGCGGGCACGTGTTTCGTCTGATTCCTTTGGATAATCGGCCGCACATCGGCGCCAATCTCAAGCTGTGGATGGGCGACTCACGCGGTCACTGGGAAGGCAACACGTTGGTCGTCGATGTGGCCAACAACAATTCCAAAGGGCGCTTGAGCCGCGCCGGCGATTTCGCGGATGACAAGCTGCATGTAACGGAGCGTTTTGAATTTCTCGATGCGGACCACATGCGGTACCGAGCCGTGTTCGACGACCCTTCGGTTTACACACGCCCCTGGACCTTCGGCTTCGACATGAAACGAGCGATCTTCGGCGCCGAGAACCCGACGAAAGATGACGCGCACTACGAGCAATGGGAAGAGGCGTGTTACGAGGGCATGCAGCCAGTGGATTATTCGTTGCGCTCCGAGCGCGGAGAACAAAAATGAAATGGCATTGTTCGTTGTTGATCGTAACGCTCACCCCCACAATGGCGTTCGCCGAGCCGAACATCGAAGGCTATTGGGATCCCGAGATCGGAGGAACCTTCTCGTTGACCAATCCGTCGCGGGGCGGCGTGGGTTTGCAGGAGGATCTCGGACAGCCACTGCAGAAGCAGCCCAGCCGCGTGGTGGATCCGCCCGACGGCCAGATTCCATATCAGCCCTGGGCCAGGATCAAGCAGCAATACGTGCAATCGAACATCAAGAGCCCAGTGAAGCCGGAGTTTATCGACACGCAAGCCCGCTGCTTGCCCGGCGGTCCCATCCGCGCCACCTTCTGGCACACCGTTCATATCCTGCAGTATCCGGGCTATGTGGTTTTTGAATACGAAGGCAGCCATCTGTTACGCATCGTTCCCCTCGATGGGCGCCCGCACGTAAGCGCTGGTGTCAAGCTTTGGATGGGCGACTCGCGCGGCCACTGGGAAGGCAACACGCTGGTAGTGGACGTGACAAGCTACAACGGTAAATCGCGCTTGAGCAATGTCGGCGACTTTGCGAGCGATAAGGCGCACATCGTCGAGCGCTACACCTTCGTCGACAACAAGACGCTGAAATACGAAGCCACCATTGACGACCCATCCGTCTACACCCGGCCCTGGACTCTGACATCGCCCTTCCATCGCGGGCACGTCAAGGAACGGGGCTACGAACAATGGGAAGAAGCCTGCCACGAAGGCGAGCGCAACGTCGCGGATTCGATCGTGGAGGGAACGAAATGAGCCCGGAGCCTTTGAAGGATGGCGCGCTTCCGCGGAGTCTCCATCCGCTGGCGTTGCTTGCCGCGCGGGAAGCGGGCGCCGTCGGCTTCGCCATTCATCAATGCAACCCCGCCGGACAGCGCGAAGTGAAGCTCGGTTGGGGAGTGCCTGTTCCCGAGGGTGGTGAAACAAGGCTCACGGTGAGCTCGTTTCCATTGCGCGCCGGAGATGATGTCACCGGTGTGCTTACATTCGTGTTTCGTGAAGCCTCCATCTCGCGCCAAGCGCAGTCTCTGTTGGATCAAGTCGCAGGCGCGATCGAAGAGATCTGGCGTTTATCCCTGGTGCCGGCCGCTTACGCACGCAGCGCCGCCCGCATAGGAGAATTGGAGACCGAGCTCGCTGACTCGAAGATTGCCGATCGCGCGCGCGGTCTGTTGGCTTCCGGCTCGCAGCCGTCAGATGCTATCGGCACCATCGTTCGGCACGTAGAAAGCGTGCTGCGCCCCGGTCAATTGGGAACCGTACTCGCGCAACTCTTTCAGGAAATCGAGCGGGAAATCGAGGAGCGCGAACTGGCAAATCGCGCCAAAGCTGTTCTGCAAACCCGCTACGGCATGTCCGAAGATCAAGCCCATGTGCATCTGCGTTTGGTGAGCCGCAAATCGCGCAAACGCTTGCGGGATGTGGCGCGGGATTTGCTGGAAGAAACGGCGGTCTCGGGCCGCTAAGGAGCAATGGTCATGGGAACATCGGTAGTTTCGACGCAGCCGCTATACACGCCGCTTAACCAGGCTTCCGTGCTCATCATTCCCGGCTGGAACGGATCCGACGCCGGACATTGGCAAACCATGTGGGAGCAGAAGTATCCACACTTCGCGCGAGTAGAGCAGAGCAATTGGACACGGCCGGCGCGGTCAGAATGGATCGCGCAGATCGATGCGGATTTGGATCGCGCCACATCGCCAACGTTTCTTGTGGCGCATAGCTTAGGTTGTCTGGCAGTGGCGCACTGGGCCGCAACGGCCGGCAAAAGGACCGATCATGTCGACGGCGCGTTCCTGGTTGCGCCACCATGGCTAACGGAAAGCGATCATTGTCCCGCGCAATTGACGGATTTCCTGCCCATGCCGCTGCACCGGCTTCCGTTTCCAACTTTGCTGGTTGCGAGCGAGAACGACCCCTACTTGCCCATCGAGATCGCCGCGCGCCTGGCCTCGGTGTGGGGCGCTCAGTTCGTCGACGTCGGCCGGCAGGGTCATATTAACGTGGCATCCGGCCACGGGCCTTGGCCCATCGGCGAAGGATTGCTCCGCGGATTCGTGGCGCGGACCATCGAACGTTTCTGAGCGAATTTCCCGCTGGACGCGCGCGCCCTCCGCAGTGTAGCTTGACAGTAGCGGTCTCGCATGACTTCCCGCGTCGTCCCACTGCTACTGGTGTCGTTCAGCGTCTGGGCGCAAGTCCCTACGCCCGAGAGCCACTTCGGCCACCGCATCGGTGTCGATCGCGAACTGCTCGATTGGGATAAAGTTGTTTCCTACTACCAGGCCCTTTCGAAAACCAGCGACAAGATTCGCGTCCAGGAGCTGGGCAAAACCGCCGAAGGCCGTCCGTTTATCGCGGCTACCATCAGCTCGGCGGAAACTCTGCGAAACCTCGATCACTATCGCGAAATCCAAGCGAAGCTCGCCGATCCACGCCGCACCACGCCCGAAGAGTCCGCCCGGCTGATCGCGGAAGGCAAAACGGTGGTAGTGATCACATGCTCCATTCACGCCACCGAAGTCGCGTCCACGCATTCTGCTATTCAATTCGTTTACAACCTGCTCACGCAGGATACGCCGAAGTTTCGCGCCATTTTGGACAACGTGATCATCGTGCTGGTGCCATCGCAAAATCCCGATGGCGTCGACATCGTGACGCGCTGGTATCGCAAAACGCTCGGCACTGCCTATGAAGGCACGCCGCCGCCGGAGCTGTATCAGAAATATCTGGGGCACGACAACAATCGCGATTGGTACATCTTCACGCAGCCCGAACAGCGTCTCACCGCAGTGCTCGAAAACTCGTGGCATCCGCAAATCGTTTACGACGTCCATCAACAGGGCTCGTTCGCATCGCGCATGTTCGTGCCGCCGTGGCTGAATCCCATCGATCCAAACGTCGACGCAACGCTCGCGCAGGAAGGCAATTACCTCGGCCTGGCCATGGCAGCCGACCTGACCGCGGCGGGAAAAAAAGGCGTGGTTACCAACGCGCTCTACGATTTTTGGGCGCCCGCCCGCCAGTACATCGCCTATCATGGGGGCATTCGCATCTTGAGCGAAGCCGCCAGTGCGTCACTCGCCACTCCGTTGACGCTGCGGCCCGATCAGATTCAAACCACCGGCCTCGGCTACAACCCGCGCGAGCGGAGCTGGAACTACCTCGAACCGTG
Organism: Bryobacteraceae bacterium; assembly: GCA_035486995.1. GTDB lineage: Bacteria > Acidobacteriota > Terriglobia > Bryobacterales > Bryobacteraceae > Palsa-89. The sequence goes on from DATHMO010000059.1 coordinate 8,989, forward strand.
GGAAGGCGGGACCTGGCGGATCGGCGACATTGTCGATTATCAATTGATTGCCTTCGAAAGCCTGCTCTATCAAGCCGCGCTCCGGCGCGCGGATCTGTTGCGCAATTTCTATGAACTGAACGCGCGATCGGTTGCGCGAACTTCGCCTTACGCTTTCGTGATCCCGCGCGAACAGGCCGACGTGGGTGCCGCGCGAAAGATGCTCGACCTTTTGAGTTTCGGCGATGTTGAAATCGCACGCGCGAGCTATGCGTTCGATGCCGGCGGCAAGCGCTATGCGGAAGGCAGCTACATCATCCGCATGCAGCAGCCCAATTCGAGCTACGCGAAAACGCTGCTCGAACGCCAGCATTACCCAGATATTCGTTTGTATCGCGGCGGCCCGCCGCAGCAGCCCTACGACGTCACCGCGCAAACGCTGCCGCTGCTCATGGGAGTGGAGACCGACACGATCGACACGCCGTTCCGAGTGGCTTCGAAGCCGGTGACCGCGTTTGAGTTTCAAGGGGCCGCTCCGGGCGGCGTCGATTTCTGGCGTGCCGCAAAGAAGACTTCGCGCATCGCACTCTACAAAAGCTACGTTCCCGCCATCGACGAAGGCTGGACGCGCTGGCTGCTGGAAGACTTTGGCTTCCCCTACACCAGTTTGCTGAACCCGGACATCGATGCCGGCAACCTGCGCCAGCGCTTCGATGTGATCGTTTTTCCCGATCAGCCGGCCTCACAAATCGCCGCAGGCTACGAGCCCGGAACGATGCCCCAAGAATACACCGGCGGATTGAATTCGAAAGCCGCCGCCAACTTGAAAACTTTTGCCGAGCAGGGTGGAACGCTCGTGTTTCTGAATCGCTCCGCGAACTACGCCGTCGAACACTTGCATCTCGACGTGAAAAACGTCGTCGCCGGCGTGTCCAGCCGCGAATTCTATTCGCCCGGATCTCTGCTCAACGCGACACTCGATACGCACGAACCCATCGCTAACGGACTGCCGGAAAATATCGCGATCTGGAGCGAGGAGAGCCCTGCTTGGGAAGTGCCTGCGGGCAGCAAAGATGGCATTGTCATCCGCTACCCGGACGATCACGTGCTCGCTTCCGGATGGCTCCTCGGTGAAGCGTATATCAAAGGCCGCGCCGCGCTGGTCGACGTGCCCATCGGACAAGGGCGCGCCGTACTGTTCGGTTTCCGCCCGCAATACCGCGCGCAGAGCTATCAAGCTTTCAAGTTGTTTTTCAATTCGCTGGAACTGAACTCGCCGCGCCCCGCGCAATAACTACGAGCTCCCGATCAGCACGCCAGTCAGAAACACCAGCACGCCGCCGAGCCCCACCTGCAGCACCGCGGAAACCGGTGGCGTATCCATATAACGATTTCGTATCCACGAAATAACCCCGAGTTCCACGACAACCACGATGGCCGCCACGATCATCGCCAAGCGAAAACCCGGAATCAAGAATGGCAATGTATGTCCGATTCCGCCCACCGCCGTCATGAGCCCGCATACGATCCCGCGCGCCCATGGATGCCCCCGGCCAGTGAGGCTGCCATCGTCGGACAGCGCTTCCGCAAACCCCATGCTGATGCCCGCGCCGAGCGACGCCGCGAGCCCCACCTTGAACGCGTCGAAACTGCTTTGCGTGGCCAACGCCGCGGCGAATACCGGCGCCAATGTTGAGACTGACCCATCCATAAGCCCCGCGAGCCCCGGCTGCACAATCTGCAGAACGAATAGCCGCCGGTTCGCTTCGTCTTCCTTATGCTTGACGTCTGGCTGAAGCGCGGTTTTCTCCAGTTCCGATGCACGATCTTCGTGCGTGCGCTCCTCCTGCGCCAGATCGTCCAGCAATTGACGAACGCCGGCGTCTTGTGCGCGCGCCGCGGCTTTCTCGTAAAAGCGCCGGCTCTCCACTTCCATGGCGCTGGCTTGATTGCGGACCGTATCCAGTCCCAAGGGCTGCACCAGCCAAACCGGATTGCGATGCACGAAGCCGCGCACGTCCTGGCGGCGGATTAACGGGATGTGCTCGCCGAATTTCTGGCGGAATAGCTCAATCAAACGGCGGCGATGGCCGGATTCTTCTTCGCGCATTCCGTCGAACACCGCAGCCGACGCCGCAAAGTTCTGCCGCAAACCTTCGGCGTACTCGGAATAGACGCGCTCGTCTTCTTCTTCGAGCGAAATAGCCAGGGCCAGGATTTCACGTTCGGAAAGGCTGTCAAAGCTGCGCATCCTTCCATCATGTCAGGCTCGCAAGCGTAGAAAAAACCACGCGACTCCCACCGCCAGCAAAAGCGTGGCTGCTACAGGAACCACCCCGCGCAGAAACGAAAACCGCACCAGGCGATCTAGAATGAAGGCGAACAATGCGACGAGAAGCAACTCGCAAATCGCGACGCCTGAGAAAAATGCCCCCAGGTGATATCCGCTTTCATTCAGAAACGCCGCGAAATACGCGCCGTGAAACAGCCCTAATACCGCCACCACCAGCCATCGCATGCTGGAGTTCGGAAGCAGCACGATCTCGAACGCCAGGTAGGCAATGGTGAGCGCAGCCGCGGCCTCGATGAATCGCGGCGACAGCGACAACGTGGTGTGCGGCGCGATAGCGCAAGCCAATGCTTCCGCGGCCAGAAACGATGCCGTAAGTGCTGCCAATTCGCGCCGGCTTCGCGCGGCCAGTGCCAGTGCCGCGAGGAACAGCAGCGGCGCCAGTCCGCCCGCGGCGCGCATGAATCCAGCCGATAGCTCGCGAACCGCTGTCTCGAATGCTGTCGGTGGGCGAAATCGGATTTCCGCCTTGGTGTACGAAAGATCAAAAACCGCCTGATCTGTTTTATCGCCGCGATATGCCCGCAGCAGATGCACGTGATTCGGAACCGTGACCGAAGCCAGGGTGCATTCCACTTGTACGGTTTCCATCGGCGCCGGGAATTGATAGTCAGCAGTGCAGAGATAGCTGTCCTGTTCTTGATGACACGACGGGTTGGATGGCTTGGCCCAAACACCTCCGCTTTCAAAGCGAACGTGATCGAGCAAAGTATGTTGGGGCTCGTGAACGTGCGCCACTTCGTACATTGGCATGCGCAGTTCGAAATGCGCGCGGCTGCCTTCCACTTTGAGATCGCCGGTACTCATGCTCACCATATGCGCCGTCACTGGTAGCGCGCACAGTAGCATGCACGGCAATCCCCTCATAGTTCCCCTCGCGGAGCCACCAGGTCAAGCCTGCGCGTACGCCGCAACCGTACAAAAAGCACTCGCAAAATCGCGAGCAGGGGAACCGACAGGAACATGCCCAGCACGCCCGCTATCTGATCGCCCGCCAGCACGCCGAACAACACCAGCATCGGATTGAGCTGCACGCCTTTGCTCATCAAGTACGGCGACAACACATAGTCTTGCACCAATCGATACAGCACCCAGAACAGCAGGTATAGCAGCACGTGGCTGTAGCCGCTGAGGCTCGTGACCATCACGATGATCAGGCCTCCTGCCACAGGCCCAACCACGGGTACAAACTCGCCGAGCGCCGCGGCTCCGGCAAGCAACACTGCGTAGGGCGCTCCGGTGAACGCAAGAAATAGACTGTTCGCGGTAAAGCTTGCCGCGGACAACAGCACCAACGCGCGAATGTATTCGCCGAGCAAAAGATTGATATCCGCCAGAATATTGTCCACCATGGGCCGCCTGCGCTCTTCCACCATCGCCGCTACGAACTCATCGCGAATCGTGGCTCCGTCTTTCAAAAAGAAGAACGCCAGGATCGGAATCAGCACCAAATACAGCGCGTATTTCGCGCCGGAGACAAGCTGCCCGCCCAGTCCTTTGATGTACGGCAGGATCTGTTCTCCTCCGCTGCTCAATTCGTCTTGCACTTTTTGAATTATGCTCGCGCGCGCCGGTTCGAGCCAGGAGGGTAAAGGAACCTTCTGCATCCATTCGGGATTTCTGACCAATGCCGGCAATCGCGTGGCGAGCGAGTTCGCTTCATCAGCCAGCCGCGAGCCAAGCGTCAATGCCAGAGCAACAATCGCGCCCACCAACGCCAGGTACACGATCGCGAGCGCGATTCTGGGTGAGACTTGGCGCGGCGTAATGCGTTCCACAAACCCGACCAGTGGCGCCAGCAAATAGGCGAACAGCAGCGCGATCACAAATACCGCGAGCGTTTCCCGGACCGCGTAGGCCGTCGCCAACAGCAATGCCAGCAGAAACACAGTCCATGCAATGCGCGCCGCTCTAGGATCGATACCCAACAAGCCCTTAGCATAGCGTGAAGAGCGTTATCGTATTCTTAGAATGGTGTCCACCACCAGCACGGGTCACATGCGGCAGCTTGTCGAGGATCTGCAGACGCTGGAAGACCAGCTGCGGCAAGGCGGCGGACCCAAGCGCATCGAGAAACAACATCGCGATGGCAAGTTGACCGCCCGCGAGCGAATCGCCAAGCTCATCGATCCAGGCTCGATGTTTCTCGAGATCGGCCTGCTGATCGCTTACGACAAATACGAGGGCCACGCGCCGGCTGCGGGAGTAGTCACAGGTGCGGGAAAGATCGAAGGCCGGCCAGCGATTATCGTTGCCAACGACGCCACGGTGAAGGCTGGCGCTTGGTGGCCGGAGACGATCACCAAGATTCTGCGCGCGCAGGAAGTCGCCATGCGCAATCGCGTGCCGATCGTGTATCTGGTGGATTCGGCCGGTGTCAATCTGCCTCTGCAGGACGGCATCTTCCCGGGACAATACGGCGCGGCGCGCATCTTCTACTACAATTCGCTGATGCGGCGCATGCTGCACGTGCCGCAGATCGCGGCGGTGATGGGGCCATGCATCGCGGGCGGCGCTTACCTGCCGGCTTTGAGCGACGTGATCATCATGGTGGAGGGCACCAGCTTCATGGGACTCGGTGGTCCGAATCTGGTGAAGGGCGCGGTGGGACAAGTGATCGACGCTGAATCGCTCGGCGGCGCGCGCATGCATACGACGATTAGCGGCGTCGCGCATTTCATGGCGAAGAACGACGCGGCGTGTCTCGAACTGATTCGGGAACGATTTCGTGCTTTTCCGTCGGTCGCAGAAGGACCGCAAGGAACGCCACCGGCCAAGCCAGCCGAAGGCTTGTACGATTTGATGCCCGCTGATCACCGGCTGCCGTACAACATGGAAGATGTCATCGCGCGGGTCTTTGATGGAGGGGGCGATCGCGATGGGTATCTTGAGTTTCAACCCGGCCACGCGCCTGAGTTGCTGTGCGCGGATGCGAAGCTCGGTGGCCGCCCGGTGGCTTTGGTCGCGAATCGCCGCGGATTTCTGAAGTCCGAAAATGGCGCGCGCATCGGAGGAATTGTCTACACGGAGTCGGCGCGCAAAGTGGCCTACTTCGTCGAAAACGCCGAGCGGAACGATGTCCCGCTAATCTATCTGCAGGATGTTTCCGGTTTCATGGTGGGCGCGGATGCCGAGCGCGAAGGAATCATTCGAGCTGGCGCGGAAATGGTGGAGACGATGGCGTGCGCCACGGTTCCGAAGATCGTCCTCACGCTCAATCACGCGAGCGGCGCGGGATATTATGCGATGGCAGGCCAGGGCTTCGATCCGAGTTTCACCTTTGGATGGCCTACGGCACGCATCGGCGTGATGGAGGGTGACTCCGCGGTGCAAGCGATTCATGGCCCCGAGTTGGAACGGCTGAAGTCCGAGGGAAAGCCAGTGCCTGACGATTTGAAGGAACGCATCGAACGAACGCGTGCGGATTACGAGCGATGGCTGGATGCTCGCTACGCCGCGGCCCGCGGGCACGTGGACGCGCTGATCGATCCGTTGCAGACTCGACGCGTGTTGGTGTTCGCGCTGGAGATTGCAATGGCGCACGGGCATCGCGAGCACCTGGTGTTGGAGACGCTTTAGCATGATCCGGATCGCCAACGGGCAGGGCTTTTGGGGGGATTGGCTGGAAGCTCCCGTGCGCCTGGTGGAGCAGGGGCCGATCGATTATCTCGCGCTCGACTACCTGGCCGAGATCACGATGTCGATTCTCCAGAAGCAAAAGGAGGCCGATCCGAACCTCGGCTATGCGCGCGACTTTCCTCCATTAATTGCGCGCATCCAGCGCCGTCTCATCGAACGCGAGATCAAAGTGATTGCCAATGCCGGCGGCGTGAATCCGATCGCGTGCGCTTACGAAGTGCGGCGCCTGGCGCCTTCGTTGAAGGTCGCCGTCGTGCTGGGCGACGACGTCTTCGGGCGGCTGGACGAATTTCTCACGGCCGGTCACACCATGAAGAACATGGACACCGGCGAGCCACTGCGTACGATTCGCAATCGCATCCTGAGCGCGAATGCGTACATCGGCGCGTTTCCTCTGGCTGAGGCTTTAGCTCTGGGCGCTGATGTCGTGATCGCGGGCCGCTGCACGGATACCGCGTTGTCGCTGGCGCCGATGATCCATGAATTCGGCTGGAAACCGGACGAATATGACAAACTCGCGGCCGGAACAATTGCCGGTCACATTGTTGAATGTGGCGCGCAGTGCACCGGCGGGAATTGCCAGGTGGATTGGCAAAGCATTCCGGACATGGCGAACATCGGCTATCCGATCATCGAGGCCGATCCCGATGGCCGGTTCTGCGTCACCAAGCACGAGGGAACCGGCGGGCGTATATCGGTCGACGTTGTGAAAGAGCAATTGCTGTACGAGCTGGGCGATCCGAAAAATTACATCGGGCCCGATTGTGTGGCCGATTTCACGAGCATCCAATTGAAAGACGCGGGACCCGATCGCGTGCAGGTCTCGGGCATCCGCGGAGCCGCTAGGCCGGAAATGTTGAAGCTTTCCATCGCTTATTCGTACGGCTGTAAGGCCATCGGTACACTTGTGTACAGCGCGCCCCAGGCACTTGAAAAAGCGAAAGCGGCTGACCGGATCGTGCGCGAGCGGCTGCAACAACTCGGGCTGACATTCGAAGAAATCTATACCGAATACTTCGGCGTGAACGCCTGTCATGGACCCGTGGCCGTTCCCAATCCAGATCCGCCGGAAGTGCAACTGCGCATCGGCGTGCGCGGGCAAGATCGGAAAGCCGTCGATCGCTTCACGCGCGAGTTGATCCCGCTGGTGTTGAGTGGCCCGCCGACAGGCACGGGCTTCGGCGATGGACGGCCGCCGGTCCGCGAGGTTGTGGCGTACTGGCCGGCGCTAATCCCGCGCGAGCTGATCCATGTCTCGGTGGAGGTGATCGAATGAAGATCCCTCTCTCCCGCATCGCGCATGCGCGTTCCGGCGACAAAGGCGATACGTCCAATATTGGCGTGATCGCATTCGACGCGCGGCATTATCCCGTGTTGGCGCGCGAAGTCACCGCCGAACGAGTAAAACATTTCTTCGGTGAAATGGTAAAGGGGAACGTCGAGCGCTTCGAGCTGCCAAACTTGGGCGCGCTGAACTTTCTGCTGCATGAGGCGTTGGGCGGCGGCGGAACATTGTCATTGCGCATCGACGCGCAGGGAAAAACGCTCGGCGCGGCGCTGCTGCGGATGGAAATCGAACTCAGTGAGAGCGAACTCGCGAGTTGAGAAACGACGTATCGAATTTCCCCGCGATGAAATCGGGATCTTGCATAATCCGTTGGTGTAGCGGAATCGTGGTGAAAATCCCTTCGATCACGAACATGTCCAATGCGCGTCGCATGCGCGCGATGGCCTCGGTCCGATCACGCCCGTAAGCGATCAGTTTGGCGACCAGCGAATCATAGAACGGCGGGATCACATAGTCCGTGTATACCGCCGTGTCGACGCGAATACCGATGTCGCCAGGTAGATTGAGCGCGCTGATACGGCCGGGCGATGGCGCAAACGTGTCGGGATTTTCGGCGTTGATACGGCATTCGATCGCGTGGCCTTTGATTGTTACGGGCTGCTGAATGATCTCGGGCAGTTTGTAGCCCGCGGCGATCAAAATCTGGCTTCGCACCAGATCGATTCCGGTGATGGATTCGGTGACCGGGTGCTCCACTTGAATTCGCGCGTTCACTTCGATGAAGTACAGGTTGCCGTCATGATCCATCAGGAACTCGATTGTTCCAGCGTTGGTGTAGCCGATCCGGCTCATCGCCGCACACAGCCGAGCGCGCATCCTCTCGCGAAGTTCCGGAGTCACCGCCGGCGACGGTCCTTCTTCCAGCAGCTTCTGGTGCCGGCGCTGGATGGAGCAATCGCGCTCGCCCAAAATCTCGACGTTGCCGTGCTCGTCGGCCAGCACTTGAAACTCGATGTGCCGCGGCGATTCGACGAGCTTCTCCATGTAGACGTCTTGCGACGAAAACGCGGCGCCAGCTTCCTGTTGTGCCTGACTCAACATTGATGGCAACTCGGAGGCTTCGTGAACCATCCGCATGCCTCGGCCCCCCCCGCCCGCCGATGCTTTGAGCATCACCGGAAAGCCGATGCGTTGTGCGATCTCCAGAGCTTCTTCCGCGTTTTGAAGAATTCCATCAGAGCCGGGCAGGATCGGCACACCACACTCGGCCATCGCCGCGCGGGCATTCTGCTTCAGACCCATGGCACGCGTAACATCCGGCCTGGGGCCGATGAATTTGATGTCGGACGCCCGGCAAACTTCGGCGAAATCGGCGTTTTCGCTCAGGAAACCGTAGCCCGGATGAATCGCGTCGACGTTGGTGATCTCGGCCGCGCTGATAACGGAAGGAATGTCGAGATAACTTCGCGAACTCTTGGCGGGACCAATGCAGATCGCCTCATCGGCAAATCGCACATGCAGGCTGTGTCGGTCGGCTTCTGAGTAAACGGCGACAGTCTTGATGCCCAGATCTTTGCAGGCGCAGATGACGCGAACGGCGATTTCGCCTCGATTGGCGATCAGAATTTTCTGGAACATATCACCGCGGATGAATCTTTAGCAAAGCCTGTCCGAATTCAACCGGGTGGCCGTTCTCCACCGGCTTGGCAGTGATGGTTCCGGCCACTTCGCATTCGATTTCGTTCATGAGCTTCATCGATTCGATGATGCAGAGCACTTGCCCGAGTTCCACCGAGTCCCCAACTTTTACGAACGGAGGATCACCCGGTTTTGGTGCGTCATAATATGTGCCGACGATCGGAGATTTCTGGATGTACTCGTTGGCAGCAGGCTCAGGTGCCGGGGGCGCGGCTTCCACTACCGTTGAAGGCGTCGAGACTGTCGCCGGTTCCAGTGTTCGCCGGATGCGAACGCGCTCCTCGCCTCGCTCGATTTCCAACTCAGCGATTCCGCTTTCAACCACGAGTTGGATTAGCTCCCGGATCTCGTCGTTCGACATGCTAGAGAAGTCTTAGCTCCTTGGAAGTGGGTGTGAGAACTTCGCAGCCAGCTTTCGTCACCAGCACGGTGTCCTCGATACGAATCCCTCCGAAATCGCGAATATACGCGCCGGGCTCAATTGTAATCGCCATGCCGGGCTCCAGTTTGGTTTTGTCGCGGCGGCCCAGGCGCGGCCCCTCGTGAATCTCGAGTCCCAAGCCGTGACCGGTGGAATGCACGAACTGTTTTCCCAGACCTTCGGCTTCCAGGACGCGGCGAGCAGCGCGGTCCACGTGTGCGGCAGTGACCCCGGGCCGAACGGCGTCGATAGCGGCGAGTTGAGCTTTCAATACGGCGTTATACATGGTGCGAACCCGGCGGCTGGGCTTGCCGCAGAACAACACGCGCGTCATGTCGCTCATGTAGCCATCCTGGCAGGCACCCATATCAATTAATAGCAGCTCATCGCTTGCGAGTTTTCGCGCTGTAGGTTGTGCATGCGGAAGCGCGGATCGAGGCCCCATGGCGACAATCGTCTCAAACGCCGCTTTCTCGGCGCCGAGCCGCCGCATCTGAAACTCGAGCTCGGCCCCAATGTCGTTTTCCCGCGCACCGATGCGAATGGATTTCGTGGCCTTTTCAAAGGCTTCGGAGTTGGTTATGACGCTGCGGCGAATGCGCGCGATCTCGCGCTCCGACTTGATCATTCGCAGCTTTTCGACCAGCGGACCGACCGGTCTGAGCGCAGCCTTCTTGGGAAGCCCTTCGTTCAATCGTGCATGCATTTCGTACGAGATCCGCGATGCCTCAAAACCAATGCGTTTCCAGCGGCGCTTGCGAATTGTTTCGAGCGCTGCCTGATCCAACGGAGTTTTGCTCACCGTCACGACTTCGCACCTGCATTCTTCGGCGGCTTGGATCGTGAACCGCGGATCGGTGAACAGGGTTTGCGAATCGGGTGTAACCAACAGCAGGCCGTTGTCGCCGGTGAAGCCGCTCAAGTAGCGGACGTTGGGCGGCGCCGAAACGAGCAACGCGTCGATCTTCAGCTCGGCGAACGGAATGGCCGGCCGAGCCGCGCGATCAGCCGACACGGAGCAACAACTTTCCGGTGGTATTGCGGCTTTCCAGATCGCGATGCGCTTCGCCCGCGTCCGAAAGCGGGTACACCTTATGGATGTGCAGATTGAGTTTGCCTTGGCCGATCCACTTCAATACGTCGCCGGCGCGCCAGGCCAGCTCTTCCGCTGTAGCCGAGTAATTCGCGAGCGTGGGACGCGTTAAGTATAGCGATCCCTTTTGGCTCAGCATAAGCGGGGAGAAATCCGTCACCGGCCCGCTGGCATTTCCAAAACTCACCATCATGCCGCGCGGGCGCAAGCAATCCAGGCTCTTCATGAAGGTGGACTGGCCGACAGAATCGTAAACGACGTGGACGCCCTTCGCTTTGGTTGTGAAATCTTCCTGCGTGTAAATAATCACTTCGTCGGCGCCGGAATCCTTGGCTTGTTCGGCCTTCTTCTCTGTGCCGACAGTTGCGATCACGTGCGCGCCCAGCATCTTCGCCATCTGGACAATCAATCGTCCGGTGCCTCCGGCTGCCGCGTGGATCAGGCACGTGTCGCCCGGTTTCAACGGATACGTGGAATGCGTGAGATAGTGCGCGGTCATGCCTTGCAGCATGGCGGCGGCGGCAGTGTCGAAATCAACCGACGCGGGAATCTTCACCAGTTGCCAGGCGGGGACGATGGCATATTCGGCGTACGAGCCGCGGGCCATGGCATACGCGACGCGATCGCCGGGAGCGACATTCTTCACGTCCGGCGCGACTGCTTCCACGGTCCCCGCGCCTTCGCTCCCGAGCACGATCGGCGGAGGCGCCGGATAAACTCCCTTTCGAAAATAAATGTCGATGTAATTTACGCCTGACGCGGCGATCTTGACCAGGGCTTGGCCGGGGCCGGGCGAGGGCGTGGGAATATCAGAGTGCTTTAAATTTTCGACGCCGCCGGGCTGTTCAACAAAGACAGCTTTCATAATATTCGAAGGGTCCTCCGCAAATGAACGGTGAGTGCGTACAAGATCAGGTATAGCAGGCTGAACGGGAACAAGACCACTCGCGCCAAGGTGCGAACCGCGCCCGCACCGGTGAGGCCGGCGCGAAACAGGATGAAATAGCGGATGGCGGGGAGATTCCCGTGGTCGAGCCAAAAGTAGTCTCCATTCTCGTTCACGACGAACACCTTGCCCGGGAGCCGCGCACCCAGCATCCATTTCCATTTGGTCATGATGGCTTCGGCGGAGCAAATGATGCCGAGAACTACGTACCGATTGCGGCCGAGTTCGGCGTAGAGACGCTGGCGCGAGGGGCTGTCCGGATAGTCGGTGACGCGATAGAGCGATCCTTGCTCGGTGCGGAAGTTCTGCGGTGCGCCCGCGTAGCAGGTGACGAGATCGCAGCGCATTTCCGGATGATTCTGGTAGAGAATCGGCAGCAGATGTTCGAAGAGGTCGCGGCTGCCGCTCTCGATTAAGAGTACGCGCGAGAACGGCGGAATGGCTTTTGTGAAGAAGTGGCGCATCGGCGCGGATGGCTAAGTGAGCTCGAAGAATGCGGCGACTGGAGTGGAGAAGCCGGGTAGGAGGGGACCGGTGATCGGCTGATCATTCTTGAATTCGCGGACCGAGTCACGAGTGTAAACCATCACGGAGCGGACTTCGGGAAAAACGATCCAGACCGAATTCGAACCGTTGGCGAGATAGGCTTCGGTTTTGATTCGCAGATAGGCGGCGCTTTCGCTCGGAGAAACGACCTCGATCGCGAGCTCTGGCGCGCCATGGATATAGTTGCTTTCGCCAGCCTTCATGCGATCCACGCTGATGACACAAAGATCGGGAACGAAGGTATCATTTGCGTTCACGATGAACTGTGTGTCCGGAAGAGCTTTCAAGCCGCTGCCTCTGTTTTGCAGAAGGTGGGCGAAAAGAGCTTCGAGAATATTTCCGCGGATGATATCGTGCCGCTTAGCCGCGTGAGGCATGCTGACCACCTCGCCGTTGATCAGCTCTCGAAAAAGAGCATTGCCATTCTGATCCAGTTCCTCAGGCATCGCGAGGAACTGATCGGACGTAAGGAGGGTGGTCGCCGCCATCGCTACCATTCTAGCGCGGGTGGTTTTAAAACACCCCGACAAGAGTGCCCGGACACGCGACGGATGGCTTAAGTAAGCTCGAAGAACGAGGCGACGGGATTGGAAAAACCAGGCAGAAGCGGATCTTCGATGGATTGATCCGCCTTGAATTTCTGCACTGAGTCAAGGGCATGAACCCTCACCGAGCGGGCTTCCGGGAAGACGACCCAAACAGATTTTGCTCCGCCCTGCAAATATGCGTCGACTTTGCGTTCGAGATGTTTTGCGGTATCGCTTGGTGACACGACCTCGATAGCGAGGTCGGGAGATCCTTGGAAAACCCTCGCCGCGCCCGGCAGACGGCTGCGCTTTACCACAGACACGTCGGGAATAAACGCATCAGCGTTGCTTACCTGAGTTCCTATCTCCACCAGGGATTTCAAACCAAGCTCGGGATTTGCGTGAAGATATTCGATGAGCAGCTCATGGATTCGATTCTTGATCAGGTCGTGCACTAACGAAGCGGGTGGCATCTTGACGACTTCGCCTCCGATCAGTTCGTCTTTGATCCGATTCCCGTGTTGGTCGAATTCCTCGGGCATCGCCAGGAACTGATCGGACGTGAGGAGGGTGGTCGCCGCCATCGCTACTATTCTAGCGCGGGGTCTGAATTCACGGTCAGTTTAGGAATTAACGCTGTATCATCTATTGGTGACTACGGAGTCGTCTATTGAGGACGTACAAGAAACCAGTGCCTATCGAATACAGTAGAACCACCGCTGCCAGCACGCTCAAGACAGAACTTGGGTATTCCCACGAAAGCAACGCACCCATGCTAGCGATTACGAGGAGTATCGTTACAGGCTTTCCTGTCTCGGCGATTGTAGAACGGGAAACGAGTGCAAAAGCTATCAGGGAAATCGCCTGAACGGCAAAACCTGCGGCACCTAAGTACACCAAGTTCCTGACCTTCATTTATGCACCTGTTGGGAAATGTTCAGCCAAACGGGCTTTCCCGTCAGCAACCCCACTTCGCCGGGATGTCAATAGAGAATTAACTTTCAAACCAAGTTCACTACCGAATTAACCGGTTCTAAACGCCCCAGCAGTAGTCTTCCACCACTTTGTCGACGTTTTCGTCTTGCTCGGTCAGGCGCATGAGCTCTAGCCGGATGGCGTCGACGAGCGCGCCCCAGCTGGCTTCGATGACGTTGTCGGAAACGCCGACCGTGGCCCAGCTGCGGCGATGATCGGACCATTCCACCAGGACGCGGACTTTGGCCGCCGTGCCTTTTTTCGGCTCGAGCACGCGGACCTTGTAATCGGTGAGCCGCACGTTCTTCACTTGCGGATACACGTTGGAAAGGCACTGGCGCAGACTGATGTCGAGCGCGTTCATAGGGCCCTGGCCGGTGGCACTGGCGGTATGCACGCTGTCCTGGATGCGCAGCGTGACAGTGGCGGTAGTTCCGCCCACGAGACGGCTGGTGACATCGTAGTTCACCACTTCGAAAACGCTCCAGCCGGGATGCAGCGCTTCGCGAACCAGCAGCTCGAAGGTGCCTTCGGCTGCTTCCAGTTCGTAGCCCTGATGTTCGAGATCCTTGATGCGTTCCAGCAGTTGGCGTCGCGCATCGGCGTCCAGACGTTCAGCGAGGCCATGCTGCTTCAATTTGTACAGCACATTGCCACGGCCCGAAAGATCGCTCAATAGCACGCGCTGCCGATTGCCGATCATTTCCGGCTTGATGTGTTCGTAGGTGGCCGAATCCTTCAACACGGCGCTGACGTGCACGCCGCCTTTGTGAGCAAATGCACTGTGGCCTACATAAGGCTGATCGTTGCGCATCGGCAAATTCGCGAGTTCGGCGATGTAGCGCGCGACGGTGGTCAGCGTTTGTAAGCGCTCCTGGCCGATCGTGGTGTGGCCGAGCTTCAATTCGAGATTCGCGATGATCGAAACGATGTTCGCGTTACCGCAGCGTTCGCCATAGCCGTTGATGCAGCCTTGGACGTGCGTGCAACCGGCTTCCACCGCGGCGATTGTATTGGCCACCGCGACGTCGCAATCGTTGTGCGTGTGGATGCCGATCACGCCGTCGAAGCGCTTGCGAACTTCCGAGACCACTTCCACGATGCGATGCGTCAGGTTGCCGCCGTTGGTGTCGCACAGGCAAAGCACGTCGGCGCCGGCCTTTTTCGCGGCTTCGAGGGTGCGCAGCGCGAACTCGGGGTTGGCGTTATAGCCATCGAAGAAATGCTCGGCGTCGTAGACTACTTCGCGGCCGTGATCCTTCAGGTACTTGATGGTTTCGCCGATCAGCTTCAGATTCTGATCTTCATCGATACCGAGCGCGCGATGGACGTGCAGATCCCAACTCTTGCCGAAAAGCGAGACGGTAGGCGTTTCGGCGTCGAGCAGCGCGCGCACATTGGGGTCCTGGTCCACAGTGTTCTTGGCGAAACGAGTGGAGCCGAAGGCCGTCAGCCGGGCGTGCTTGAATTTTACTTCCTGGGCGCGCTTGAAAAACTCCTTGTCTTTGGGATTGGAGTTGGGCCATCCGCCCTCAATGTAATCGATACCGAGCTCGTCCAGCTTCTGCGCGATGATAAGTTTGTCGTCGACAGAGAATGAGACGGCCTCGCCCTGCGTGCCGTCCCGGAGAGTGGTATCGAATGTTTGAATGCGCATGGAACTACTTGGATACCGCGGCGGCTTCTTGCTCCTGCGGTACGCCCTCCTCCTTCTTCTTTTTCAAGAACGTCATCATCTGCCGGAGCTCTTTCCCCACGCGTTCGATCGGCTGATCGTGTCCGGCTTGGCGCAGCGCGAGGAACTTGTGGCGGCCGGTTTTGTTCTCTTCGATCCACTCGCGCGCGAACTGGCCGGATTGAATCTCGGACAGAATCTTCTTCATTTCCTTGCGGGTCTCATCGGTGACGAGGCGCGGACCGCGGGTGTAATCGCCATACTCGGCGGTGTCTGAGACCGAGTAACGCATGTAGCCCAGGCCGCCTTCGTAAATGAGATCGACAATCAGTTTCACTTCGTGCAGGCACTCGAAATAGGCGATTTCAGGCGCGTAGCCCGCTTCCACCAGTGTTTCAAATCCCGCCCGGATCAGCTCGCTGACGCCGCCGCATAGCACCGATTGCTCGCCGAACAGATCGCTTTCGGTCTCTTCTTTAAAGCTGGTCTCGATGACACCCGCCTTCAGACATCCGAGCGCGAGTGCGTAGGCCAGTGCGTTTTGGAGCGCGTTCATCGACGGATCCTGATGTATCGCCACCAGAGCCGGAACGCCGACGCCTTCGGTGTAAAGCTCGCGCACACGATGGCCTGGCGCTTTGGGAGCAATCATCGAAACGTCGACATTGGCCGGCGGCTTGATCTGGCCGAAGTGAATGGCGAAACCGTGCGCGAACATCAGGGTCTTGCCCGCCGAAAGGTTCGGAGCGATTTCGTTGTTGTACAAATCGCCCTGGATATGATCGGGAACCAGGATCATCGCGATGTCCGCGCCTTTGATGGCGTCGGCGACGCTCAGGACTTTGAGGCCAACGGCAGTCGCCTTGGCCGCGCTCTTGCTCCCTGGGTGCAGCCCCACGGTGACGTTGACGCCGCTATCGCGCAGGTTCAGCGCATGGGCATGCCCTTGGCTTCCGTAACCAATGATGGTCACCGTCTTCGATTGCAATCGGCTCAGGTCGCCGTCTTTTTCGTAGTATCTCTTTGCCATGTTTGTCAGTGTGTCTTTCCTAGTGTGTGGTCCAATTTTTCGTCAGTTTCTTCCACGGCCGCGTTTCGCGGAACGGGGGGCGCCAGGCGCAGCTTTTTCGCTTCGAGCGAAATCGCCAATGCACCGGAGCGCGTTACTTCAATCTCGCCGTAACTGCGCATTACGTCGAGGAATTCATCCAGCTTTTCGGAATCGCCGGTCACTTCGAGCGCAAAGCCTTCGGTGGAGGAATCCACCACGCGTGCGCCGAAGATTTCCGATTCTTTGAGGATCGCGGTGCGGCTGGCGAGGGGCGCACGCACGCGCAGAAGGGCCATTTCGCGCTTGACGGCAGGGGAGTCCGTGAGATCGGACGCCTGCAGCACGTTCACCAGCTTGTTCATCTGCTTGATCACTTGCGATCGCAGGTGCGGCTCGATGTCGACCACGATGGTCATCCGCGACAGCGTGGCATCCAGCGTCCGCGCAACTGTCAGGCTCTCAATGTTGTAACCGCGCGCGCTCAGCAAGCCGGTGATGCGCATCAGCGCGCCGGGCTTGTTTTCCACTAACAGGGAAATCAATTGCAGCATCGTTTTACCCTAGGCTCCCACCGGTTGCGGAGCGCCCAGCACCATTTCGTTGATAGCGCCGCCGGCCGGCACCATCGGATATACGTTCTCGGTGGGCGAAACGCGGACGTTCAGCAAGTACGGACCGGGCTCGTGCACGGCCTCTTCGAGAGCCGACGCCAGTTGATGAACGTCCTCGATCGTACGGCCCTTGAATCCATAAGCGCCCGCGAGTTTTTCGGCGTCCGGAAAGCCGGCGATCTCCACTTGCGAGAGCCGGTTGTTATAAAACAGTTCCTGCCATTGCCGGACCATGCCGAGATAGCCGTTGTTCACCACGACAATCTTGATCGGCAGCCCGTGGTTGGCGATGGTGGCGAGCTCCGGAATCGACATTTGGAATCCGCCGTCACCGACGATGGAAAACACCAGCTTGTCGGGACGCGCGAATTGCGCTCCGATGGCGGCGGGAAGGCCAAAGCCCATCGAACCCAAGCCGCCGGAGTTGAGCCACAGCCGTGGCGAATCGAAACGGATGAATTGCGCGGCCCACATCTGGTGCTGGCCGACGTCGGAGGTCACAATGGCGCGACCGCCCGAGAGCCGGTCGATCTCACGCATCACATGCTGCGGTTTGATTTCGCTGGTGGAGACTTCAGGCGTCAGCGGATGCTCCGATTTCCAGTCGCGAATCTGCCGCCACCAATCGGCGCGCGCGGTGGCGTTCAACTCGCGGCCTTGCGGCGCCAATTCCTGCACAACTTTGTTCAGCTTTTCGAGCACACGCTTGACGTCGCCCACGATGGGCAGGTCAGCCGCGCGATTCTTGCCGATTTCGGCCGGGTCGATATCAACGTGAATCACTTTGGCGTGCGGGGCGAAGGCTGCCAGGCGCCCGGTAACGCGATCGTCGAAGCGGACGCCCAAGGCGATCAACAGATCCGCGCCCGACATCCCCATGTTGGCTGCGTAGCTGCCGTGCATACCGGGCATGCTGATGTAGTTGGGATGCGCGGCCGGCAGCGCGCCCAGGCCCATCAGTGTAGTGACGGCCGGAGCATCGACCAACTCCACAAACTCGCGCAATTCCTCGGACGCATCGGCAGCGATGATGCCGCCGCCCGCATAAACGAACGGCCGCTTCGCTTCCCAGATCATTTGCGCCGCGCGCCGGATTTGCCCGGTGTGTCCCTCGGTGAAAACTTTGTAGCCGGGAAGATGGATGGACGACACGGGCGTGTAATGCGCCTGGGCTTGGAGAACGTCCTTGGTGACGTCCACCAGCACCGGTCCGGGACGGCCGGTGGAGGCGAGATAAAACGCCTCATGCATCACCTGCGGGAGATCCGCGATGTTCTTCACCAGGAAATTGTGCTTGGTGCAGGAGCGCGTGATGCCGAAGGTGTCGGCTTCTTGAAACGCGTCGCTGCCGATCAGTTTGGTGGAGACCTGGCCGGTGATGGCCACCACGGGAATGGAATCCATCAGGGAATCGACCAGACCGGTGACCAAATTGGTGGCGCCGGGGCCGGAGGTGGCGCAGCAAACGCCCACCTTTCCCGTGGATCGCGCGTACCCTGAGGCCGCGAAGGCGGCATTCTGCTCATGCCGTACCAGGACGTGGCGGATCGGGTGATCGTAGAAGGCGTCGTAGAGTGGTAGAGTCACCCCGCCCGGGTAGCCGAAAATGCAATCTACATTTTCGCGGACCAGACATTCCAGCAAAATCTGTGCGCCGGACATCAGTTTCGATTCCGTCACGCCGCCTGTTCGATGCGCGGTAGTGGTCGACATCATCCCTCCCTGGGGCAAAACTCAAAATCGCAAAAACGAACCCAACTAAGATCAATCCACTCAACGTAGCTCGTCAAAAAACGAAGCCACCAAAATCAAAAGGCCACCGAGTGGTTTTTCTTTCCCCACCCGATGGCCTTTCGGAAACTCGTGTCCGAAGCCCTCAAGCGGGGCTGGGTACTACGACCGTAATAATAATGGGCCGAAGCATCGGAACTTGACCGCTTGAAAAGACAGAGGCAACTTCGCTTGGTAAAGCGAGAGTCACGCTGGCATGTCCTTTCGAAGCGATCATTGGATTTAGATTAGCCCACCAGCGGGGTAAATGCAAGGGGGTGTTTGTATAAATTACGTTAATGCTGGCATTCGGGGCGTCGCCCGAACGTGGTTTCGATCAACCGCCAGTTGATGCCAGGTGGATATGACCACTATCATTTAACGAAGCGCCCAATGAGAAAGAAACCCCATGGCGCCGCCGTGCCGATGATCGCTATCGATCGGAAAGGCGAAAAACCGCTCCATCGCCAGATCTACGATGCGCTGCGGGCCATGATCCTGGAACGCAGGCTACAGCCCGGTCAACAAATCCCGTCCAGCCGGGCTTTGGCGGACGACCTGGGCATTTCACGCATTCCCGTACTCGGCGCCTATGCGCAACTGCTGGCCGAAGGCTACATCGAAAGCCGGTCCGGCGCGGGCACATTTGTCACCAGTTCGCTCTCCGATCAATTTCCCAGCGCTCGGCCGGTGGTGGCGAATGTCCCGAACGATCCGCCGGACGCTATTTCGCGCGCCGCCAGGCTTCTTCCGGTGGAACCTACGCCATGGTTCCCGAGTTCGGGCGCGTTCAGTGTCGGCCAGATCGCCTACGATCATTTTCCATTCCGCGTGTGGTCCGATCTAGTCTCGCACCATGCGCGGCGGGTGCGCGCCAGTCTTCTGAATTACGCCGACCCGATGGGATCGCCGGAATTTCGCGAGGTAATCGCGGCTTATCTGCGAACGGCCAGGGCGGTGAATTGCGACGCGTCTCAGATCATGGTGGTGAACGGGTCGCAGCATGCGCTGGATTTGTCGGCTCGCGTTCTGCTTGACGCCGATAGCCCGGTCTGGATCGAGGAGCCCGGCTATGAATTATTGCGGCACAGCCTGACGCTGTCGGGCTGCCGGCTGGTTCCGGTTCCGGTGGATGGCGAGGGCTTGGACGTGGCGGCCGGCATCGAACTCTGCCGCGATGCGCGTGCGGCGTTTGTCACGCCCTCGCATCAATACCCGCTCGGCGCCACCATGAGCGCGGCGCGCCGTTTGCAGCTGCTCGAATGGGCGCACAGTTCCAACGCCTGGATCGTGGAAGACGACTACGACAGCGAGTATCGCTATGAAAGCATGCCGGTGGCGTCCATGCAGGGACTGGATCCCGGCTCGCGCGTCATTTATATCGGAACCTTTAGCAAGGTGCTGTTTCCGTCGCTTCGCCTCGGTTACATCGTAATTCCGCAGGCACTTGTCAGCCGCTTCCTCGCAGTTCGACGGGCGAACGATCTGTTCCCGTCGCCTCTATATCAGGCGGCGCTGGCCGATTTTATCAGCGCGGGTCACTTCACGCGGCACATCCGCAAAACCAGGCAATTGTACGCCGAGCGGCGCAACGCACTGGCGCAAGCACTGCGCAAAGAATTCGGTTCCGAGATAGAAATTCTGGGCGCCGAAGCCGGCATGCATCTGGTGGTCACACTTCCGCCGGGATTGTCGGACCAGAAGATCTCAGCGCGCGCCGCGCGGGAAGGCCTTTGGTTGTGGCCGCTGTCCTCCGCTTATGTGGGCGACAACGTCCGGCAAGGCTTCATTCTCGGCTTTGGCGGCACGAAAGTGGATGAAATGCTGCCTCAAGTGCGGCGCCTCAAGAAGGCCATGCGCGATGAAAGTGGTTATCGCGGACGACCGTAGAGTGGTCATTGAGTCTGTGACATTCCCACCGTAGGATTAGAAAACTAGAATTCAGGCTGTTCCTGAAATCGCTTACGCAAATTCGACGAGCGATTGTTTGAGCCCTCAGCTACGTTAGCTCGCCACCCGGCTCCGCTGCCCTCTTCACTGACTCGCAATGTCTGCGAATTCCGGACGTAACGATCCCTGGGATCGAGGAGAACCATTATGCCCAATCGACAGACTCGAGTTTTTTTCGTTGCGTGCGCGTTTTTCGCGTTCTTGCTGCTACCGGCGATCGTCAACGCGCAGTCCACATTTGGCGACATCCGCGGTACGGTGCGCGATCCGGCGGGCCTGCCCCTGCCCCAAGCCGTTGTCACTCTCCACAATACGGACGAAAACACCACGCGTTCCGCGCTGAGTGATGAGAACGCCAATTTTCTGTTCGAAAACCTGAAGCCTGGACACTATACCGTGACCGGCACCAAGGAAGGATTCGCCTCGTCGCCCACTGTCGAAGTGGAACTGGTGGCTCGTCAAAGCGCGCGCGTGGATCTCCCGCTATCGCTCGCGCAGGTGAACCAGAACATCAAAGTGGAGGCCGCGGCGGAGCAGATCGATACCGAGAATGCCACGGTGGGAGACACTCGGGGCACGGATCAACTGGTCCAGATGCCACTCAATTTCAGAGCCCAGACCACCAGTCCGCTGGCCGCGTTGGCGCTGTCTCCGAGCGTCATTACCGACAGCCAGGGCAATATCCAAGTGGGCGGCGCGACGTACTCGATGACCGGCTATTCGGTGGATGGAATCTCCACGGCCAACGTCACCAGCAACGGCTCTCTCCAGAACGCCTACCCTTCGTCAGAAGGACTGGCCGAACTCAAAGTAACAGCCTTCAACAATAGCGCCGAGTTTTCGCAGGTGGCTGACATCACCTTCATCACCAAAAGCGGAACCAACCTGATGCATGGCAGCCTGTTCGAATATCTGCAAAACGACGTGCTGGATGCCACCATTCTGAACTTCACCAGCAAAGCGCCAAAGAGATTCAATACTTTTGGAGGCAGCCTCGGCGGACCCGTCATGATTCCACACCTCTACAACGGCCGGGATAAAACGTTCTTCTTTGTCGACTACGAGGGGAATCGGCGCAGAACGGCGACTCCGGAGCAATACCTGGTGCCGACGCTGGCGGAACGCGGCGGGGATCTAAATGGGCTTCCCATCATCAGCCCCACCACGGGTCAACCAACAAGTGTCGCCATCAATCCATTCAACGGCACGCCGTTTCCTAATAACACCATTCCGGTATCGATGCTGAATCCGGTGTCCCTACGATTGCTCAACGGATACTATCCGCTGCCCAATGTGAACTCCGCCGGCAGCAGCTTCAACTATGAAACTCTGCAGCCCATACCTTCCAACACCAACGGGTTTGACGCCCGGCTGGATCACTACATCACTTCCAATCAGCAGATCTACGCGCGCTTCAGCTGGAAGAACCTGCTGTCGGACACGGGTCAATTGGGCGAACCGGCAAATCCGCTGTTGCCGAACGACATCAATGTGGAACACGACCGGAGCTTGATTGTTTCCTATAACTACACCATCAGCCCGAAAATGGTGAACGAGTTTCGCTTCGGTTTTACCAATAGCCTGGTTGACACCAGCTTTCCAATCCAGGGCGCCGCGGCTGACGACCAACTCGGCCTGACTGGGATTAGCTTCGCGAATCACCCGAATACGGGAGCGTTTCCGACTTTCAATTTCTCCGACGGCACCGGCTTTACGCCGATCGGCCGCGACAAGGACGGGCCGGGCGAGTCCAAGACCATGGAGTTCACCGACAACCTGAGCCGCACCATGGGTAAGCACACCGTGCGCGTCGGTCTGGATGCCCGCCGCGTGTTTTACGAGACCGTGGTCCGGTGGGGCCAATCGGACGATTTCGGCGCGTTTACGTTCAACCAGGGCGTCTTCACCGGCAGCTCCTTCGGCGACTTCCTGCTGGGCGCGCCCAACACCGATTTCATTGTGGAAAGCAGTCCCAACACGAACGAGCCGAGCACTCAATGGGGTGTCTATGCTCAGGATCAATGGCAGATCAACGATCGCCTCACGCTGAACTACGGGTTGCGATGGGAGGTTCTTCCGGAATTCACGGAGAACCAGGGCGATATCGCCAACTTCGACCCGAAAAACGGCGATGTCGTCGTTCCCGACATTCTCTTAAGT
>DATHMO010000060.1:0-4776 GCA_035486995.1 Bryobacteraceae bacterium
CGAAGTAGCGCGTGAATTTTTCGCGCAAAATATAACCGGCCTGCGCGTCAGCCTGGATCGCCAGTCCCAGCGCTGTCGCCGATCGTGCGTGTACCGAGCGCCGGATCCGCTTGCCGAAATGCTCGCGCAGAACGCGCCCCACAATGGGCAACTCGCTTCCGCCGCCGGTGACATACAGTGCTTCAATTTCCGTACCGCCTTGCGCTTCGAGCAAATCCTCCACCACATGCAGCGTCTCGTCCACCAGCGGGCGGCAGCGCTCGTAATAATCGGCGATCGAGACCGTCGCGGTTCCCCAGCCTTCGCGCACCGTCTCCAGATCCACCACAATCCGGCGCGTGTTCGGATTGAGCGCCTCTTTGCGAATGCGGCACTCTTCGAGCAAACGAAAATGCTCGGCCTGCGAAAGAGAATGACGTTCGTCGCTGCTCGTCGCCATGTCGGCCAGGATCTCGTCGAAATCGTCGCCGCCCAACGTCGCGATGCTCTCGGTTGCGAGCGGCCGGTGAGTTTTTTCGCCGACCTCTACCAGCGACGCGTCGAATGTTCCGCCGCCCAAGTCGTACACCAGGATCACGCCGTTGATTTTGTTCTTGTGGCCGAATTCGATGCTCGCGGCCGAAGGCTCGTTTAACAAGCCGATCACGTCGCATCCAGCCCATCGAAAGGCATCCACCGTGAGAAAGCGCTGGTTGCTGTTGGCATTCGCCGGCACGCCGAGCATCACTTCCAGCTTCTCGTGAGGCAACAACTCCCGTAGCGCAGCCGCCATTTCCCGCAGCACTTGCAGCAGCGGCACATGCTGATCGGCCAACTCGAGAATGGTATGCGGACCGGCGTCCTGCAGAACGCGTTTCAGCGACCGGATGATGGTCCAATCCGGATCCTGCTGGCAAGCCCAGGCCTGCCATCCATACCGCCGCTCGTTGCCGCGCACCGCGACCAGCGATGGATACCAATCCACGTGCGCGCCATCCGGGCTTTCGAACGAAAGCAGGGGATAATTCCCGCGATCTACCGCCGCCACCACCGTGCGCGTGGTGCCGAAATCGATTCCCAGTCTTACGGGTTGTCCGGATTTCAATGCCAAGATGGAGCCTTCACTCGCGATTGTAACTCGCTTGGCAAGCCAACGCATGTGGGACACTGGTAGATCCGATGTTTGATGATTTCCACGGGAACGCGAAAGTCGCGCAAACTCTGTTCGCGATGACGCGGCAGGAGCGCATTCCCCAAACCATTCTCTTGGATGGTCCGGAGGGCGTCGGCAAGGCCACGCTGGCACGGCGCTTCGCGGCTGCGATGATCGGTGGCGCGGAGAAAATTGAACAAGACGATCTGAGTCTGGAAGCCAACGCCGAGACCATTGCCGACCGCGAGAAATGGCCCTCCGACAAGCGCAACGACGATCCGCTGCTCTTCGCCACGCATTCCGACTTCCTGACGTTTCCGCCCGACGGCCCGCTGCGCCAGATCACCATCGAGCAGATGCGTCTGCTGAAAGAACGCGCGCAGTTCAAACCCCTGCATGGTGCGCGGCGCGTCTTCCTGATCGACCACATCGATCGCGCCAACGAACAAGCGGCCAACTCGCTGCTCAAGATTCTGGAAGAGCCGCCGGAGCATTTGATCCTGCTGCTCGCCGCCGAAAATCCTTACGATTTGCTTCCGACCATCCGCTCGCGAGCCGTTTCGTTCCACTTGGCGCCCTTAACGAATGCCGAGATGAAGGCTTTCGCGGCTGCGCGTGATCTTGGGGACCTGGAGCGCAGGATCGCTCTCGCGGCAGGCAGCCCGGGTTTGGCCGTCTCCATGGATCTTGAGGTGTACGACGAACGGCGGACGGCAATGCTGAAGCTGCTCCAAGCCGGCGCCGGCAGCGCCCCGTTCGGCGAATGGGCGAAGTATGCCGAAGCAATGGCGCCGCGAAAGCTGGAGAAATTGGATGCGCTTCTGAAGATTCTTTACGTTCTCCTGGAAGACATCCTGCTGCTGGCCGAGGGCGCGGGCAGCGGCGGCGAGATCCGGAATGCGGACATCCGGCGCGATCTGGAGGCTCTCGCAGGCCGCGTTTCCTTCCGTTGGATTCGCGCGGCGGTTGCGCGAGCGGACGAGTTATCGGAGTTGGTGCGGCGCAATATTCAGAAGACCATCGCGCTCGACGCGCTGGTAGTCGAACTCCGCGGACTGGCAGCGTAACTAACGAGTCACGGGGCTCGCAAGAGTCTTGCGGAGGCCCGGTCAGTATGGTTCAATGTTCTTAGCTGAGCGTCTAATCCTCCGAATGGCCCCGGCCCGTTCTTGTGTGTGTTTGGGCCTGACTGGATCATCTCGAACTATGGAGCGTGCCGTGGAGCCCGGGAACCGTAAGTTAATTCGTCCGTCTTTGAACGAAGTGAAAGACCAAATGAATCGCCGCCCCCCCAACAATCACCAGAAGAAAACCGCTCCCCCGGACCAAACCAACGCCGAGAATTTTTACTACATGAAACAAATGCAGGCCAAAACGCCGATGGTATTTGTCATGAAGGATGGGGAAACGCTGGAAGGCGTGATCGAGTGGTACGACAAAACCTGCTTGAAGGTGAACCGCGACGGCCATCCCAACCTGCTGATCTTCAAACCCAACATTAAGTACATGTACAAAGCAGAGAACGACTAGCGCTTTCGTAACGCTTTCTCTCGCATCGCGAGTCGATAGGCCCTGCGCTCCTGAGCCTCGGCGTACCGCCGCTTCTCATCGTCCGTTTCGGGAATCACCGGTGGGATCGGAGTACGTTTGCCGAGTTCGTCCAGCGCGACAAACGTCAAGTAAGCGGACGACGTATGCTTCCTTTGGCCAGTGAGCAGATTCTCCACTTGTACCCGCACACCTATCTCCATGGAGGTTCGGAACACGCGGTTTACGCTCGATTGCAGCATGATCAATTGGCCGATATGCACGGGATGGAGAAAGCTCATCTGATCCACCGACGCTGTCACTACCGCGCAGCGTGCATGCCGGACCGCGGCGAGCGCCGCCGCCAGATCCACCAGATGCATCACTTTTCCGCCGAGCACATTGCCGAGCATGTTGGCATCGGTGGGCAGCGCCAGCTCGGAATATTCCGAGACGGATTCGCGCACGAAACGGCCTGGTAATTCTAAATTAGTCCGCCCCGGACTCACGATCCGTTCCGCCTTCTCAAATAGCTTTCGAGGTACGCATCGGCCTGGCGTCGGAGAATTGAGGGCGCGTCGGACAAATCGACTTCGCCGTGCTCGCGGGGCCAGCAGTCCCTTTCGAAAACATATTGGATTTTGATCAACTCGCCCGAGTCTTCGGCGATGTGAAAGCGAATCGCGTCGGCTGCGGATTCCGCGGGGAAGTGCTCGCAATTGTTGCGCCCGTAGCCCAAATTGCAGACCTCGCGCATGCGTGTTTCATCCGGCTGCGCAGAGTTCCCGGGTACGCGGCACTCGCCGGAAAAGGCATCGCCGAGCGGCAGGCGCGGCGGCACGCTCCACGGACTGGTTTCGAATCGCGCCACCGGATAAAAGTACGGGCACGCCATTGCCCGGTATAGTAGCACGTAGGGACATGAATCGAATCGAAGCTTTGAAAGCAATGTTGGCGCAGAATCCGGCGGATGCGTTCGCGCGCTACGGACTCGCGATGGAAATGATCAATGGTGGCGATTTGTCCGGCGGGATCGCGGAGTTCCGCGCGCTGCTGGAGCACAATCCCAATTACGCGGCCGCGTATTTTCACGGCGGGCAGGCGTTCGAGAAACTGGGAGACGTCGACCAGGCGCGTCAGCTTTATGAGAAAGGGATCGAAGTGACGGCGCGCACCGGCGATCAGCACGCCCGGAGCGAGTTGCAGGCCGCGCTGGATATGTTGCCGATTTAGCGCTAGCATGCGAAGAGTGAGGAAACTTCTACTTCTCATTCCCATGCTTGCCGCCACTGCCGCTATTCCTGATCTTGCCCAGCTCCAAAAGATGCTCGCGCGCTTCAAGCCGACCGAGCTGCGCGTGGACACGTCCAAGCTTTCGGCGGGCGACCGTCAGGCGCTTACGAAGTTGATCGACGCCGCGCGCATTCTGAACGATATCTTCCTGACGCAAATGTGGAGCGGGAATCACGCGCTCGACGCTAAGCTGCGCCGCGACACCACGCCATTGGGGAAGGCGCGTTTCGATTATTTCTGGCTGAACAAGTCGCCGTGGTCCGAGATCGACGGCCACGAAGCGTTTCTTCTCGATGTCCCGGCCAAGAAGCTGCCCGGCGCGAATTTCTATCCCGAAGACATGACGCGCGAAGAGTTCGAGGCTTGGGTGAAGACGCTTTCGAAACCGGAGCGCGAACAGGCCGAGGGTTTCTTTACCGTAATTCATCGCGATGCGAATCGCAAATTGCACGCGGTCCCCTACAGCCAGGAGTATCGCGCGGATCTCGAGAAATCGGCGAAGCTGCTGGACGAAGCCGCGGGGCTTACCGACAACGCTACGCTCAAGAAGTTCCTGACCACTCGCGCGGCGGCGTTCCGCTCCAACGATTATTACGAGAGCGATATTGCCTGGATGGATCTCGACGCTCCGCTCGATATCACCATCGGGCCTTACGAAACCTACAACGACGATATTTTCGGCTACAAGGCTGCGTTCGAAGCTTACGTCAATGTTCGGGACGACGCCGAGACGGCCAAGCTGAAGTTCTTCGCCGATCATTTGCAGGAGGTGGAAAACAACCTGCCGATCGATCCGCAATATCGCAATCCCAAGCTCGGCGCCA
>DATHMO010000061.1:0-24564 GCA_035486995.1 Bryobacteraceae bacterium
TGGCGAAGAGCTGCTCCGCATCGCGATATACTCTGTAAGCTGGCGTCACGCACCGCCAAGCAATCCCGCGTGTCGGAGGATATTAATGAAGATCGCGCTTGCCTTTTGTCTGGTTACGGCCACCTTCGCCGCCTGGGCGCAAACTGATTCTTCGGAGCAGAGCAAGCCCCAG
Source organism: Bryobacteraceae bacterium (assembly GCA_035486995.1). GTDB lineage: Bacteria > Acidobacteriota > Terriglobia > Bryobacterales > Bryobacteraceae > Palsa-89. Next base: position 173 of record DATHMO010000061.1, read on the forward strand.
ATCCGGAGCCTTTCGCACGCCATCCATGCGGTGGAGGATCTGGATACGACGCTTGCGTTCTATCGCGATGTGTTCGGCCTCAACGGCATGCCGCAGGATTTTCCGAACCCGGCCGTGCCGCTACTCACCAACGCTCCCGGCGTCACGCTGCGCCTTTCCATGATGCGGCTTCCCGGCTCGATGCTCTTCGAGCTCACCCATTTCACGGGTCTGGAACGCAAGCCAGCGCGAGCCGCGTACACCGATCCAGGAGCCGCCAGTATCGTGCTTTATGTCCGCGACATTGACGCGGCCGTGGCCAATGCGAAGAAGGCGAATGCGCCCATCGTGACCGCGGGCGGCATGCCGGTGGAGATCGCGACGGCCACCAAGAGTAAAGCGCGTTCGATCATCCTACGCGATCCGGACGGTTTCTTTGTGCAGGTAGTCCAGGAAACGCCCGCGCCAGGAGCGCCGGAGGGAAATGTGCATCGGGTGTCGCTCGCTTACACCATGGAAAGCGCCGAATCCACGGCGAAGTTCTATAACGATATGCTGGGCCTGCAACTCGAGGGCCCGTCGGCGTTCTCGAAAGATCCGGCGATGCTGAAGCTGGTAGGCGCGCCGGTTGGAACGGAATTTCGGAAGCTCACGGGCATCATGCCGGGCCCTCCCGCGTATGTTGAGTTCACCGAATTTCGCGGCGTGCCGCGCACCAAGTTTCATTTGCGGGTCCGCGACCCGGGTGCGCCCGCGATGGCGGTCCAAGTGATCAACCTGCCCGGGATGATCGCGCAAATGAAGGCCGCGGGTACGAATGTGATATCCGCCAACGGCCAGATTGTGGACTTCGGTGGTGGCACTCACACGATCTTTGTCGAGGATCCCAACGGCATGAACATCGAAGTGTTCGAACGCTCGGGCCCGCCGCCTGGAAGAAGCCAGACCAAGTAGGGTTTGGGATCGCCCTTGCCCGGCATGCAAATCTCATATAATGGCCGGGGCAGCAATGTTTTGCGACTATCGAACCAATAGGCACTTCTGGGCAGTTGGACTGGCGTTGGCGCTGCTCGCGGCGGCGGGTTTGCGGGCGGCCGAAACGCCCGATTCGCGGCTGGCGGAGGCTGCGAAAAACCAAGACTCGAAAACCGTTCGCGCGCTGCTGGCGCAAAAGGTTGATGTCAACGCACGGGCCAGCGACGGGTCGACAGCGCTGCTGTGGCTGGCGCATTGGAACGATGTGGACACCGCGAATCTGCTGCTCGGCGCGGGTGCAGATGCGAACATCGCGAATGATTACAAGACGACGCCGCTGTCGGAAGCCTGCATCAACGGGAATTCGGCGTTTGTGCACGCGCTGCTGAAATCGGGCGCGAATCCGAATACGGCCCTAGCCACCGGCGAGACTCCGCTGATGACTTGCGCGAAGGCCGGCAGCGCGGATGCTGTGCGGATGCTAGTGGAATACGGCGCGGCGGTGAATGCGAAAGAGCCGGCGCAGAATCAGACAGCATTGATGTGGGCCGCGGCGGAACGCCACCCCGATGTTGTGAAGGCTCTGATCGACGCGCATGCGGATCTCACGGCCAATACCAAACAAGGATTCACGGCGATTCATTTTGCGGCGCGCGTGGGCGATCTCGAAAGCGTAAAGCTGCTGGTGGCCGCGGGAGTGGACGTAAACCAGTTGACCTATGCCGAAGGCGCGGAGAATCGCGTGTCGTCGTTCCTCGGGATCGCCAAGAGCCAAGGCTCGCTCGGTTACACGCCGCTGCTGGTGGCGGTGGTGCGCGGGCAGATCGATCTCGCGATGTATCTTCTGGATCATGGCGCTGACCCCAACAACATCGCGGGGGGATTTACGCCGCTGCATTGGGCGTCCAGCCAGTGGGAAAGCTTCACGGCGAATCCGGTGTACGGGTTTGATGATCCGATGGCCGGCATTCCGAATCGACAGGCCAAGCTGCGGTTGGTGAGGGCGCTGCTGGCGCACGGCGCGAAGGTGAATCTTCGCATGACGAAACCGCAGCCGCAATTCGCCGGCGGATATCTGGACGCCAATGGCGCGACGCCGTTCCTTCTGGCTGCGTCGGCCAACGATCTTGAGATGATGCACATCTTGCTGGACGCGGGGGCCGATCCGAAGATCCTTACGGCGACGAATGCCTCGGCGATCATGGCGGCGGCCGGGCTGAACCATTCCATCGGAGAGGATACGGTGACGGAAGCTCAAGCGATGGAAACAGTGAAGACGCTGCTGGATCTGGGCGTGGACCCGAAGGGCGAGACGACGTTCGGCGAGAACGCGCTGTTTGGGCCAGGGTATCGCGGATGGAATAAGCTGCTGGCCGAGCTGATCGATCTGGGCGTGAATGTCAATGCGGTGAGCAAGGCGGGCGTGACGCCGTATCTGGCGGCGAACGGCAATGGCGACCGGTTGGGCGGCGTCCTATATAACAAGGAAGGCGCGGACCTGCTGGTGAAGCATGGCGCCGATCCGAAGTTGGGGCATCCGTGCGAGGCGCAGAATAAGTGCAGGGCGGAGCAATGATGCAATCAGTGATGAAGACGGGTTGCCTTACGCTGGCCTGTTTCGCGATCTCGGCTGGCGCAGCGAGTGCTGCTACGGACAATCCCGCGCACGCGCTGGTGACGAAGTACTGCGTGTCGTGTCACAACGAGAAGCTGAAGACCGGGGGGCTGGCGCTGGATCGAACAGACGCCGACAATCCGTACAACTCGCAAGAGACCTGGGAAAAGGTAATTGTGAAGCTGCGCAGCCGGTCGATGCCGCCGCCGAAACTTCCTCGGCCCGACAACGCGACTTATGACAAGGTAGCCTCGTATCTGGAATCGGAAATTGATCGCGCGGCTGCGGCGCACGTGAATCCGGGCCGAGCGGCGAGTTTGCATCGTTTGAATCGCGCCGAATATGCCAACGCGGTGCGCGATCTGATCGCGGTTGAAGTGGACCCCAAGCAGGTGCTGCCGCCGGATGAACAGGCGTTCGGTTTCGAGAACAACGCCGAGGCGCTTTCGATGCAGCCGGCATTGCTCGATCGGTATGTGTCCGCGGCTTCGCAGATTTCGCGCCGCGCGGTGGGTGATGCCACCATCCCGCCGACGTTCGTGCGTTATGGCGCACTAAGGGACAACGCGAACGATCAGACCTATCTGCGCCAGACGGATCGCCTGAGTGAAGACTTTCCACTGGGATCGAAAGGGGGCGTCGCGGCGCGTCACTATTTTCCCGTCGATGCCGAATATGTCATCAAGATTCGTCTGCAGCGAGCGTGGGACAGCGAAATTCGCGGCCTGAATGTCCCGACGCAATTTGAAGTGCGCGTGGATGGGAAACGCATCTGGCAAACCACACTGGGGGGAGGGAAGCCGCCGTCCAAGACGTTTATATTTGACGGAGACGACGTACTCCAGGTGCGCGTGCCGATGAAGGCTGGCCTGCACCAGGTGATGGCGACGATGCTGAAGACCGACGATCCGGAGCCAGAGGGCCCGGGTCCGGACCGCTTGCCGCTTTTCAGCCGTGCATCCGATAATTCCAATTCGCCAATTGCGATCGCGGCGTTGTGGATTGGTGGTCCTTATGCAGGGCAGGTGCCGGCCGATTCGCCGAGCCGCCGGTTGCTGTTTGTGTGCAAGCCTGCCAGTGCTGCGGAGGAGACTCCGTGCGCGACCAAGATCGTGACGCAGATAGCGCGGCGCGCATACCGCCGGGCGGTGACTAGCGATGACGTCGCGACACTGCTCAGCTTCTATAAACGCGGCCGAGCTTCGGGAACGTTCGACGATGGAATTCGCGAGGCACTGGAGCGCGTGCTGGTGAGTCCTGATTTTCTGTTCCGCATTGAATGCGATCCCGCGGGCGTCGCCCAGGGCGCCACGTATCGAATTTCCGATGTTGAGTTGGCGTCCCGATTGTCGTTCTTTTTGTGGAGCAGCATTCCCGACGACACGCTGCTGGACCTGGCGATTAGCGGGAAGTTGCACGAACCGGCCATTTTGGATCAACAAGTGGCGCGCATGTTCGCCGATCCCAGGGCGCGTGCCTCATTGGTGCAAAACTTCTTTTCCGATTGGCTAGAGACGCGCAATGTCTGGCTGCTCAATCCGGACGGCACAAAGTTTCCGTTTTTCGACGACAATCTGCGGTCGGCGTTCGTCACCGAGACGGAGCTATTTCTTGACGCTCAATTGAAAGAAGATCGCAGCTTGAGCGACCTGCTTACGTCCGACGAAACTTTTCTCAACGAGCAATTGGCGCAGCATTATGGAATTTCTGGCGTGTATGGCAGCCACTTCCGACGCGTGAAGCTGACGGATGAGAATCGCTTCGGGCTGCTGGGCAAAGCCAGCGTGCTGGCCGTGACGTCATACACTACGCGAACCGCGCCGACCATCCGGGGCAAGTGGCTTCTGGAAAATATCGTGGGTGCGCCGCCTCCGGCTCCTCCGCCGAATGTGCCTTCGCTCGAGTCGAGCAACAAGGATGGCAAGCCTTTGTCGGTCCGGCAAATGCTCGAGATGCATCGCGCGAATGCGGTGTGCGCGAGTTGCCACGCGCGCATGGACCCGCTGGGGTTGAGTCTTGAGAATTTCGATGCGATCGGGCAGTGGCGCACCACTGATGCCGGCAACGCGATCGATGCGTCTGGCGTTTTGTTGGACGGCACGAAGGTGAATGGGCCGCGGGAGTTGCGGGCGGCTCTGACGGCGCAGGGCACGCAATTCGTGAACACGGTGACGGGCAAACTGCTGACCTACGCGCTGGGGCGTGGACTGGAATATTACGATGGACCCACCGTGCGCGCGATTGATCGGGCCGCGGCGTCGAACGATTATCGATGGTCGTCCGTGATCCTGGGTATTGTGAAAAGCCCGGAATTTCAGATGAGAACCAGCCAGACGAAACCCGCCGGAGTAGTGACAAGCGCCAGGAATCGAGGACAATAGAAATATGTTCGTGACGAAGAAGGCTATCTCGCGGCGAACCGTGCTTCGCGCGGCAGGGACAGCCGTCGCACTGCCTTTGCTCGACTCCATGATTCCCGCCTTTGCGCCAGCCGATACGATGAAGCCCGTACGCCGCCTGGGTGTGGTCTATCATCCGAACGGCGTGATTTATGATGAATGGCTGCCCAAGGGCGCGGGTACGTCGTATGAGCTCTCGCCGACGCTCAAGGGACTCGAACCGTTTAAAGATAAGTTGACCGTAATCACGGGCCTGTTCTGCGATCCGGCGGAGGCCAACGGTGACGGCGGCGGCGATCACTCGCGTGCTTGTGGGTCGTATCTCACGGGCGTGCACGTGAAGAAGTCGGACAGCAATGTCGAAAATGCGGTTTCGATGGATCAGATCGTGGCAAAGCACTTCGAGCGCGACACACAGCTTTCGTCGCTGCAAATGACCGCCGATGAGAACAGCCTGCTCGGCTCCTGTGATTTGGGCTACAGTTGCGCCTATAGCAGCACCGTTTCGTGGCTGACGCCGACTCTGCCGCTGATGGCCGAAAACAATCCGCGGGTGCTTTTCGAGCGGATGTTCGGATCGAGCGACAGCACCGATCCGCGGGTGCGCGCGGCGCGTCTGAACCAGGACAAGAGCCTGCTCGATTCGGTGAGCGAGCGCGTGAACCAACTGCAGCACCAGCTCGGGGCGTCCGACAATCGCAAGATGAACGACTATCTGGCGTCGCTCAGGGATGTGGAGCGGCGGATCCAGAAAGCGGAAGAACAGAGTTCCAAGGAACTGCCCGACGTGGCTCAGCCGGCCGGTATCCCGGAAAAGTTCGAAGACCACGTCCGGTTGTTGTACGACTTGCAGTTGCTGGCATACCAGTCGGATCTGACGCGCGTGATCACCTTCATGTACGGTCGCGAGCAGACCGGCCGGCCTTATCCGCAAATCGGCGTTCCGGAGCCGCACCATCCGCTGACGCATCATCAGGGAAATCCGGACAAAATGGCGAAATGCGCTAAAATTCAACGCTATCATATCGCGCTGTTTGCAGAATATCTCGGTAAATTGCGGAATACTCCGGATGGCGACGGCTCGCTGCTGGATCATACGATCCTGCTTTTTGGGTCTGGCATCAGCAACAGCGATCGGCACACTCACGGCCCGCTGCCGACATTTCTGGTCGGTGGAGGAGGCGGGACGTTGAAAGGCGGCCGTCACCTGGTGTATCCGGAGCACACGCCGCTAACGAATCTTCATTTGACGTTGCTGCATAAGCTGGGCGTGCCGGCGGAGAAACTGGGCGATAGCAACGGAGAGTTCAAGGAACTCTCGGAACTGTCATAAACTTTGTTGGGCTTGAGGGGTTCGAATGAGGCGCCTCTGGCTAGCTTGGTTAATATCCACTTGCACCCTGGCGGCGCAGACGAAGCCAGACGCTGGCTCCATCGCCGGTTCTGTCTTTAATTCCGTCACCAGCGAGCCGGTCCGCAAGGCCTACGTTACCTTGACAGGCCCTCAAGTAGGGCAGTTGGCAGACCAGACAGACGCTGCGGGGAAGTTTTTGTTTAGCGGCTTGCCGCCGGGAACCTACAAGGTCTCGGCGAGCCACACCGGATTCCTCGATCACGCAGCGCGTCATCCCATAACGCTTGGCCCGAACCAGGATGTCACCGATGGCGATATCCGCCTGCCGCCGCAAGGAGTGATCGGCGGCCGCGTACTGGATGAAGACGGAGACCCGGTGCCCGGTAGCCGTGTGTTGATATTGAGGCAGGTTTATCGCGAAGGTAAGAAGCAATGGAGCAGTTTCGACCAAGCCATCACGAATGACATTGGGGAATACCGCATTGCCAAACTCGCGCCCGGCCGATATATTTTCATCGCGCGCGCCCAGCTTCCGCGGCTCAGCAGCGAGTTCGGCGAAAGCGCCAAGATGTCCTACGTCCCCACGTATTACCCGAACGCATCCAGCCAGCAGGCGGCTTTACCCGTGGAAGTGGGCGCGGCGGCGGATCTTCGCGACATCGACATTCATCTGATCAAGCGCGCTCTGCCGCCGGTTTTTCACGTGAGCGGCAAGGTTGCCGGCGTACCGGCGGATTCACCAAGCATCGTTGTTTCCTTGACTGGTGCGGATGAGTTCGAATGCGGCAATATTGGCAACTCGCTGGCACTCCCTCCGGACTATGCGTTCGACGTCACCACCCGGGCCGGCCAATGCACGATCTCGGCTAGTAGTCTGGACGCATTCGCTATTTATGGGAGCGCAAATCTCACAGTCGGCGGCGATGTGGCTGGTGTCGTAGTCGCCATGGCCCCGCCCGCTACGCTCACCGGCAAAATCAGTATGGCCGAAGACGGGAGCAAAGTGAAGCTCCAGGGCGTGAGCGTCACGCTAAACGACCCCTCCTTTCACGTGAACGTACAAACAGCGCGCTCCGATGCAAGTGGAAGGCTGACCTTTAGTAATTCGATGCGCCACGGACATTATTCGATGAGCGTGGACGCCGGCACCCTGCCGGATGGGTGCTTTATCCGGGACGTGAAGATCGCCGGCCAGGAAAGTTCGCTCGATGACTTCGAAGTTCAAGGCGCCATGCAAATGGAGATTGTTCTCAGCAACACCGCGGGCAAGATCAAGGGCTCGGCATCCGACGCCGCTGGCAACGCAGTCGCGCTTTCGACCGTGACGCTCATCCCGGCGGACGGAAAGTCGCGGTCAGTGAAGCAGTCCGCTGATGATAAAGGGAAGTTTCAATTCGCAGGTCTGCGTCCCGGCAAATACCTGCTATTCGCTTGGGAAGAAGTCAATGATGATCTGTGGCAAGATCCGGACTTCCGAGTAAAGTACGAGAATCTTTCCACGGAAGTCAGTGTTGGACCTAGCGAAACCGAAGCCGTGCAACTGCGCGTGATCCCCGCCGAAGAGATGAAATAGCTTTCTCCAGATCAGACTCCCGCAGACTCAAGCCCCGGCGACAGCGGTAGACTGGTCGAGCGACCCATGGCCCCCACAGATCGAATTTCCCGTGTCATTTTCGACTACGCCGCCAAAATCGGCGCCGCGCACGATCTTGATGATCTGCTCGTCCTCAACGCCGGCATGGCGCGCGGACTGGTAGGAGCGGACCGCTGCAGTATTTGGCTGGTAGACGCAAAGAATAAGCAGCTGTGGACCAAGGTTGCCGAAGGCGTCGAGGCGTTGCGCATCCCCATCGGGCAGGGGCTGGTAGGAGCCAGCGTAGCGCGCAATGAGTCCATTCTGGTGAACGACACTTCGGCGGATGAACGGTTTTTGCGAACTGTCGATCGCGAAACCGGCTACGTCACGAAATCCGTACTCACCATGCCTCTGCGCGGTACAGACGGCAAGCCCATCGGCGCGCTGCAGGTGCTGAACAAGCCGGGCGGATTCTCCGCGGAAGACGTGGACCTGTTGGGATTGTGCAGCAGCTATGCGGCGTCGACGCTCGAGACCCAGCGGCTACGCACCGAAGCGGAGATGGCGCAGCTACTCCTGCGCGAGATGGAAATCGCGCGGGACGTGCAACAGCATTTGTTGCCGCAGGCCCAGCCGCCGATTCCAGGGGTGGACTATGCCGGTTATTGCCGTTCGGCGGAGTTGGTGGGCGGCGATTATTACGATTTTCTGCCGATGCCGGAAGGCGGATTGTTCTTCACGCTGGGCGATGTTTCGGGTAAAGGGATTGCCGCGGCGGTGATGATGGCGAGCATACAGGCTACGCTGCGGGCACAAGTAGTGAGGGCGCCCGCTTCGGTGGCCGCTGTAATCGGAGATTTGAACACCGCCGTGTATTCGTCTTCGACGCCCGAGAAATACTCGACGCTGTTCTGTGCTTCGCTGGACATGCGCACTCGAAAACTGGCCTTCGTCAACGCGGGTCAGGTCCGGCCCATGCTGTTGCGATCGCGGAGCGGCGAAGTGGAGCGACTGGATGGGGGCGGATTTCCGGTGGGTCTGTTGGATATTTCGGCGTACGATCAATGCGACGTGATGCTCCAGCCGGGCGACGCGGTGTTGTGTCTCTCCGATGGCATCAGCGAGGCGACTAACGCCAGGAACGAAATGTGGACCGAGTCCGAGGTGGAAACGATTGTGCAGACGTGCCGTGGGTTGACCGCCCGCCAGATGGTGGATCGCCTGGTGGAAGCGACGGACCGGTTCGCGGGAGAAGCGAAACAGGCCGACGATATGACAGTGGTCGTGGTCCGGGTGGACTAGCGCAGCCACTCGTCACGCCATTCATCGCGGGCGGCGTGGTGTAAGGCGGCAATCGCCTTATCGATATGCTCAATCGCCCGGTTTCGCCAGGCTCGGGCTGCCGGGTTGTCCTCTTCGTGTTCGATATCGCGCTTGGCACCGGAGAGAAATTGCGCGATGGCGTGGAAACGGCCGGCGCGATCCGGGTAGGTGTCGACGGGCGGGTGGTCTTCGAGATCCTTACGGTCCCACGCTGCTGCCGCGTCGATTTCATGGATCGCCTGGCCGACGTGGCGAGCCGAATCGTCCAGATCGTGCCGGACGTTGCGGAACTCGGGCCAGTCCATCAAGCGCTCCGCGCGGCGCAGGTCGGTGCGGGCATGGAGGTAGGCGGGGTGCCGTCCTGGCGCATCGCCGAAAGCGGCGGGGAGCGCGACTAGAAGTGCAACGGCAGCAGCTGAAAATCCAAGCGTGGTTCGTGTCATTGAGCCGTCCTTATTGAAGTCGATACTTCACCAATGTAAACGCAAGTTACACGCTGGAGTCGCGCTAGGAGCGCATTAAAGTCCGCTCACGTGAAACAGCGGCGGGGATGGGTGGGAGGCGCCGCGTGCAGACACATGATAGACTTCGCGTCCAAATGAAATTGAGTCCGCATCTCACGTTCGACGGGCAGTGCGAGGCCGCCTTCAAATTTTACGAACGCTGCCTGGGCGGCACAATCATCGTTATGCTTAGCTATGGCGAATCACCGATGGCGAACCAAGTGCCGCCGGAGTGGGCCGCGAAGATCCTGCACGCAACGTTGAGCGTCGGGGAGAATACCTTGGTGGGCGCGGACAGTTTTCCGGGGCGCTATGAGCAGCCGAGAGGTTTTCATGTGGTGTTGGGCATTGCCGATCTCACGGAGGCGGAGCGCGCCTATCATGCGCTGACCGAAAACGGAACAGTGCAGATGCCGCTGCAGGAGACGTTCTGGGCCGTTCGTTTTGGCGTCCTGGTCGATCAATTCGGCATATCGTGGGAGATCAACTGCGAGCCCGCGCGCTAACTACGTTTTTTCCGCAAGCGCAAGCCGCGTCATCGTGTTTATGGACAACTTGTCGGTTCGCCGGCGGCGTTGCAACCGGGCCGGTTCGGATTGATAAAACACCTTACTTTTAGCAGTTGACAGTGGCCCAATCCTTTGTCTCCCTTGTAGTTTTCGTCCTTGTAGTGCTGCCATTGCTGTCCGATCTCAGCGCGCTGGGTTCGATTCATCTGCCATGAGAGCGGAGCATCGGTGCCTGTAAAGGTGAAACCGGTGAGAACGACATCCTTGCCCCAGCTGTTCCAGCGATATTTCAGGCGCTCCAACTCGTCCCGGTCGCGAATGAGTTGCGAACTCGAGCGGACGCCAAATAGGGCCTGTAGCGGAGCGTAAAGTTGAAACACTGCACTTTTGTTCTGCTGAGCCTGCTCCTCGGCGTCGTTTGGAAAAGAGAGGATCTGAATGATGAGGACGCGCGGCGGATCGTGCGACTCCCCAACGGCTTCGTACAGCCATTCCACCAGGCTAGAGACGCCGTAGTTGTCGTAGTATCCGCCGTCGACGACGTGATTTTCGGGTTTTGAGGTCAGAGCACGGGCGGCGGGTGAGACAAACGGAAATGTGGCGGCCAGACGGACAGCGGTCACAATCGGAATATCGGCATCCCGGTACTTTTCGAAGAAATTCCATCGGTGGGGGGGGACGGGACGATCTTGGATTTCCGATGTACTGAATAGGAGCGGCTCGCCGGATTCGGCGAAGGTCGAGTTGAATATAGTCACCGGGCGCCAGCCGTCGAGCACGCCTTCCTGCCAGTTCGATAGATAAGCATTGATATTGCCGCGATTACGCCAGGATTGTTCCAGCAAATAGCCGCGGTCCAGTTTCGGATCGATTGAGAACAGCGAATAAAGGCGCGGGATGTCGTGGTAGACGAGCGACCACGCGGTGTCATCCAGGCTTCCCGCCTCAGCCATGTCGACAATCTCACCCAGGCGGGAGGCCGGCAACACGAATTTCTGTTTGCCCGGATCGTACTGGTTCAGAAAGAACATCGCTCCGACGGCGCCTCCGGACACGGAGCTGACCACGGTGACATCGCTCGCAAAATCCGGGGCCGAGGTATCCGCCAAGGAGTCATTTTGAAGCCCTGTCAGGACTTGAGCGGTCCAGGCGGCAGCCTGAATGCCCCCGCCTGCCGACGCCACGAGCACGATCTTGTGCTTGTCTCTACGCCTGTTGAGCACCTCCGAAGGGGGAACATGCTGGACGATCGTACCAGGCCGAACTTCAAAGTAATGATCGTTGGAGGGCGCCCAGGAAGCGAGGAAACCGAAAATCACGCAGGGCACAACCAACGGAATCCGCCATCGATCCAGCATGAAAGCCAGGAAAGACAGGACCCAGTTGGCGTTTAGCAGAAGCCAGAGCACAAAAAACAATGCGGGAAAGGGGCTGACGGGCTCGCCCAGGTGGGCACGCTTGTAGACATCGATGACCAGGTACAGCGTTACTGTAACGGAAGCGAACGCGGCAGCGAGCCACACACCGGAAAGTGGGTACCCGGTCTCCGGATCGAGCAGACCGGAGATAAGACCATCCTTGAGGTGATCGAGTAGCCATGGACCCAGCGCATTCCACACCCTGTTAAGAGGGTCCTTTTTGTCAGCATCGTCGAGGGTAGTCGTCAACAAGCCAAAGGTTGGAAACGTCTTCGCTGAAGCCCGAATTCCAGGTGGCGCAAGCAGTACCGCCAGCCAAACGCCGAAGTACGCAAGCAGGTACGCCGCTAGGGCGCCGCCTGCTATCGCGAAACTATTATGAATGATGAGGCGAGTGAGGCCGATGGGATTTCCGGACATATCGTGTGCTACAAACTTCCCAAGAGCTGTGAACTGCGCGAAGATGGCTGGTATCGCGAGCAGCAGAAACCACCATACTCGACGGACCGAGAGGTTCGAGGTCTGGGCAGCGAGAGCGGTTCCGAAACGGATTACACCATTAACCAGCACCAGCTGTGATGTCAGCAATATGCTCCAGGCCGTGATCAGAGCCAAAACGGTAGTTAAAAAAGTCCCGTTGGCATCTAGATCGAACAGGTTTTCAAACAACGGGCTGAGCGACGAATAGATTGCGGCAATCGGAAATAGAAAGAGAACGAGACCGATGATAATCGGAGCGCGGAGCAGATAGAAATAAGCCGCTTTCGCGAACATTGGTTTCTAATTCTTGGGCTTCTTCGGCGCCGCGGCGGGAGGATTCGCTGGAGCGGCTGGATTCGTCGCGTTGGCCGCCGGCTTCGGCGCTGCGACCGTCGCCTTGGGTATTGTCACAGCCGATCCTTGTTCTTTTCCGCCCACCAGGACGCTGAGCTTCCACGTCCCCGAGGACATATCGGGCGAGTTGTCTAATGTCGCGCCGGTCACGGAGGTGAAAGTCGGCTTCTTGATGGTCTGCGGTGCTTTGGCTCCGTCCTGCACCTGGAATTCGAGTTTGTCGTCGCAGGCTTCCAGGAATCCGTCGCCAGTCACATCCACTTGCTTGCCATCTTTGCTGATTGTTGCTGTCTTTATGGATGGCGCGGCAGGTTGTGGAAAGGCGGTCGCCCCCAGCACTGGCACGCCGGAAATCGATACGTTGGGAGTCCAGCAGGCCGGAGCAAGAGCCCCCTTGGTCGCCAGAGTCGTCACCTTCGTGAGGTCAATATCGATTTCGGTGGGCTTAAGGGTGATCGCCTCCTTGGGGATCGTCACAGCGGCTGTGGCAGAATCCTTCGGGCCACTGGGCTGAAGACTTACAGCCAGTGTATTATTCACATCGTAAAGATCGGTGCCTTTAATGGTGATTTTGCTCCCCTCGATGGTCTCGGGAGGCGTAATCTTCGGGTCGGGCGGATTGTAGGCGACTCTGAGCAGATAGGGATTGCTCGTCAAGGTCTTATCCTGGCCATCGACCTTCGTTTCTTTGGTTACGGTGATGGTCAGTAGGGTATCGACTGGGAGGGGTTTTGCCGTGAATTTGAATTTCAGCGTGGTATCCGTGGATCCGGTCGCAACGGTTGCGACATTGGTGATTCCATATTTGTCCGCATCGAGGATATTGACTTTCGCCCCCGTCAAGTATTTTCCGGTGATGGTGGCGGTTTTGTCGCCGGCCGCTGCCCAAGTGGCCGCGGTGTTTCCTCCATCCACGACGATCGATTCGATACTGGGCGGGATAGTGGCGATGTCGACGGTCATGATGCCGCCGACTACCACGCGCACGTGATTCAAGCTGAATGTGTTGAGGAATGCGTTGATCATGCAGCCTCTGTCAGCAGCGCACTTTTTCTGGGCCTCGTCCGCGTCCAGGGCTGCTTGCTTCGGGTCCAGGGCGGCCTTCTGCGCGTTCAGCACTGCTCTCTCCGCTTCCGGTCCCGCCTTCTTCAAATACTCTTGGAGGCATTGGCGGTCGCTTTTGCATTCGACCTTGTCTTTGTTTGTGCCTTGGTCGTGGCTTTGATCGACCGGCGCATTATCCGACAGCACGTCCGGTGCATATTTCTTCAGCAGCTCAAAGGCTTGTTTGTCGAATGCTAGCGATGTAGGGGTGAACAACAGCGCGGGAGCCCTGCGGAAAACCTCCTGGAGCCCCGGAGTCAAGAACCGGCTCATCGGATAGAAGGCAACGATGAGTTCGGCGCTCTGCTTCGCCACGACTTTGTTGACCTGAAATCCGAAATCGCTGATCCGATTCGCTTGCGCGATTGAACTGTCGGGCCAGAATGTCTCTGCTCCGGGGACAACCTGGCCATTGAACGCGCCGATGCCCTTAATGATGCCCCTCTCCTTGATCGAAAACTCATAGCCCGCGGCCAAAGTGCCGGCGAGTTGCAACGCGCGAATTGTGAGGTTGCGCTTGCTCCATACCGCCGCATCCAGAAGGTCGCCTCGCACCAGGCGGGCCTCGACGCTCGCGATGTGCCCCTTCTCGGTGCCCGCTTCATAGTTCTGCACGTTGTCGATGTAATGTTTTGCTCCAAGACCGCCGGCGAGTCCCCACTCCGAATAATCGATGTAAATACTTTGAACGATCAGCGCGGCATCGGGCGTGCGATTTGAGACGATGACTTCAATGGCGGTGTATCTTTGAGCAATCTCGGCTCCGAAAATTGCCTTGCAAACGTCGAATGGAAGCATAACCGCCTGGACGGAGACATTGTTCTTGACGTTGGGGGTGGAAAGCGCAAATCCCTCTTTCAAAGCCTTCTGAAAGGCATCCGTGAGGAATCGTTTGTCTTTCTCGTCCAGCCCATTGCCGAGGCGAGCGATGGCATCGTCCGGCTTTTCGGTGGCGTGCAAGGCGTCAAGCAGGGTGGTCTGATTCGCGCGGTCGGGAACGGTGCGCTTGATCGTCTGTTCCGGAGTTTCGAGCACGTAGGTGACGGAACCTGAAGTGCCACTCTTGGTTTTGACTGCGACCAGGACCGAAACACCGGTGTACTTATACGCCACCGGCACCGCCACAATGGCGGTTAGGTTCGTCGAAGTGGCCTTTGGCGAATCGGTTACATTCGCTACGGCCGGTCCGTTCGGAAAGTCGACCGTTACCGAGGTGCTACCGTCGGCGTTCAGCAGCTCTGTGCCGGTGAGTGGCAATGCGACTAGCAGTTGCTGGGTGTCGATTGTGATCCGGTTGGCTGGGTCAGCCAATGGCGTCAATGTGGGAACCGCGGCCCGTGCGATCGAGGCGATTGGCAGCATAACACCGCAAATAAGTAATGTAATCCACACTACTCCATGGAGCCGGGGGCACCATGACCACGGAATATTTGTCGTCATTGTCGGATGGAAGATCAGTCTAGCAAAGATTACAGCGAATAGGAAAACAAAAGTGTCAACTATAGCCAGTAAGTTGTCCGTAATGTGAATAACACTGGAGGTCATCCGGTCGGTCGCGCCACAGCCGGTTCGACACGCGAACGTGGTAGCGAAAATTATAGAAAGAGTCTTCCCGCAACATTTGTTTGCCAGGGGCCTGAAAATTCGACAGCGGCGCTGCGATAGCGGTCTAATTTGTTCGCTTCCATTACGCCGATCCCAGGAACGAACGCCGCGATCGAAGCGGCAGCAGGTTATGTTGTTGACCGCGCGACGATTCGATAGGGCGACCGGCATGCTTTGTTAACGCCATGCTGAACGACCTGCGTTACGCCGTCCGCACCCTCCGCCAGAATCCCGGCTTCGCCATCACAGCTATCGTTTCCATCGCGCTCGGCATCGGCGCTACTGCGGCGGTCTTCAGCTATGGCGAAGGACTCGTTTTACGGCCGCTCACCGTGCCCAACCCTTCGCAAGTAGTGAAGCTGTCTTCGCGGACGCCCAGCGGGACGTATGGCGATATGTCGTATCGCGACTATCTGGACTATCGCGACAAGCTCCAATCGTTTGACGGCCTGGTCGCCTATTCACTCACGCCCTTCGGGTTCGCTAGAGATTCCAAATCGCAATCGCAGATGAAGTATGGATACCTGGTGAGCGGAAATCTCTTTCGCGTCATGGGGACGGAGCCGCAACTCGGGCGTGGATTCAGGCCTGAAGAGGATCAGGCTCCGGGCAGAGACGCGGTCGTAGTGCTGTCGCACGATTTCTGGATAAACGAGTTCTCTTCCGATCCGTCGGTGATCGGACGCCGTGTCCGTCTGAATGGTGCGGATTTCACGGTAATCGGCGTCGCGCCCGAGTCCTTTACGGGGATGGATTTGTTCATCCGGCCCGCGTTCTACGTTCCGGCTCTCATGGCTCCCAACACCGGCATGCTCATAGACCGCGCCAGCCGCCAGTTCAGCGTGAAAGGGCGTTTGAAAGCGGGTGTTTCAATCCAGGCCGGTAGCGCAGAGGCTTCCGCACTCGCCAAGTCGCTGGAGCAGTCCTACCCCAAGACAAACCGCGCGTTCGGAGCGGCCCTACGCACCGAATTGCAAGCGCGGCTCGATAACGACCCGGTGACGCCCCTCATGGTCGCTGTGTTGTTCGCCATTGTGCTGGTTGCGCTCGGGATCGCTTGCGCCAACGTCGCGAACCTGACTTTGAGCCGAGGCCGGGCGAGATCACGTGAAATCGCGGTGCGTTTGGCAATTGGCGCGAGCCGCGGAAGGCTGGTCCGCCAGCTCATGGCGGAAAGTCTGGTGATTGCGGTGGCGGGCGGCGCACTGTCGCTGCTGATTGCGCAGTTTTGTATCGACGTGATTTCCAAGTTGCCAACCGCGGGCGACATTCCGATTCAAACGGACATTCAGCTTGACACTCGCGTGCTCTGGTTTACTCTGCTGGTTTCCTTAGCTACTGCGATTTTGTTCGGGCTTGTACCAGCACTACAATCCACCAGGAGCGATCTGGTACCGGCACTCAAGGCCGGACCATCGGACCAAAATCGCAAGCGGCTTCTCGGCCGAAATGCTCTGGTTACGGTGCAGATCGCGGGCGCCGTCGTGCTGCTGGTAGCTGCCACTCAGCTGTATCGAGGTTTCGGCTACCTGCTTTCGCACAGTCCCGGTTTTGGAATAGATCATCGACTCAGCATGAGTTTCGACCCGACGCTGATTCGCTATACGCCCGAACAAACCGACCAGTTTTACAAAACGCTGATCCGGCGCGTTCAGGAAGCGCCTGGGGTGAAGTCGGCGACCCTCGCTTCCGCAATTCCGATGAACAATTGGGGACAGGAAATGGTGATTCCGGAAGGCTACCAGTTTCCGCGAGGTCAAGAGAGCTTTTCGGTTTTCGCCAGCGCCGTGGATGATCGTTACTTCCAGACGCTCGGCATATCGATCGAGCAGGGCCGTGCGTTCCAATCGGCGGATCGCGCGGATTCGCCGCGGGTGGCCATCGTCAACCAGTTGTTCGCGAAGCATTACCTGGGTCGCGATCCCATCGGCAAACGAATCCGGCTCAATCAGCCAGGCGCTCCATGGATCCAGATCGTGGGCGTCACGGCGACCGGCAAGTATGTGCAGATGTTCGAGCCGCCTTTCGAATATTTGTACTTACCGTTCAGCCAGCATCCGCGGGGGCAGATGGCGCTGATCGCGGAAGCTTACGGGGATCCTGCAGCGTTGGCCGGACCGCTGCGCGAAATGGTTCGTGGAATCGATGCGAATGTTCCGGTCTTCGGCGTTAGAACTTTGGCCGACATCGTCGACCAGCGTGCGGTGCGGCTGATGCACTTTATCAACGGGATGGTGGCGTCCATCGGGCTGCTGGGCCTGGGACTGGCATTGGTCGGGCTGTATGCGGTGGTGGCTTATCAGGTGGCGCGCCGGACGCGCGAGATCGGCATCCGTATGGCGCTGGGCGCGGACCGGCCGCAGGTGATGCGACTGATCCTGAAGCAGGCGGCCACGATGGGTTTGACGGGCGTCGGAATCGGGCTGGCGTTGAGCTTGGCGGGAAGCCGGGCGCTGAGTGCGAGCGTGATGGCGACGCCGGGTTTCGACCCCGTGCTATTGACTTTGGTGGCCGCAGGTTTGTTGTTGACTACAATGCTGGCGGCGGCGATTCCGGCGCGCAGAGCGACGCGAGTGGATCCGATGATCGCACTGCGGCAGGATTAGGGCGCGGTCGAAACTGGCGATTATTCCGCCTTCAACGCTTCTACCGGATCGACCGCTGATGCCCGCCGGGCCGGCAAATAACTCGCGAGCACCGCGGCTGTGACCAACACGACAGGGACTGACGCATAAGTTAGCGGATCGAGCGGGCTGATGCCGAAGAGCAACGATTTCATGAGCCGCATCAGCGCGACTGCCGCGGCCAGTCCGATCACGACTCCAATTCCCGAGAGCGTCAGCGCGGATCGCACGAACATCCGCTTCACGTCCTCTTGTTGCGCCCCGAGCGCCAGGCGAATGCCGATCTCGCGCCTCCGCTGGGACACTGCGTACGAGATCACGCCGTAGATGCCGATGACGCCGAGCACCAATGCCATGGCCCCTGCTATTCCGAGCATCACTAGCGTGAAAGACGTGCGGGCGAGCGATCGATCGTAGACTTCCTGCATGGTTCGCACCGACGCCACGGGCAGGCTGGAGTTCACGGACCAAACGGCTTGCTGGATCTGATGGACGAACGCTTCGCTGCCTGCGCGATCGCTGCGAACCACGAAGGTCACGGTGCGTACCGCGTCCAGGCGGCCAGGACCATAAAGATTGTCCATCAGCGACGGCCAATACACGATTTCCGGCGACTTTTCCTGGACTCCGTTCTCGCGCACGTCTTGCACTACGCCGATCACCTCGCGCCAGGGCATGCCCTCAAACTCGCGAATTCGTTTGCCGAGAGCAGCGGAGGGCGTGCCCCATAACTCACGGGCCAGATTGTCGGAGAGCAGCACTACCGGCCTGCGGCCGTAAACGTCGGTCCAAGTCATGTCACGGCCCGCGACGATGCGTGTGCCGGCGGTGTGAAAGAACTCGGGTGAGACATATTTGTAGAAACGGAGCGGCGGTATTTCGTTCGCTGAGTACGTCTTGTTTTCGGCAAAAATGGAATCCCACATCGACCCGAAGCCTTCCATGGGCATTTCGCTCGAGAAACCGGCTGAAATCACACCGGGGATCGCTGCCACCTTATCCGTGATGTCGTTCTGTATACGGATCACTTGTTCTGGTTTCGAGACCAGTGAGTCCGGAATGGAGATTCGCATGGTCTGCAGTTGTTCCGGTGCCGTAAATCCGGGTGCGACGGTTCGCAATGCCTGGAAGGTGCGAATCATGAGCCCTGCGCTGACCATAAGCACGAGAGCCAATGCGACTTGAGCCACCACCAAAACATCGCGTGTCCGATGGCGTTCACGGCTCACACTTGACGTACGCCCCGCACTACGGAGAGCATTGGCAATCCGCGGGCCGGCGTACTTCAAGGCCGGGATCAATCCGAACAGCAGCCCCGAGAGCAAAGAGAGAGCCAGCGTAAAACCAAGTGTTCGGGCGTCGATCGATATTTCGTTCAAACGAGGCAGATTCGCCGGACCGATCGTCGCCAAGAGCCAAAGGCCCTCGTGTGCGAGGCCCACCCCGAGTACGCCGCCCATCGCGCCGATCAGCACGCTCTCGATCAGCAGTTCCCGGATGATTCGCCCTCTTCCGGCGCCGAGCGCCGCTCGAACAGCGAGTTCCTGCTGGCGCGCCTCAGCACGCACCAGGAGCAGATTCGTTACGTTCGCGCAGGCAATCAGCATGACCAGACCGATGGTCGCCATCACCACCCACAGGACATCGCCGACGTTGCCGACCACTTCCTGCTTCAGCGGACGAATGGCCGGCGTGATTTTCCAGGTTTCGTAAATGTGCGGATCGGTCCCAGGGCCGTTCGACCAGCTGTCCATCCAGACCGAGACCAATCGAGTCAAGTCCGCATTGGCTTTGGCCATGTCGACTCCCGGCTTAAGCCGGCCGATGCCCTGAAATCCGAATCCGGCCATGATCAATTTGCCGCGGTCGAAGGCCAGCGGCACCATCACGTCGAACTCGCGGTTGACGAGCCGGAATCCCTGGGGCATCACGCCGACGATTTCGCGAGTGCGCGAATCCAACGTGATGCTGCGTCCGATCGCCGCGCGATCCCCGCCGAAGCGCCGTTGCCAGTAGCCGTAGCCAAGCATCACGGTGTTCGATCGCCCCCAGGTGCCGAAGTATTCCGAGCCTTGCGAAACCTGATCGCGGGCGTTGAGCCAGCGCCCGAGAGTAGGCGGCACGTCGAGCGCCTGAAGAACGCCGTCCGTAACAAATGCGATGCGGACCTGTTCGGGCTCTGCCAAGCCGGTGACGTTTGCTGTGCCCATGTCCCACACGCCCAGGGATTGAAAGGTGCGGTTATGGTCGGCATACGTGAAGTACATCGAGGGCGAAAGCAGCAGACCGTCCGCAAAGCTGGCCAATCCCGCGGCGCCGGGCGCAACTTGCCGGAGCGCTACCAGTTCTTCCGATTTTGGATAGGGCAGGGGTTTGAGCAGGACGCTATTGACGACGCTGAACACTGCGGTGTTGGCGCCGATTCCGATCGCGATCGTCAGCAATGCGACCACAGTGAACACGGGATTGTTCCGCAGAGTGCGGAGCCCGTAGCGGATATCGCGGGCGAAGGTGTCAAGGAAGGTGACAGTGTTCATGCGGTAAATTTCCTCTCGTATGAGCGTGCTGTTGCCGAACTTGCGACGAGCAGCCGCGCGAGCCTTGGCATAGGGCATGCCGTGCGCGACGTTTTCCTCCGCGTCGATTTCGATGTGGGACTCTATCTCTTCGATCCGCTCTCGATCCAATTTCGCCCGCCGAAAGAAACGCCGCAATCCCATCGCGTTCAGTATACTCCAGACGCTAGTCTACCTAAGTTCTACACATGCTATACGTGTTCGATCCAATTTCGTTCCGCGCACGTTCAAGAAGATTCTCTAGTGGTGAGAGCGCCAAGGATCGGATTGAATTGGCTGTAACATTGATGTAATGTGTAAGGTATAAAATGCTCCCCATGGACGAAATCCAAATCCAGCGGACGTCTGGCTCCGCACGCGACGTCACTGTCTTGACGCTCACTGGGCCCCTCACGATTGCGACGTTGTTCGATTTGCAAAACGCCCTTCGGCAGCCCGATTTAAAGAACACGATCATCGATTTTGCGGGCGTGCCTTACATCGATTCGGCCGGATTAGGGATCGTGCTCAGCCACTGGGCGCACACGCAGCGGGTTGGCGTGAAATTCGCGGCGGTCGCTATTTCCGAGCGAGTGAAAGTGCTCCTGGAGATGACCGGAGTCGCCAAGCTTCTCCCCATGTATCCGACAATCGCCGACGCGGAGCGGGCTTTTTCCACATCTTCAGTTGCATCGGTTTAGCGCAAATCAGGCGTGGTCCGCAATTGCGCTGAAACTGTAAAAAATATTGTGCCACCGTTCGGCTCTTGTGCTAGTCTAATGGGTTAGGTCCACTTCGGCAGGCCCTCTTTGATCAAGGACTACATCGCGCTCACGAAGCCGCGCATCACTTGGCTCATCCTGATGAGCACGGGTGTCGGGTACTTTTTCGGCGCTCAAAAGGGTGCACTTGGTTGGACCGGCTGGCATTTCGTAACGCTTATCCACACCATCATTGGGACCGGATTGATTGCGTCCGGAACCGCGGCCCTGAACCAATGGTATGAGCGCGAGGCTGATGGGAAAATGCGGCGCACGCAGGGGCGTCCATTGCCGGCGGGCCGATTGGATGCGCGAAACGCGTTGGTATTTGCGATCGCGATTTCGGCGGCGGGATTCGGAGAGCTGTGGTTCGGAGCGAATCCGCTGGCGGCGACGCTCGGGCTGATCACCCTTCTCACGTACCTGTTTGTATACACGCCGCTGAAGCGGCGCTCTCCGCATTCGACGACAATTGGCGCGATTCCCGGAGCGATGCCGCCGCTGATTGGTTTTGCCGCGGCAAACGGCCGGTTGACCTGGGACGCCTGGGTGCTGTTCGCGATTCTGTTCCTGTGGCAGTTTCCGCACTTTTACGCGATCGCCTGGATGTACAAGGACGACTACGCGCGAGCGGGAATTCGCATGCTGCCGGTGGTTGAGCCGGACGGCAAGTCAACCGCGGGGCGCATTCTGCTCTATTCGATCGCGCTGATTCCGATCAGCCTGATGCCGAAGTTTTTTGCGATGGCCGGCAATGTGTATTTGTATGGCGCGATTGCGCTGGGCCTGGCGTTCCTGTATTACGGGCTGCGCATACGTTGGGATCGCACACGGCAGCAGGCCCGGCGTGTGTTGTTGGCGTCGGTGGTTTATTTGCCGGTGCTGTTTAGCCTGATGTTGTTTGACCGTCCCGCATGAAGCTGTTGGCAGTTCTCGCGTTAGTGGCCGCGCTAGCGGCTTGTTCCCATCCCGCGCCAAAGCTGGATGTTTTCGGCGACATTCCTCAATTTGAACTGGTGGCGCAAAACGGCCAGCCATTCCACAGCCAGGTATTGGCGGGGAAAATCTGGGTCGCGGATTTCATTTACACCACTTGTCCCGGCCCGTGCCCGCGTATGACATCGCAGATGCGGGAGGTGCAGGACGCAGTGTCGACGCTGCCGGACGTTCGGATGGTTTCTTTCAGTATCGATCCCGCAAACGACACGCCGCCGGTGCTCGCTGCTTATGCGAAGCTGCACGGGGCTTCGCCTTCAGTTTGGTATTTTCTAACGGGTCCCGTGCCGACGCTCCAGATGTTGGACCGCGATGCGTTCAAGCTCGGCAACATTGACGGAACGCTCGAGCACAGCACGCGCTTCGTGGTGGTGGATCGCCAGGGGCGGATTCGCGGCTACTACGACACTTCGGAAGCGTCGGCGATCCAGAAGGTGATTTCGGACGTACGTGCGCTAGCCGCGGACCGCACCTGATGGACGTCCACTCGCTGCCGGCCGTAAATGCGACGCTGAACGGCATCGCCGCGGTGCTGCTTGCGATCGGCTATACGTTGATACGCAAGAAGCGCATCCAAGCGCATCGGCGCGTGATGCTGACGGCGTTCGCGGTGTCGGTGGTATTTCTCGCCTGCTACCTGATCTACCATTTCAACGCCGGCATTGTTTATTACCAGAAAACGGGATTTCTCCGTTATTTGTATCTGACAATCCTGACGACGCATACTATCCTGGCGGTAATCACGCCGGTGCTCGCGATCATCACTCTACGGCGGGGCTTGCGAATGGATGTAGCGCGGCACCGTGCCATCGCGCGCTGGACGTTTCCGATTTGGATGTATGTCAGCGTGACGGGAGTGGTGGTGTATCTAATGCTGTACCAATGGTAGGTTCGAACTTGCCGCTGCGCAGCGCCGTGACGTAGGTTTTTCCTTTGGGGTTCCAGAGTATGAGATGCAAGAGGCGAGCACCGTCCAGATCTCCGGCTGGAACTAGATTTACCAGGGAATCCACCACGAAAATCAGGGCTAGCGTCCCCAGAACTTCCCAGTATTGCTCCCAGGCGCTTCCGGGCGCTGCAAGCAGCATCGAGAAGAAACCCAGTCCGGCGATGATCGAGATAAGCGGCCCGCAAAGCACGATAAAAAACAGGTTCCAGCGCACACTATCCTCGGTGCTCGGGATGGATCCCACGTAGCCGTTTGGCACGAAGAGCCGCCTCCACTGCCATTCGAAAAGGCGTCCTTTCCCGGGATGGTTCCAAATCACTAGGGGTCCAATGCAGATGCTCCGGACACGAAATCCGACGGCCCAGGCAGCCAGGGTGTGGCCGAGCTCGTGAACGGTTATGTTCGCGAGAGACGCGCAAAACCAGATCGGCAAGATCCACGGACGGAATGCGGTGGGCGTTAGTCCCAAACTTTCACCTTGGCGCAGCATGAAGCCCCAGCCGAAAATCAGCACGGCGCCAGAGATGGGCGAGATCCACCAGGGCGCCGAGCCTCCGCTCTTCTTGGGGCTTTGCGGTTGTTCCTTAGGTGGGCCGGCCAGGACGAAGAGAACGAAGATGCCGGGAACGGTGAGCCACGGAAATCCGGCGATGATGAGTAGCAGAGCGGCGATCGTGGCGGGCCAAGAGGTCCACGGCTTGGTGTATGTCATCGCGTAGCCGGCACCGATAGAAAGGACGGCGATCGGGATCGCAAGGCCCATTCCCAATCCGAGGATTTTGATCAGCGACCAAGGCGTGAAGGGCAGGGCCAAGACGACGAGCCCGCAGACGACGAGAACCCAGCATGCCCGATCGTGTAGCGAAGGCATGCTCGCTATATCGGCTGGCACGGTGAACTCCTCTATCCTTAGTTCTCGTACTGTATTCCTTGTATCCTGAATTCATGCCCACAACCAAAGGCCACCTTACCGCGCAGACCGCCGCGGCTGGTTGAGCTTCGAAACTGAGTCCAAAGGTTTTGGACCAAGTGCTCGCCCGGATCCCGCGCTGGGCGAACCAAAACGTGCTGGTTGGGTTTGACACGTCCGACGATGCGGGCGTGTACAAGCTGACGCCGGAGTGTGCCTTGGTGCAGACCGTGGACTTCTTTACGCCGATCGTGGACGACGCCTATACGTTCGGCGCGATCGCGGCTGCCAACGCGCTGAGCGACGTTTACGCCATGGGCGGGAAGCCGATTTCGGCGCTGTCGATTCTGGCGTGGCCGGCAGCGGGCGACCTGGACGAGCTGGCGGAGATCCTGAAAGGCGG
>DATHMO010000062.1:0-8004 GCA_035486995.1 Bryobacteraceae bacterium
TTCGTTCAAGCTCTACGACACCTTCGGCCTCGCGCTCGACGAACAAGAGGAGATGGCTCGCGAGCGCGGGCTGACCATCGACACCGAAGGCTTCCAGGCCGAGATGGAAAAGCAGCGGACGCGTGCGCGCGCGAGTTGGAAAGGCGCTGATAAGACGCAGATCCCTGCTGTCTACAAGGATCTTCCGCCGACGGATTTCGTCGGACGCGAAACGCTGGAATCGCCCGTCAAGGTTTTGCGCGTGATCGAACACGATGGCAACACCGAGCTGGTTTTCAACAGTACGCCGTTTTACGCTGAAGCTGGCGGGCAGGTTGGCGACACCGGCGTTTTGGTCTCGCCTTCGACGGGGGATGCTGTTGCCTTGGTTCGCGACACGCGCAAGGTGGCCGGAGCCACGGTGCATCGCATCGAACTCGTTTCGCCCATTCATGAAGGCGATCAACTCGTCGGGCGTGTTGATGGCAACCTGCGTCACGCCACCATGCGCAACCATACCGCCACGCATTTGCTTCACGCCGCGCTGCGCAAGGTGCTTGGTCCCCATGTGAAGCAGGCTGGCAGCATCGTCGATCCCAATCGCCTGCGCTTCGACTTTACGCATTACGCCCACACCGATCCCGAAGAACTCGCCGAAATTCAAAAGCTGGTGAACGAAGAGATCCTGAAAAATGTCGAGGTCCACACCGATGTGATGGATCTCGATCAGGCGCTCTCGACTGGCGCAATGGCGCTGTTCGGCGAAAAATACGGCGATCGCGTGCGGGTCGTCTCACTTCCCGACGGTTTTAGCAAAGAGCTGTGCGGCGGCACGCACGTTCATCGCACCGGCGACATCGGGCTCTGCGTGGTCACCTATGAAGCCAGCATTTCCGCGGGCGTTCGCCGTATTGAAGCGATCACCGGAGAAGCGGTTTTGAGCAAGCTTCAAGAGGAAAGCGCCACGGCGCGGCAGGCTCAGGAACGGCTGCTCGAAGAAAAGCGGGGGCTTGAACGCCAGATTGAACAGATGAAGGAAAAGCTCGCTCGCTCGGAGGTCTCGAGCATCGAAAGCAGAGTGCGAGACATCAAAGGTGCGAAGGTCTTGTCCGCCCAGGTGGCCGGTATGGACCGCGAACAACTGCGCACCATGGTGGATTCATTGCGCGTCAAGTGGAAGACCGCCGTCGTGATCCTGGGGTCTTCGCAGGATTCCAACGTCGCCATCGTGGTCGGCGTCACCAAGGATCTCACGTCCAAAGTTCACGCGGGCAAGCTCGCGGGTTCAGTGGCGCAAGCCGTAGGTGGCAAGGGCGGCGGACGCCCCGACATGGCCGAAGCCGGTGGCAAGGATCCGGCCGCTCTTGCTGGCGCGCTTGATTCCGCCTATAAAACAGTCGAGGGAATGCTGTAGCCGTGGAGACGTTCGATGTGGTCGTCGTTGGCGCCGGGCCTACGGGGCTCGCCTGTGGTATCGAGCTGAAGCAGCGCGGCCTCAACACTGTCCTTATCGACAAGGGCTGCGTGGTCAATTCGCTCTACAACTATCCGACGCACATGGTGTTTTTCACCACCCCGGAGCTGCTCGAAATCGGCGGCCTGCCGATGACCTCGCTCAACGAAAAGCCGGGCCGCACGGAGGCGCTGAAATATTATCGCCGCGTCGCGGAATATTATTGCTTGAATATTCGCCAATACGAGCGTGTGATCGCCATCACCGGCGATGACGGCGAATTTCTGCTGCAAACCAGCAAAGCCGAATACAAGGCGCGCAAGATCGTCCTCGCCACCGGCTATTACGACGTCCCCAACATGCTCAACGTACCCGGCGAAGAGCTCGCCAAGGTCATCCACTATTACAAAGAGCCGCATCCTTATTACAATCACGATGTGCTTGTTGTCGGCGCAAAAAACTCGGCAGCCATCGCGGCGCTGGAACTTTTCTGGACCGGCGCGCGTGTCACGATGCTGCATCGCGGCTCCAAGATATCGGACCGCGTCAAATACTGGATCAAGCCCAACATCGAGAATCGGATCAAAAGCGGTGAGGTGAAGGCTCACTTCAATTCGAGCTTGGTCGCGATCCACCCCAAATACGTTGAGATCGAGACGCCCGATGGTCCCAAAACGCTAGCCAACGATTTTGTTTTTGCCATGACCGGGTACCGGCCGGATCTCGAGTTTCTTGAATCGCTCGGAATCCGCCTGGAACCTCAGACGCAGAAGCCGCGCATCAATGCCGAAACGCTCGAGAGCGATCGGCCGGGTATCTTCCTTGCCGGCGTCATTGTCGCCGGAATGCACACTAACGAAATATTCATCGAAAATGGCCGTTTTCACGGCAAACAGATCGCCACGGCCATCGCGGAGTCCATGATATGACCCGAAGAAACTTTGCCAAGCTGGCAACTGCTAGCCTCGCCGCTCCTTTATTAGCCGCCATCGACTCCAAGTTCAGCGGAGTCATGATCGGCGCTCAAACCTACAGCTTTCGGACGCTGCCTTCGATCGACGATTGCATCGCCGCGATGAAGCAGATCGGTCTCGGTTACGCCGAACTTTGGGAAGTCCAGATCGAGCCGAAGGACCGCGCGCAGCTTGCCGCCTGGCGCTCCAATCCGCCCATGGACGAGCTTCGCGCAATTCGCAAGAAGTTCGACGACGCCGGCATCGATCTCTACGCGTACAACTACAGCTTTCGCGACGAATTCACGGACCAGCAGATTGAGCAAGGCTTCCTGATGGCCAAAGCTTTGGGCGTCACGCGGATCACAGCTTCATCGAACGTCGACGTTTCGCCACGCGTCGACAAAGTCGCGGAGCAATACAAAATCTACGTCGGTTATCACGATCACGACAGCATGAAGCCGAACGAGTTTTCGACTCCCGACGATTGGAAACAGTCGCTGGCCGGGCGGTCGAAGTACACGGGCATCAATCTGGACATTGGCCACTTCACCGCGGCGGGTTTCGATCCGGTCAGCTTTCTAGAAGAGCATCATTCGAAAATCCTGACGCTGCACATCAAGGATCGCAAGAAGGATCACGGCCCGAACATGCCGCTGGGCGAAGGCGACACCAATATCAAAGGCGTGCTCGAAGCTTTGAAGACGAAGAAATATCCGATCCCGGCCATGATCGAATACGAGTACGGCAAGCCCGGTATGGACACCGTCGCCGAAGTGAAGAAGTGTTTCGACTACTGCAAAGCGGCTTTAGCTTAGCCAATCTAGCGTGAACGTGCGGCGCTGGCAGCCACGGGCTTTGGAGCCTCAGGAGCCGGTACCGTCGGCGCCACAGCTTCCGGTTCCTTGCGCGTCAGGCCCAGCGCTTTGCGTAGCTCGGCGTCGACGTTCTGGCGGATATCTGGATTGTCCTTCAGAAATTGGCGCGCGTTCTCGCGGCCTTGCCCGATGCGCTCGCCTTTGTAGCTGTACCAGGAGCCGCTCTTTTCCACGATGTTCTGCGCGACGCCCAAATCGATCAAGTCGCCCTCGCGCGAAATGCCCTCGCCGTAGATGATGTCGAATTCGGCTTCGCGGAACGGCGCAGCAACTTTGTTCTTGACGATCTTGACCTTGGTGCGATTGCCGGTTACGATATCCCCTTCCTTGATGGCCGCGATGCGCCGGATATCGGCGCGCACCGACGAATAGAACTTCAATGCGCGGCCGCCGCTGGTGGTCTCGGGATTGCCAAACATCACACCGATCTTCTCGCGAATCTGGTTGATGAAGATCAGGCAGGTATTGGATTTCGAAACGCTGCCAGTGAGCTTGCGCATGGCCTGCGACATCAGCCGCGCCTGCACGCCCATATGGCTGTCGCCCATTTCGCCGTCGAGCTCAGCCTTCGGAACGAGAGCCGCTACGGAATCCACCACCAGCACATCGATGGATCCGGAGACGATTAGCGCGCTGGTGATTTCAAGCGCCTGTTCGGCATAATCGGGTTGCGAGACCAGCAGATTGTCGACGTCCACGCCGAGCTTGCGCGCGTAAATAGGATCGAGCGCGTGCTCCACATCGATGAACGCCGCCATGCCGCCGGCCTTTTGCGCCTCGGCCACCACTTGCAGCGCGACGGTGGTTTTGCCCGATGATTCCGGGCCGAAGATTTCGACAATGCGGCCGCGCGGAAATCCGCCGACGCCGAGTGCGTTATCGAGCGAAATGGAGCCGGATGAAATCGCGGCAACTTGTACGATCGCTTCCTTGGAGCCCAGGCGCACGATGGAGCCTTTGCCAAACTGCTTTTCGATCTGGCCGAGGGTCAGCCCCAGGGTGCGTGCGCGTTCTTTTTCGTCCATGCGTGATGATCCTTAGAAGATTCTTCTTTCGCCGGGGGAAACACCATTGTAACAGCAGGGGGCGGTTCGAGGCGATTTTCCTCTAAAAATGATATTGTGTGTCGTGTGAACAAATCGATGCTCCTGCTGGTTGCCGCCGCGCTGTCCGCGCAAGCCGCGACGACTTGCGATCGCGCGTGCCTCAAAGGCTTTGTTGACGGCTATCTCGACGCTCTCGCCAAACACGATCCCTCCGGCCTGGCAGTCGCGCCTAACGTCAAGTTCACTGAAAATGCCGCGACTCTGAAGCTGGGCGATGGGCTTTGGAAAACCGCCGGTCCGACGACCTATCGATTGTATCTCCTCGATCCGACGAGCGGGGGTGCGGCAGTCCAGAGCGTGATCAAGGAAAACGGCGCTCTTACGTCTTTCTTTTTGCGCCTTAAGATCGACGAAAAAAAGATTAGCGAAATCGAGACGATCGTCACGCGGAAGAACGAATCCAATGTTTTTGCGCCCGAAAGGCTAGCGGCTCCGGATCCGTTCTGGGCGCAGGTGGTTCCCGCCTCTGAACGCGCAACACGCGAGCAATTGATCGGCGCCGCCAACGCCTATTTCGACGCGATCGAAACGCAGAGCGGCAATTATAAGCCCGCGCCTTTCGCCGCTGATTGCAATCGCTTTGAGAACGGCGGACAAACGACGAATGTTCCCGGTCCCAACGGCCGGCCGCCCATGGGATGCGCCGCGCAGTTCGATGCCAAGATCTTCACTTGGATTCCCGAGGTCAACGATCGGCGATTTCCCGTGGTCGACCCTGAACACGGCGTTGTGCTTGGAATCGTGATGTTCGGCGAACCCGGCGGCCAGCCCATCCCCGGTACCGATCAGAAGCGCAAACGCGAAGCCACGCTGCTGGCAGAAGCTTTCAAGGTGACCGGCGGTCAGATTCATCGCATTAACGCGGTGATGATCAATCGTCCATATCACGCGCCCACCGGCTGGAACGACTCGCCCGATCACGTCACCTGGAACGACTATCTCGGCGCGCCGGATTCCGCGCAATATTCCGCTCTGAAGCAAATCAACAAGGCGAATGTTACGCAGCTTCAAGTCGCCTGGACCTACGCGACCGACGACAAGATCAACTATGACTTCAACCCGGTAATCGTTGACGGCTTAATGTATGTGCTCGCGAAGAATAATTCGATGGTGGCGTTGGATGCCGCCACAGGGCGCGAGATCTGGGTGCATGCGAACAATTCGCGAGCCGTTACCGCGCGCGGCGTCAATTATTGGCAGAGCAAAGACGGTTCTGATCGCCGTTTGTTCTATTGCGTGGACAATCACCTGGTGGCGCTCGATGCGCGCACCGGCCAGTTAATTCCGTCGTTCGGTGAGAATGGCCGCACCGATATTCGCGTCGGCTTTGACGGCCGCGATCCCAAGACCCTGACGCGCGTCCAAAACAATACTCCCGGCCGTGTTTTTGAGAACCTGCTGATCCTGGGATCGGCGGCCAGCGCCGAGTACGAAGGAAATCCTGGCGCCATTCGCGCATTCGACGTCGTCACGGGCAAGCTGGTGTGGATGTTTCACACGATTCCGCATCCCGGCGAATTTGGTTACGAAACCTGGCCTCCGGATGCCTGGAAGACCTTGGCCGGCGTCGAAAATTGGAGCGAGATGACGCTTGACGAAAAGCGCGGGATTGTCTATATTCCGCTAGCATCCCCGCGCTACGATTTTTACGGCGCGAATCGCCCGGGCCAGAACCTGTTCGGCAATTCTCTGGTTGCGCTCGACGCACATACCGGCAAGCGGCTGTGGCATTTTCAATTCGTCCATCACGATTTGTGGGATTATGATCTGCCCGCGGCGCCGAAGCTGCTGACCGTTCGCCATAACGGACAAACGGTGGACGCGGTGGCGCAGCCCACCAAAATGGGATTTCTGTTCGTGTTCAACCGCGTAACCGGCGAGCCGCTGTGGCCCATCGAAGAACGGCCGGTGCCGAAATCCGATGTTCCCGGCGAACAGGCTTGGCCCACCCAGCCGTTCCCTACTTTGCCACTTCCATTCGCGCGGCAGAAGTTCACAGCCGATGACATCAATCCTTATATTCCGGAGGCGGAGCGCGCCAGTCTCCGAGATAAGATCCTCAGCTCTCGCAATGAAGGCCTGTTTACCCCGCCGAGCTTGCGCGGAAGCATTGAGATGCCTGGACACAACGGTGGAGCCAATTGGGGCGGTGCCGCGGTGGATCCTTCGGCGGGCCTGCTTTACATCCAATCTAAGGAACTGCCCACGTATCTGAAACTCGACTCGCGCATGCCGCGTGGAGGCGCTATGGCCGTGGCGGGCGCCTCGACTCCCGAGCAACAGGGCGGCGCACTTTATTCGCAAAATTGTGCGGGATGCCATGGAGCGGATCGCTCGGGGCAAGGCGGGGGCATTCCCGCGTTGACGGATGTTAACAAGCGGTTGACCGCCGATCAAATCAAGACAACAGTGACGAGTGGCCAGGGCCGGATGCCAGCGTTTTCGCAATTAACGCCGCGCGATCTCAATGCGCTGGTGGCATATCTCTCCAATCCAACGCCGAATCCATCGGTCGCAGCGGCCATCGCACCGCCCGAGCAGCAACCACAGGCCGGCAACACGCCGTCCGATGGCCCGAAGCGCTTCTGGGCGCCGGTCGATTTTCTGCTCACGAGCAATCGCCTGTCAGCCATCGGTCCACCGTGGTCGCAGTTGACCGCCTACGATTTGAATACCGGCGCGATTAAGTGGCAGGTTCCGCTGGGCGAAGTGAGCGCGCTCGCGGCGGAAGGCCACACCGACACCGGCAGTCACTTCCCGCGCGGTGGAGTGGCCGCAACGGCGGGCGGGTTGCTCTTTTCGGGGACGACATCAGATCGAAAGTTCCGCGCGTACGATCGCGACACCGGCAAAGTGGTTTGGGAGACCAGCATTCCGGAAGCTGCCGAAAGTGTGCCTGCGGTTTATGAAGTGAACGGGCGCGAATACGTGGTCATCTGCGTGGCCGGCGGCAATGGGATGATGGGTGGCCCGGCAGCGCAACGGGCGGGCGCGTACATCGCATATGCGTTGCCGAGCCAGTAAAATATCGTCTATTGTGCCGACTTCGGCTGTTGTTGCTGGCGCTCCTGGAAGTTTCTCACGAACGTCAGCATAGCGGCGCGCTCGTCGTCATCGAGCTTGCCATCGCCGTTCTTGTCGAACATCTTGAATACCGTCGTTAAACGGCCGACGGCTTCGGGCGACAGCATCTCATAGGGTAAGTCCTGAAGCGTTTGCACCTGGCTCAGAAACTGCTCGACGTATTGCCGGCCCACTTCGCGCTGCAGATCGCGAGCTTCTTCGGTGGTGGGCAGCAAAATCGTCAGGAACACCAGCGCCATCTCGTCCTTGGTCTCTTCGCCCCAATGAATTCGCACCGGCGGATGGATGGGATTGTGCGGATTGTTTTCCGAATTATCGAAGGTGTATACCAGATCGATGCGCGTTCCCTTCGGCAAGTCGATCGGATCGCGATAGCGATAGGCGTTCTGCCAATTAAAATCCCAATCCTTGATCCAGATCAGCGGTTTCGTTGATCCGTCGGGCAACGTCGCCGTCACTTTCATGTCCTTGCACAGATAATGCGCGTGAGGAGTTACGCCGGCGAGTTGCACATCGCGCGGTAAAGTGATCGACGCCTTGGCGACGTAGTT
>DATHMO010000063.1:0-14628 GCA_035486995.1 Bryobacteraceae bacterium
ATAACGGGCATGAGCCGTGTTTGCGGCGAACTTTCTAGAACCGGACTTGTGGCCCGCCAGTTTCCGAGCCAGGAAGAAGAACTATCGTCGGCCACTTGGAAGTTAGCGGGCCACGGGTGGGGGAACCGTGCCGCCTTCAGCAAGCGTCTTCATGTTGTTCAGCGCCCGCGTAAACTGCGCAGTCCTTGCCTGAATGTCTTTCTCCCGGGCGGCGTCGTCGGCCAGCATGGAGTTGTCGAAGACCAACGTGTAAACCAGCTTTGACGTGGTCGCCGTCACCGGTACTGCTTCCACTGTGCCGTGATACAGGTTATACTGGGCGCCCTCCCGCACCGGCTGGGTGTAGCTGTATGACAGGGCCGTTTTCGAAATGAGAATCTCGATGACAGCGCCGTTGCGAAGTGACCGGACCGCGCCGAATTCGCCATCCTTACCTGAAGTGATGACGCAGTCGACCTGCAGCCATTCTTTTATATCGCAGTATTTTCCGACACGCTTCCAGACTTCCGCCGCCGGACGGTTAACAGTGATTTCCAGCGGGATGGAAGTGTAGTGCGGATTCGGAGTCTGAAGCGGCGGCGGAGCTGGCGCCTGGGCGAAAGCGGTGCTGAAGGCGGCAACCAGCAGTCCGGCGATAGCCGCCAAACACCCCAACTGTGTGCGCAAGAAGAAAGTGTGCATGGCTTATATCGTACATCGTGCAGCCGGGGGAATCGCGTTGTTCCTCCATAGCGACCGACGACACTCCTTCGCACGTATACTTCCCACAATGGGACCTCTGTGGCAGTCAATATTTTCAAGCTTAGCCGTCAACCGACCGGGATCTTGGTAGCATAGCGATGGATCATCGAGCATTGCTTCACCACTCATTCACGAGCAGCCCTGGAAAGGAACAATCTGCCATTCAGCAATGAAGAGATTTCAAGCCAGGGGCGATCGCCGTTTAGGAAGGCAGGATCGGTGGCAGCTTCACGTGCTTTACGAAGACGATGCCGTTGTAGTCCTCAATAAGCGGGCCAAACTGCTCGCGGTGCCCGCGGATGACTCCGATACCCCATCTGCGCTTTCTATTCTTTCGGCAGAACTGAAATCAAAGAGGCAACGGGCCTTTGTCGTGCATCGCATCGATCGTGACACGTCCGGGATTTTGCTCTTCGCAAAAACCTGGCCATATCGAGAAGCGCTCGTGCAACAGTTTATCCGGCACACCCCGGTGCGGGAGTATCTCGCAGCAGTTCGTGGTCATCTCAGCATTATTAACGAAGGGACTCTGGTTCACTACTTTCGACAAGAAGGAATGTTTCAAAAGGTGACCACAGAACGAGATCCAACATCGGCTCGCGCTGAACTTCGCTATTCCGTGGAACATCGCCTTAGGGGTGCATCGCTGGTCCGAGTCTCGCTGGTGACAGGATTACAAAATCAAATCCGTGTTCAACTTTCAGCGATCGGCCACCCGGTCATCGGCGATAGAAAGTACAATCCATTAGAAAAGCGGGAACGGCGAATTACTCGCGTCGCTCTCCACGCGGCACGTCTTCAGTTCATTCATCCACGTTCGGGAGAGAGCGTCTGCGTTGACTGCGAACCTCCTCCGGACTTTCGGGCTCTTCTTCGGGCATTAGGGTTCCCAATCCGCACGGGTCGATGAAACTCCCGCCATGCAATTCGCAGCTGCGGAGCCATTCCCGAACAGGACACGAATCCGCCTCCGGTTCCGGCGTCGTAGGCGTCAACGAATTGACCCGAAATTCTTCGACTCGTGGTCCTGAAACGGCGTTGCATGCCGTGTCAAGAGACATGCGTTGTCAAGTTTGTGGAAGAGACCAAATCTCCAACAAGCCATTGCGATGTCGACAGGTTTGCCTCCCATAGGATGAAACCACGGTCAGCAATGGCTGCGTAAAGATCCAGCGGGGACAATCAGTCGCCCGACAGTAAAAAGCGATGCGTCCGCAGACCTTCGCCAGATATCAAGTCCTGACCGATTGAACGCTCTCGAAAAGTCCACGTAAGCCGCGCTAGGACGGTAGCGCGGCTTACGTCGGGATAGCGTGCTTTCTTCAAAAGCCGGTTAGAACTGCAACTTCAGGCTAAATTGTGTTTGCCTGGCGACGTTGCTCAGGCCACCGCTCCCGACGAGCGAAGTAATCGAGCCTGCAGTCCCGACCGGCGTGGATTGATAGCCGGTAGCTGCCGACCCCGCACTGAACACACCCGTGGCCGGGATGTTGAAGTTGGGGTGATTAAAGAGGTTGAACAATTCGGCACGGAACTGTAGGGTGACGCGCTCCGTGATCCTAGTCTCCTTCGTCACGCCAAGATCAGTTTCCACGTAGCCGGGTCCCACCAGGTTGTTCCTTCCCAGCGTGCCGAGTGTGCCATAAGGGGAAGCTGTGAAACATTTCGGGTTGTACCATTGATGGACGTTCTGATTGGCGTAAACGTCGTTATTACATCCGGGTGCGTCGGGCGAGAAGTCCGGCCGGGGCGTGTCGAAGTTGTTATTCAGCCAGGGCTGGGTACCTTCTCCCAGCGAGAAGGGAACCCCGGTATGCCAAGCCTCAACCCCCGTGATTTGCCAACCTTCCACCCAGCGGCTGCCCTTGAAGGGAAGAGTGTAGACCGCGTTGGCGGAGATGTTGTGACGTAGATCGAAGCTGCAGTTTCCTTTGTCGGCAGCCCAATTATACGGATTAACGATGGCTGAGGTCACGTTGTTCGCTCCCAAACCCGCATACGCAAACGAACTATCGATGCAATGCGAATACGTGTACGAGAATTGGTACACGAAGCTGGAGGATTGCCGGTGTGTAAGACCAACTTGCAGGGCGTTATAGGCCGAATAGCTCGTGGTGTCCAGCATGTCCAATGTTCCGAAGCTGGGATCCGGCGATGCATTCGCTACCAGCGCGCCAGCGGAGTTAGCGTGAACGAACGTGTAGACGCCATTATTGATCGTCGCGACCGGTGCGTTGAAATCATGGAACGCGAGAAGATGAACGCCGCGCGTTCCCTGATAGCCCACTGTCAGCAGGGTGTTGCTGGGTAGCTGCCGCTGAACGGACAGCGTGTATTCCAAGCTATACGGCGTAGTGTTGATTCCGTAATACGTACCGTTCGTATTACTGAGCAGCGGTGTACCACCACCAACGAAGGGCGTCGGCCAGCTCGGATCGCCGCCCGTGAAAACCTGATTCTCAGTCAAGTACGGCGGATTGGTAAGGTATGCCGACATGAACGTGTAGGTCTGGAACGTATCATGAAAAATTCCGAAGCCGGCACGAACTGAGGTTTTGTGATCTCCAAACACATCCCATGCGAGTCCAACGCGCGGATCAAAGTTTTTGTTGGAGGGATTGTTCTGAAACGCATGCGGCACGTTCTGGAATCCGGTTCCGAACGGCGGCCCCACAGCGTTGTAGAAATTATTGTGGATTTCGATAGGGTTCGATTCCCAGTCATAACGCAACCCGATGTTAAGAGTCAGCCGGTTGCTGATCTTCCAGTCATCCTGAATGTATGGGGTAATCCGAATGTCGCGCGCCGCCCGCTGGGTGTTTGTCCCGCCATTGGGCGCGCCTGTAAAGGAAAAGGGATTCCCAGCATAAAAGCTTGGCATGCTGCTGAAGATATAGAATCCATTCCAGTACGTGTAGGCATACGGATTGAGCTGCTCGCGCCGGAAGGTCCCACCCATGCTGATTGTATGCGCGCCTTTAATCCATTTCAGGTCGTCTCTTTCCGTAAATTTGTTCTGGATATATTTGAAAGGATTGATGAACGAAGCTCCAAGGGGCGTAAGGCCGAGGGGCAAGCTAATGTAAGCGTCCTCCCGTGCCGGAGTGAAGAGCTGAAGAGCGGCGTGCTCGGCCGGCTGGGCCTCCGAGGTCACAGGCCGTGAGAAAGACGCATCGAATTCATTGACCAGCGTAGGCGAGAAAACATGATGCTCGCCAATGGTCAGGAACTGGTTATGGGTCAGATCGTCTGTCGGCCAAAGCCCCAAGCCCGCGGTCGTGGTCCTGGTTCCGAAATCGGCCTGGTACCGGCCGAACATAGAGTCCTTTTCCGAGATGTTGTAATCTATGCGCGCCACCCCGAAATCTTCAGGCGTGATCTGTGGGCCGACGAAATTGTATATGCCGACATTAGCGTTATACGACTGATTCGGAAGCGGATATAGTGCCAGCATCGCCGCTGAGGCTGGATTCACTGTGTACGAAGTGCCGTTATAAGTTCCCGCGCGAAGGCTCTGCGTAGGAACATAGTTCACGTACGTCGTATCCAGTACCTGCCGGATGCCTTCGTAATTTACGAAGAAGAAAATCTTGTTCTTCTTAATCGGGCCGCCCAGTGTCCCGCCGAACTGGTTTCTGCGGAAAGGAGGCGGAGAGGCTATGTCGAAGAAGCCGCGGGAATCCAGGTCGCTGTTGCGGAAGAACTCGTAGACCGAACCGTGAACCTCGTTGGTGCCCGACCTCGTCACCGCGATAACCGCCCCACCGTTGCCGCCATATTGCGAGCCATAAGTGCCGGTGAGCGTTTGGAATTCCGCAATGCTGTCGATACCCAGTGACGTGCCGGTCACATTACCTCCGGCATTGCGCTGCCAGTAGTTCAGCATATCTTCGCCATCCAACGTGTTCATGTATCCTTCCGGGCGGTTCCCCGCGATCGAATAGGCGTTTGCTACAGAGGTGAGCGCGGAGCTTCCGCCCGCCGGATAAGTGGACACGCCCGGAGCGAGCAGAATCAATTGTTCGAAGTTCCGGCCATTGAGAGGCAACTGCCGCATCTGTGTTTGGTTCACCAGTGAAGAAACCGAGGCGTTGGTGGTTTCCACTTGCGACGCTTCCGCGGATACATTCACGGTTTCACTGGCTTGGCCCACTTTCAACTGGAAGTCGATCACGGGCGCAGCGCCGACGCTTACGGTTATGGCGCTGCGGAGGGTGTTTGAGAACCCGGCTTTCGAGGCCTCGATGTCATAAGAGCCAATCGGCAGGTCCGGTACGGTGTACCTTCCCTGGTCGTCGGTTACGGTGTTCTGAGTCACAGCGGTTCCGGTGTTTTTGACAACGACCGATGCAGCCGGAACGGCGGCGCCAGAAGCGTCCGTCACACGCCCTGAAATGGAAGCGGTCCCCTGCCCAAAGAGAAGCGTGCCACCTGTGGCTACCAAAAGAACAGCTATAGACAGAACAACAAAGTTCCCCAAACGTTGCATGGTTTGATCCCCTTGAGCCTGGCGACAAAGGCCAGTGCTATTTCTTCCCTTGTGAAACATATCACTAGCGCTCAATGATGACCACATCTGAGCGTGATATACGGGATCAGGTCCGCTGATAACGCTGAATCGTTCGCGAATACGGACCCTTTCCGGGAACCGAGAGAGTGCATGGCGTCACCTACGACGGCCGGCAAGTCTGGTTTGCCTCCGGAGACAAGCTGAACGCCTTCGATCCGTCCACCGGCAAGACGATGCGCTCAATCGATGTCCCGGCGCACGCTGGAACCGCTTTCGACGGTCGGTTCCTGTTTCAAATCGCCGAAGATCGCATCCAGAAGATCGATCCCGAGACAGGGGCGATTCTTCGCACCATCCAGAGCAACCGCTTCGTCACCGGTGTCACCTGGGTCGATGGAGAGCTTTGGCACGGCACTTTAGAAGGTGACGAAAGCGATCTGAGGCGAATAGATCCTCGGACAGGCGAGGTCCTGGTCCAACTCGATATGCCGGCCGGTGTCGGCGTGTCCGGCTTGGAATCCGATGGCCGCGATGAATTCTTTTGCGGCGGAGGCACTAGCGGGAAGGTGAGAGCCGTCCAACGGCCAAGGTGAACGCCTAGGTCCTCGTCGATTACCTAAGCAACTGATCAAGGCAGCCACATTGATTGCACACTCAGCGATAGGCCTAGATGACCGCCAGCGATCACTCAAATAGAAATCGGTATTGCCGCGTCCGCTTCAAATAGGGATCGATAAATGCGCCTCGCACCGCTGATTCGGTTTCGAACTCGGGATCCTCGATAGTCCCCCTGAAGTCGGCGCCAATGAAGCTTCCGATAATGGAACATCAGGGCGTGAGCTCTGCGCGGGGGAAACTCCCCGATCGGGACTTCTGGATAAGTCAGCGAGATTTCACGTGCGGGGTGAGCGCGTCTATTGGGCACTCTCGCCGCGCTCGGACAGGCGTCGGTAAAGCCGTACGGGGCACGCACAAGCTGACGGCACTCACTTCATCCCGAGCTGTTAACCAAATCCCTCGCTGCACGTTGTAATAGTGGGTGGACAGAATACTACTTCGTAGCTCGACCCGCCCGGAGGGAACAATCAGTGACTCAAGACATCGCTAAGATAACTATTCCAGTCATGTTCTGTTGGTTCGCTTGGGTTATTTTTAGTACGATCCGGCGCTACAAGATCGCGAAGGTACAGGCGGAAGTGCAAGCCAAGCTGCTAGAGAAGGTCGGCTCCGGGCAGGAACTTCTAGCCTACGCGCAAAGCGACACCGGAATGCAACTGCTGGAATCGCTCAAGGTGGAGCGCGTTGCCCCTCACGGACGAATTATCGGCGCCCTGCAGACGGGAATTATCTTTCTCATGCTCGGCGTAGCCTTGCTAATACTGCACTATCAGGTGTCCGTTGCCGACAGTCAGGAGGGCTTTGTCATCCTCGGGACGCTGAGCTGCTCCCTGGGACTGGGCTTTGGACTGTCAGCGGCAGCATCCTATTACCTCTCGAAATCCTTGGGCCTGCTCAATGGCCAGTCGAGCCACCGATAACGAGCTGCGTTGACGCCGCCAGAGGTCATGCAAGATTGCGAC
The DNA here is from genome assembly GCA_035486995.1 of Bryobacteraceae bacterium. Taxonomy (GTDB): domain Bacteria; phylum Acidobacteriota; class Terriglobia; order Bryobacterales; family Bryobacteraceae; genus Palsa-89. The sequence continues at coordinate 6,832 of DATHMO010000063.1, forward strand.
TCATAGGGACTACGACACCGTTAAGGAAGCTGGCGGTTTCTGGACTGGACCTGGAGATCACCCAGCCTATGCCGGACGAGAGTGCCTCTCCCATCGCGAAGGGCAAGCTGAGCATGGACGCGACGGCGTTTCGCGCGTTTTACGAGGAGACGTCTCCCCCATTGTTCGCCTATCTCCTGCATGCCGCCGGAGAACGCGCGTTGGCCGAGGACCTGTTGCAGGACTCTTATTGCCGCTTCCTTTGTGCCAAGCTGGTCCCCGAAGAAGCGCGCCATCGACGGAACTATCTCTTCCGGATCGCCACTAATTTGGTGCGCGACCAGTGGCGGAGCAAGAAGGGCCAAGGCGAAGTGCCTCTGTCCGAATCCTTCCCCGAGACAGCAATTGCGGCTCACGATCCTGACCTCAACATCCAGATGCAAGAGGCTCTTCGGCGGCTCAAAGTTCGCGAGCGCCAGCTATTGTGGCTGGCCTACGTAGAGGGGGCAAGCCACAAAGAGATTGCGGATTCTATCGGGCTAAAAGCGGCAAGTGTCCGAGCACTGCTCTTTCGGGCTCGCCACAAGCTGGCAGGCCTGATCGGCAGGAACCTGCGGGATCTCGATCCAAGGGTGGATGTATGAACGAACTGTACTGCGAGAAGGAGCAAGAGGTCGTCGCGGCGCTCACCGGTATCTTGCACGACGCCGAAATCCTCAATCACGCGCGTGAGTGCGCAGTCTGCTCGGAAGTTTTGCGGGTGGGGGAGTTCCTGCGCGGAGGCGAGCAACTGGCGCCTCGGGAGATCGAGAATCTGCCGGACGCAACGCTCGTCTGGCGGAAGGCACAAGCCATGGCGCTTGAGAAGGCACTCGGCCAGGCCACGTTGCCGATTCGGGTCGTCCGCATCGTTGCCTGCGCGGCCGGTATGTTTGCGGCTCCTTTGTTGCTACATCAATCCCACTGGCTGTGGCCCGGATTGACGGATCTGTCGCTCCGACATCTTTGGTCCACAAGTCGGCTCTGGCCTTCGGGCTCGAACGAACTCGCGTTGCTACTCGCGATGACAGGCGCGATTTTCGCGATCGGCTTGAGTTCGTGGTACATGCTGCGGGATGCGTAAGAGTTCAGCGCTTCGCGGTCAAATTCTTCCCGGCGGATTAATGAAAATCTTAGGCACCGAGTCTTGGACACGCTCGGAAAAGTCGAGTAAGGCATGCACTTCGAGTCCCAGACTAAATCGCACCCGCCCGTTGAAATTCTCTCTACTTCTTGACATCCCGGTAACACCGTGATAACTTCTGCGCTTGGTGCTATATCAGTCGCGGATCGCCCCCCATGCCCGCCGCGCCCCTGTTCCCGACTGCCGGCGGCGATCCCACAAATCAGATCGCAAGCAATATAATCATTTGAGAGGTGCAACGATGAGAGCTAAGTTTTACGTTTTCGTGGCCAGCCTTGGTTTGCTCGCCACTGCCGCGCCAATGCTGGCGCATCATTCTTTTACGGCCGAGTATGACGCCGCTAAGCCCGTCACACTCACCGGAGCCGTTACCAAAGTCGAGTGGATGAATCCGCACGCGCGATTCTATATCGACGTCAAGGACGATGCCGGTACCGTCACCAACTGGGAGCTCGAGCTCGGCAGCCCGAACGCGTTGATGCGCCTCGGCTGGACTCGGAATTCTCTAAAGCCCGGTGAAATGGTCACTGTGGAAGGCTCGCTCGCAAAAGACGGGTCGAAGCTCGCCAACGCGCGCAAAGTAACCCTGGCCGACGGCCGCAAAGTTTTTGCCGGATCCGCGCTCGACAGCGAGGACAAGAAGTAGTCTCGGCCTGGAGCCAATCATGCGTCTGAAACAAGCTGTCCTCGTTGCCGGCATCGGCCTGCTCGCGGCTGCACTGCCGCTGGTAGCGCACCACTCCTTCGCCGCTGAGTTCGACTCCACCAAAGCCATCACGCTGCAGGGCGTCGTAACCAAGCTCGACTGGATGAATCCGCACATCTGGATCTATCTCGACACCAAGGACGACAGCGGCACAGTCGCCCATTGGCAATGCGAAGGCGGACCGCCCAATACTCTCACTCGCAATGGCTGGAGCAAGGACTCGCTGAAGATCGGCGACCAGGTCAACATTGACGGCTTCCGTTCCAAAGACGGCTCCAACACTTGCAACGCTCGATCGGTGAAGCTGCCCAGCGGCAAAAGCGTATTCGCCGGCTCGGCCGAAGACGGCGGACCGAATAAACGCCAGTGACGATTCGAACAGCAATTCTCGCGATCGCTTGGCTCGTTCCGGCGATCGCCTTCGGTCAGGGTTCGGGTCCCAGCGCTGCGGTGCCACGCACTCCCGATGGCAAGCCCGATTTAAGCGGACTTTGGCAGCGGCCCTACGTGCCCGACATGACCAAGTCCAATAAGGACCAAAGCCAGATCGGCACTGCCGACCTTCCTTTCACCGACGCCGGACTGAAGTCGTGGAAGACCTACGACGCCGCCAACGGCGATTACACCGGCAGCTGTCTTCCCTTCGGCTTGATGCGCTCCATGAACTCGCCCGATCCTATCCAGATCATGCAGAGCCCCAAGTATGTCGCGCTGCTCTACGAACAGAACACCTGGTTCCACATCATCCCCATCGATAAGCCGCATCACGATGGCGCGACCCCGACTTGGTTTGGCGATTCCACAGGCCACTGGGACGGCGATACGTTCGTGGTCGACACTGTCAACTTTAACGGACGCACGCGCCTCGACACCATCGGCCACCCGCACAGCGACGCCTTGCATGTGATCGAGCGCTTCACCCGCACCGACGCCACGCACATCGCTTACGAAGTAACCATCGACGATCCCAAGACGTTCACCAAGCCCTGGACCAACAAGCGCACGTTCACGCTCCGGACGGATTGGGAAATCATGGAATACTCCTGCGAAGAGAACAACAAGGATCTGTACGACGGCCATATCAAGCCGCCTCCGCGCTAGTAAGTGCGAACATTTCCTATCATCTGCGTTTATCTGTGTTCATCCGTGGCTCTTTTCGCGCAGCCTGATCTCTCAGGTGTCTGGGCGTCCGCCGGTTACGACGCCAATATCACGAAAGACATGAAGTCCGGCGAACTGCCGATGAGTCCCTGGGCTGAAGCGCTTTACAAGGAGCGGCAGGCCAACCATAGCAAGGACGACCCGGAAAGCCGATGTCTGCCCGACGGCGTCGCGCGCCGCGATTCCTATCCGTTCAAGATCATCCAAACTCCCACCCTAGTCCTGATTCTCTTCGAAGGCAACGTCCACAGCTATCGCCAGATTTTTCTGGATGGCCGCGGACATCCCAAGGACCTGGACAAAAACTGGTGGGGCCATTCCATCGGCCAGTGGGAAGGCGACACGCTGGTAGTCGATACCGTGGGCTTCAACGACAGGACTTGGCTCGACCACGCCGGTCACCCGCATTCGGATCAACTGCACGTCACCGAGCGCTACACACGTCCCGACGCCGGCCGCCTCTCAGTCCAAATCACGATTGACGATCCCGTCGCGTACGCGCATCCCTGGAGCGTTACCGAGGTTTCGCGCGCGCTCCCGACCCGGGACCTTCACGAGTACATCTGTAGTGAAAGCAACAAAGACGTGCAGCACTTAGTGAGTAAGTAGTGCGGTTACGCTTGCCGTACTACAAAACTTACCGGCACATTTTCCTAAGTAACTAAGGCGTTTTCTAAGGTCCGGGCCTTAGTCCGCGTACCGCGTTCCAGGGAGCACACGCACACTGCCAGCAGATGTTCCGGCGAAAACGATTGCGGTTGCCAGGTCGAATCCGCATCCAGCGTGACGGTGACGAACCAGCCGAGAGTCGCATCATACACGCTCGACGTGATTACACCAAACAGATCGTGCGCGTTCACTGACAAGTACATCGGCGAACCCAGGCGCGGCCGTTCATCCATCAAAACCACGGCGCACGTGCGCGAAATCTCTTCCAGATTCGCGATGCTCTGGCATATTTCACCAGGAGCGTCTTCGTACGTCACCGTTATAATCTCTGAACACAGATACTGGCAGGAGTGGCCCATGCCGCAGATCAATGCAAGGTGCTTGCCAAAAGGCCCGCCGCAGGTTCTGCCGCTGCCAGCGACTCGCGCCCCAGAATCCGCCGATGCATGCGGCCCACAATGTAGATGCACATTGCCATCACCACCGGACACACCGCCAGCACCGCGAAGATGTCGCGCACTGGCAGACTCGTCGACAATACAATCCCTCCGAGAATCGGTCCCGCCACCGAGCCGATCTTCGCAATCGAAGTCGCCCAGCCTGCGCCGTTCCCGCGATACGCGCTCGGATAAAAGATGCCGCAGATGCTGTGCATTCCAAAATGCCCGCCGATCAGGAATCCGCCAGTGGCAGCGGCTAGCACCAGGAATTCGGTGTGGCCCATGCCGACGAACGTGGCGACAAGCAACAACACAGCCGTCATCACAGGCATGATGGTGATCGCGCCTGCGCCCCGCTTATCGGTGAACCGCATCAGCAACAGCCCGCCCACCGCACCCATCGCCGAGTAAAGTGATGCCGCGTTGGCAGCTTCCTTGCGGCTATACTTCAAAGCTTCGAAAACCACCGGCGTCCAATTCACGATGAAGAACACAGCGAGCGAGCTCGCGATGTAGCCGAGCCAGATCAGTGGCGTGATCCAGCGCAGTTCGCCGCGGAACAGCAGCGACGGTTTGAAATCTTTGTTCAGTTGGCTTTCATCGCTGACGACGAACGATGCGCCCGCCGGAATCACCGTGCCTGGCGCGATGCGCCGGATAATGGGTCCAATTCGCTCGGAGCCTAGTCCCTTGCTCGCGAGGAACCGAATCGATTCCGGCAGGATCGCAAATAGAATACCCGCGCAAACCAGAGCCGCCGCGCCACCAAAGATAAACACCGATTTCCAGCCGAACATCGGGATCAGCCAGTTGGCCACTTGCCCGCCCAGTGCCGTGCCCAGCGAATAGCCCATCATGATCACCGTCACGATGGTCGCGCGATAACGCTTCGGCGCATATTCGATGTTGAGCGCCCACGCCAGCGGCAGCATTCCTCCCAACGGCAGCCCATCGACGAATCGCAACAAGACGAGTGAGGAATAACTGCTCGCCAGCGCGAAGCACATGGTCAGGATCCCAAACAGCGCCGTCGCGAAAATCACCACCGGCCGCCGGCCGATACGATCGCCCACGTAACCCAGCGCGAAGCCGCCCACCATGGTTCCGAACAGCCCCATGCTGAAGATATTGCCCAGCTGAATCCGGCTCAGATGATATTGAGCGCCAAAATATGGCGCGGCGAAACTGATGAGATTAGTGTCCAGGCCGTCGAAAAACGTGATGATCCACGAGACCAGCACCAAGCCGGCAAGAAACCGCCCCAGCTTTTGCTGCTCGATGATCCCGGAAACGTCGATAGTGTTCCGCTCAGCCAACGTACATAACGATATCAGACCGGCGATATCAGATCCGGCTGCCTCCACCCTTGGGGAGACCGCTTGCATGCAAGTCTTGCTTGGCGATCCATGAGGTTATAAACTAGGCACTTAGCTTACCCCGAGAAACCCATGCGACTCATCCTGATCGTTCCCCTGCTCGCCCTGCCCGTCTGGGCACAGACCGCCGCTCAAGCCACGCAAGGCCAGTCCGCCTACGCGCAAAACTGCGCCAGTTGCCATGGCGCGAGTCTGGACGACGGCGAGTTTGCGCCGCCCCTCAAAGGGACCGCCTTCACCGGACAATGGGCCGGCAAGAGCGTCGCCGAGCTCAACACCTACATCAGCACCAAGATGCCTCCGAGCAACGCCGGCGGCCTCGGCGACGCCGTCTACCTTCAACTCACGGCCTTCATTCTTCAATCGAACACGATCCCGCTGGACGCGAAGAATTTTCCTGGCGTGCCAAGTGCCAAGCCCCGGACGCCAACCTCAAATTCGCCCGGTGGCGGCCTCTCGCCATTCGCCAGCTTGATCCCCGCACCGCCGAAACCGAATCCAATCAACAAACTCACTCCGGTTACCGATGCCGTCCTGCAAAATCCACCTCCCGGCGAATGGCTTACCTGGCGCCGCACCTACGATGACCTGGGCTTCAGCCCGCTCAAACAGATCAACAAATCGAACGTCGCCCAGCTACGTTCCACGTGGACCTGGTCGCTCCCGCCTGGCGCCAACGAAGCCACACCCCTGGTTCACGATGGCGTCATCTTCGTGCATGCCTCCGGCGATCACGTGCAAGCGCTCGATGCCGTCACAGGCGACTTGCTCTGGGAATATTCGCGCCAATTGCCCAAGCCGAAAACCGGCTTCCTCAACCTGGTAAAACGCAACATCGCCATCTACCAAAATCACATCCTGCTCGAAACATCGGATCTGCATGTCGTCGCGCTCGACACCAAGACGGGCGAGGTCGCTTGGGATCACGAAGTCTTCAATCGCGATGACAATCCGCGCATGATGATGACCGGCGGCCCGCTGGTGGCCAAGGGGAAAGTGATCGTCGGCACGGTCGGCGCAACTCCCGGCGGCAACTGGATCATCGCGCTCGACGCCGCCACCGGCAAGGAAGCCTGGCGCTTTGATACGATCGCGCGTCCTGGCGAGCCCGGCGGCAATAGCTGGAACGGCCTGCCGCTCGATAAACGCAATGGCGGCTCGGTCTGGACCGCCGGCAGCTACGATCCCGCGCTTAATCTCGCCTTCTTCGGCGTCGCGCAGACCTACGACACCGGTCCGCTGGTGCATCCGTCGAAGGAGCCGGGCATCACCAACGATGGCCTGTACACCGACACTACGCTCGCGTTCGATCCCGACACCGGCAAGCTCGTCTGGCACTTCCAGCATGTCGCCAACGATCAGTGGGATCTCGATTGGGCTTTCGAGCGCCAGTTGGTGAATCTCCCCATCAACGGCGAAACCAAGAAAATCGTCGTGACCGCGGGCAAGGAAGCTTTCTACGACGCTCTCGACGCAGCCACCGGCAAGTACGAATTCTCCATGGATCTCGGCATCCAGAACGTGATTACGTCGGCCGATCCAGTGACCGGCGCCAAAACAATTAACCATCAAGTTGTCATTGGCGACGGCGAGACCAAAACGGTTTGCCCGCACGCGGGGGGCGCCAAGAGCTGGATCCCTGGGTCGCTTAATCCCGAGACCAAGGTCCTCTTTGTGCCGTTGGTCGAATCCTGCATGGACCTGATTCCGGTTGCAAAAGGCGAACGCGGCGGCCTCTCCTCCGGCGTGCGCTTCACTATCCGGCCGCGCCTGGACGGCGACGGCAAATACGGCCGTCTGGAAGCTATCAATCTCGAAACCCGCAAACCGGTTTGGACCGATCGCCAGCGCGCCCCGCAAACCACCGGAGCTCTCGCAACCGCGGGCGGCATCGTGTTCGATGGATCACTCGACCGCTACATTCGCGCCTACGACCAAGCCAACGGCAAGGTCCTTTGGGAAACGCGTTTGAACGACGTGCCGAGTTCCTGCCCCATCACCTACAGCGTCAACGGCAAGCAATACGTCGCGGTGGTGGTCGGCAATGGCGGCGCGCACGCCATTACGTGGCCGCCTCTGGTGCCCGAGATCCAGAACCCGCCCGGCGGCGGCGCGGAGCTGTGGGTCTTCGAACTTCCGGGCAACAACCCTAAATAGTGATGTCATGATGTGGGGCGGGCGCCCGGGACCGCGGCCGACGCCCTCGTCGGCTAGCCTCGAATCAGTGTACAGTTGTACACGTGCTGGTCGAGTGGGATCCGCGCAAAGCGACACCTCGCGAGC
>DATHMO010000064.1:0-31388 GCA_035486995.1 Bryobacteraceae bacterium
CCCGTTAGGTGAACAGCTTTTGCCTGGCGCGGCGCTGCTCAGCCCTCGTGGACGGGTGCTGGAGCACGGAATGCCCCGGTTCTTCCGGCGGCTGGCCGAAGGCGTTTTCGACGTCGCTGATCTAAAGTTGCAGACCGATGCACTGGCTCAATTCGTAAGCAGCGCTTCGCGCGACTATGGACTCGAAGACAACCAGATCATCGCCATTGGTTATTCCAACGGCGCCAATATCGCCGCGAGCCTGCTCTTGATGCATCCCACATTGCTCTCGGGCGCGATACTGTTTCGCCCGATGGTTCCCTTCCGGCCACAAGTGCCGCCGGATTTGAGAGACGTGCCTGTGCTGCTGGCGGCTGCCAGGCGCGATCAGATCGTTAGCCCCGAACTGACTTCGGAGCTTTCGGCTATTCTCACGGCGGCCGGAGCCCGCGTCACAACGCATTGGCATCCAGGCGGACATGAGCTAGGCTCGGACGACGTCGCCGCCGCGAAGGAGTGGCTCGCGAAATGACGTCTCAGTAATAGCCTTGGTTATCCCGCACAACACTCACTTTTCCCGCGTAACGACGCGAGATAAACACGAAATAACTAGCGGCCAGCACGAAGCCTACGGGCCACCAGAAGGACGCGAGACGGAGGGACTGGGAACCCGAAGCCACGCTATAAGCGGTCAATGAATTCTCCGGCGCAAGCGTCGAATAAAGCATCACGGGAAAGAAGGCTGCGCTTCCTGTGACCAGCAGGCCGATCAACAGCAAATTGGATCCCACGAAAGCTTGCCTTTCCCGGCCCTTCGTGAGGCCCGAGACCAGGCAACAGACGGCGGCGACGATCAAAAGCAATCCGATCCAGCAAAAAGGACGCTCGATCCCCGCCTGGACCAAGCTGGGGCGAACTTCCCACGATTCCAGCGAGATTGCGACGAAGAGCGGGACAACAGCAATCCACAGATGCTTGGCCCATGTTGCGCATCGATCATGCACGGGGCCTTCTGTTTTCACCGTGAGGTAGGTGGCGCCGTGAGCCGCGAGAAATGCGACGGTGAAGACCGCAACCGAAACGGTGTACCAATCGAGCAAACCAACATAACCGCGCGTCATGAAATTGGTGAAGAATGCCATCGAAAAGTTGCCCTGAGCGTCGAGCGGAACACCGCGCACCACATTACCCGCGGCGGCGCCAAAAAGAATGGCGAGCAGAAAGTTGGCGAACGCGAAAACGAAGTCCCAGAACCCTTGCCAGAGAGAATCGTTGATGTGTCCACGAACTTCGATCGCGATGCCGCGCAAAATCAGGCCCCATAAGATGAGCATCAGCGCGAGATAGTATCCCGCAAATGCCGACGCCATCAGGCGCGGGAATACGGCAATTAGAGTGCCCCCGAAGCCGACCAGCCACACTTCATGCCAAGACCACAGCGGCCCGATCGCGGCAATCACCTGCCGCCGCTCATCCGGCGTTGTGGCCACAAATCGTTGCAGTATGCCTGCGCCAAAATTCCGCCCATCCAACACCACATAGAGGACCAGCATGAGACTGACGATGGCGTACCAGGTGGCGATCATACGAACGATTCCTTTCCATTAACTGGCAGTGGTGCGGCCGCGTCCTGTTTACGATCGGCAACCGGTTCATCCTCCGGACCCCGGTCAATCTCACGTCCCGCCAATGAAAGAAACAACACACCGAGTACGAAATAGAGGCCGACAAACCCGATCAGCGTGAAAATTGTGTCTCCGCTGCTGACCACTTTGCTATAGCCGTCGCGCGTATGAAAGAGGCCGTAGACCAGCCACGGTTGGCGTCCGAGCTCAGACGTCATCCACCCCAGCGTGTTGGCGATGTAGGGAAAGGGGAAGGCGAGCATCAGAATCCAAAGGAACCACGTGCTGGTTTCAAGCTGGCCGCGCCATTTCAGGAAAACAGCGTAGCCCATAAGCGCGATAAAAATCGTTCCTAGAGTGATCATCATGTGGAACGAGTAATACAGCAGCTCCAAATTATCCGGCCAATCCTGCCTCGGAAACTCATCTAGCCCGCGAACGAAGCTTTGAAATGTACCATAGGCGAGAAAACTGAGTGCGCCGGGCACTTCGATAGGATTATCCAGCCGGTGCTCGGCCAGGTTGGGCTGCCCGATGATTGCGACACCGGCATCACGTCCGCCCTGGAACTTACCTTCCATCCCAGCGAGTGTTACAGGCTGGTATCGGCCGACCATCTTGGCCTGCTGGTCGCCGGTTGGAAAGGCGACTAGAACTGATGCAACCAGTGCGGTCAGGGTTCCCGCCTGCAGATAAAGTCGCGCTTGGGTTGGATGCATCTTTCGCAGCATATAGAACGCGCCGATAGCAGTGACGACGAAGGAGCCGGTTACTAGCGCGGCCATCTGGTTATGGAGAAACTGCACCCAGGCCCAGGGATTCAGCAGAAAGGCACTGGCGCTGGAGATACCGAGCGAACCATCGGACTCAACCTGGTAACCGGCAGGATGCTGCATGAAGGCGTTCGTGACCAGGATGAAGAAGCCGGAGAGCCAACTCCCCAAGGCTACGCCCACCGCAGCCAGGAAATGAGAGCGTGGACCGAGGCGTTTTTCGCCCCAGATGAGCGCTCCGATGAATGCGCTCTCCAGGAAGAAGGCGAACATGCCCTCCATCGCCAGAGTCTGACCGATCACACCGCCCGCATACCGCGAAAAGTCCGCCCAGTTCGTTCCGAACTGAAACTCCATGGGAATGCCGGTGACCACTCCGACGGCGAAATTCAGCCCGAAGATCTTGGCCCAGAACCGCGCGGCCTGGTTGTACTTTTCATCGCCGGTGCGAAGCGCGCGCCATTTCCAATAGACCAGGAACCAAGCCAGTCCCATGGTCAGCTGTGGAAACAGGTAGTGGTAGGTGAGAGTGAAGCCAAACTGGATTCGACTCCACAATGCAGGATCGGAAAGATTCGAGTTCATCGTCGGAGATCCCTCTCCAGGGTTTAGATGCCACGAGTTTCACTTTGCGTCCGGTACAAAATGGGTATCCGCGCCTGGTTTGAAGACCACGTAAGCCCGTTTCCAGGGTTCATCATTCACCAAACGCCATTTGTGGCCCGAACCAGTGTGATCCACGGCGAGAAGCACGTCTCCCGGACGGATGGTGAACGTCTCACCGCCCACGGTGGAAAATTCCAGCACGCCGGACAACGTAATGACGTACTGCGGAATCGGGTCATTGTGCCAGTCAAAGTTGGAGTGGGGGGCCGTCTCTTTGAACTCGATGGACTCAGCATCCACCAACTTGCCCCCAGTCACGCTGCCGGATACGACGTGTGAGTTTCCGTCAGTCCCCGTGTACAGCCGATACGCGCGAATCATTTGCTTTCTCCTTGAGATTGATATTGTTGATATGCAAGATGGCAGCTGTTTCAGCCCGCAGGCGTTGAACCAATGCCGGATTTTCGATCAGAGACTGCCCGTAGGAAGGAATTATCTCCCTCAGCTTGTTCGCCCATCCCGCAGTTTTCAGGTTCTGCCGGAAGCTGCGCTCGATGACTTGGAGCATGATCCAGACTGCTGTTGAGGCGCCGGGCGACGCACCGAGCATCGCAATGATAGATCCATCCGAGGCGCTGACGAGTTCAGTACCGAATTGCAGGACGCCGCCGTGTACGGGGTCCTTTTTGATGATCTGCACGCGCTGGCCGGCGACTTCGACCTTCCAATCTTTCTCCTGTACTTTCGGATAGAAGTCCCGGAGCGCGGCGAAGCGTTCCTCGGAGGATTCCAGAACCTGGCCAACCAGATACTCTTCAAGTGCCAGATTGCTTTTCCCGACAGCCAATAGAGGGAGTAGGTTTTCAGGGTCGATAGCGCCAAACAAATCCAGATAAGACCCGTGCTTCAGAAACTTTGTCGAGAAGCCAGCGTATGGCCCGAATAGCAAGGACACTTTGCCTTCGATGTGCCGCGTATCAAGATGTGGCACGGACATGGGAGGCGATCCCACGGACGCTTTGCCGTACACCTTTGCATTGTGACGAGAAGAGACTTCAGGGCTATCGCAGCGCAGCCAGACTCCGCTCACTGGAAAGCCGGCGTAGCCGCGACCTTCCGGTATCCCGGACTTCTGCAGCAGGGAAAGCGATCCGCCGCCGGCGCCGATGAAAACGAACTTGGCCTGGACAGATCGGTGCTCACCGGTATTTTCGTCCCGGATCTTCACTTTCCAGGAGTCACCATCGCGCTCCAGATCTTGCACGCGGCTGAACAAATGAATCGAGAATCCGTCCTTGCCCCGCAGCGAATCGAGGAGATCCTTGGTGAGAGCGCCATAGTCCACATCGGTACCGGTCACCATGCGCGTCGCTGTGACGACGTCACCAGGATCACGCCCTTCCATGACCAGAGGGAGCCATTCCCCAATTTGCTTTGGGTCCTCGGAAAACTCCATCCCGTAGTAAAGCGGGTTGCTCGAAAGCGCCGCGAAGCGCTTTCTCAGGAAATTCCGGTTATCGATTCCACGCACGAAACTGAAGTGGGGAACGGGATGAATGAACGACTGCGGGTCCCGGATGGCTCCCTTCTTCACCAGGTAGGACCACAACTGGCGGGACAGATCGAACTCGGTGTTAACCTGCAGCGCCTTTGAAATATCGATGCTGCCGTCAGCTTGTTCTGGGGTATAGTTCAGTTCACACAATGCCGCGTGGCCGGTTCCAGCGTTGTTCCATGCGTTTGAGCTTTCCTCGGCCTCGCTGTCCAACACTTCATGGATTTCTATCCGCAGCGCGGGATCGAGTTCCTTCAGCATGACCGCGAGTGTGGTGCTCATGATGCCGGCGCCGATGAGAACCACATCCGGCGTCGACGAAATGCTGGTTGCAATATTTGTAGAGCCCATCTTTATCTCTCCTTTACATTCGAATCTGGCTGCGAATCTCGAGAACCACGGTTCTCTAACAAATCCCGGCGCAGTACTGAGGGCAACTGCACTTCCAAAAGAATCCCGTTGAAAGAAAGCGCTGCGTGTTTTGCAAGATGACTATTGGTGGCCACCTGGTGTCCCGCTAAGGACACCGACCGCTGTGCATGGCCGACGCCGCCGCAGGCCAAAATTAGCCCTGGTTAGAGAGATCGCAGACCATGGTCGTCCCGTTCGCAGTGGTGCACTAACTGCATAAGGGGAGTCCGGGCTCCGTTTATGACCATAATTCAAGAAAAGAAAGACTCGGCGCATTTTAATGCGCCCCACGCAATCTTCCGGGCATTGATCCTGGCGATCTCATGCGTGGTTAGCTTTTGGCTCATCACTCACATTCTTGCTGATGTGTACTCCATTTCCAGGGACGACACCTTGCTCGGAGGGATGTGGGCCGTGATCGCTACGATTTTTGTCTATCGGGACAGTTATGAGCAGAGCGGTGGCGCGGCCTTATCCCGCATGTCCGCGACGCTCGTGAGCTTTGCGCTCTGTTTTGTTTACCTGCTCATCTTCCCGTTTCATGTTTGGGGGATGGCCGCGCTGATCGCGCTCGGCGCCGTCGTGCTGGCGATGATGGGCCGTTCGAATGACATGATCACGGCTTCGATCACGACGACGGTTGTGATGGTTGTGGCAGCCATAGGACCTCAAGACGCCTGGCGCGAACCGATTCTCAGGCTGGTCGACACAGCGGTTGGAGCCTTGATCGGCCTCGGAGCAGCGTGGCTGTGTACGTTCCGTCTTCTGTCGGCTTCGGCTCCCGGGTCTCGTAGTCGAGTAGAGCAGTGAAAGAAGAAGAATCCGATCCCGGGGATTTTTCTTGGCTGCGAGGCAGCGGCTCAGAATCCACTTGTGCGTATCCAAAAGCTCTCCACCCACTCGCCGCCGGCCCGCACCGTCTGCAACCCGGAGTACTTGCCTTGGTGCGCCAGATTGACTCCGCTGATAATCGCAGTTAATGGCTCAATGCAGATGAACTCCCGTGTGTCTTCAGGTGCCGGCGCCGGCAAATAAATTGTGGCGACAGCGTACTTAGGTCCGAATAAGGTCTCCACGGTTTTGCCAGCGGCCTGTATCCAGAAGTGCGCGCGGCCTTCCGCATCGCGATCCAGATCCGCAAAACCATCGTCCAAAGACAGGCCCCTCAGTGGCAACGGATTGGGCAGATCCATCGGCCGCATTTCGCCCGTCGGAATCTGGTGTTCATCCGCCATGACGTGAATCCGAACCGGCAGGTGCGCCACCCATTCGTCACGTGGGATGCCGGGAATTTGATAATAAGGATGAAACCCGATCGCCACCGGCATGGGGTCAGTACTCAGGTTGGTTATGGTTGTCTTCACTTGCAGGACGCCGTCAGCCAGGCGGTATGTGATCTCATACTCGTGAGCCAACGGCCATTGTGACATCAGGTCCGGGTGTCTCCAGAACTCGAGCCGGCTGGAAACGTGCGCAGAGTGCTGGTCCGCGGACAATTCCGTCACCTGCCAGAACGGCGTAGCGGTGAGCAGTCCGTGAATCGGCCTTTCGCCGTGGACATTGCCAAGGCTCATGTTGAACGCATACTTTTTGCCATTGGCCCAGAAAGCTGGTTCGTCCAGCAGGTCCGCCCACGGCGCGAGAAACGGAATGCCCCCCAAGCTTGGGTTCCGCACATGTTCGGCAAGATCGCCAGGCGGGTAGTACAGAATGTCGTTCCCGCATACCTTCATCTGATATGCGCGGTTGCCGAGAGACGGCAGGATCGAAACTTCCACGGCGTGCGCGGAATCGATCAGCCGAATGACTGGAACACCTTGGCTGGATGTTTTCTCCGCACGGTACATCACCAATAATAAGAGCCGATCACTTTGGGAGAGCTCGCCGTGCCGGAGATCACTTTCACATGCAGAACAAGCTGCAGGTTCTTTTTCTGCCAATCCGCGGGCGCGCCGCGAACAGCGTCGGCGAGCAGATCCGAATTGGTTACCAGTTCCGCCGCGGCATCGGTGCCGTACTGCGTGATACCCGCGATCTCCACCAGCATAGCGTGGGTGTCGGGATGAAAAACGCGCGTCACGATCGCGTAATCCTCGTTGGTCCTGCGGTCGGCAGGGAGAGCCGCGATGGTCCATGGTGTGGCCTTGCCGTTGTCGGTGATTCCCACGCGGGTATTGGAAACTTCAATGAAGTAGCGCAGATCGCTCGAAATCTCTTTCCAGCGAGTGTAGGAATATCCCACCAGGATCGCGGGAGCCGAGCGCAGATCCTGAAACGAAACGTCGTTGCCGATTTTCAGCGTATAAGGATGTTGCAGGCGCGTGAGCATGGCCGAGAGGCGCGCCGTGGCGAGCAGATCGCCGCCGCCGACAAATTGATCGGTCAGCAGAACGAAATCCCCGGGGCGCGTTGCATCGGCGCCGGCACGGTTCAGACCGTAGACCGGAACATATGCGGCGCAGACTAAAACAGGTGCGGTCCCGGTCACCACCGGCGACCAAAATTGATCGAGTGTCGTGGCGGTTGACCGGCCGCGCGCCATCCACCATCCGGATGCGGCCAGTACGAGGACTATGGCTGCGGCGGAAATCCACTGGTTACGATTAACATGGCGTGATTGACTGAGTGGCGCGATTGGCGCTGCTACTTCGGCCGGGACCGCTTCGGGAGAAACATTCGCCCAGCGGAATTCTGGGATGTACGTTCCCGCCGGAAGGTCGATACGAACCGGATCGATGGCGCCCTGACCGGCGTAATACAGACCTAGCCGCTTGCGAACTTCGCCGGCTTTCACCCGGACCGTGGCATCGTCGCTCGGCTCATAACTTGTGGAGCGGCCGAATACGTCGATGCCGATGGTTCGCTCTTTGAGCATGCCGGCCTGCCCCGCCAGAGTATGCTCCACCACGTAGCGGATGAAATCCTGGCTGCGCTTGCTCGAATGGAATTCGTGGCTGGCCAGGACGCGGTTCAACTCTTCGCGAACCGAGTCTTCCGGTACTTGATGTTCCTGCTGGGACGCCCCCGGAGCCGAACCCTGGGCCATCCTGAACCCCCTCTTAAAGCTGGATTCGATTGTATCACGCAACGGATTCAAAACACGCGCGTTCGATCCGGTAGCGAACGGTGCGTAACGCGTCCCGCAACGGTTGCGAACTGGACAGATGGGCTCGACGGCCTCAGGATCTAGCGGTGAGGGTGATTTGTATCGGCGCGCATCCCGATGATTGCGAGATCGAGTTCGGAGGGACGGCCGCGAAATTGGCGGCCCGAGGCGATGCGGTCAAATTTGTTTCCGTGACGAACGGCGAAGCGGGACATCATCAACATCCCGGCCCCAAACTACTAGAACGCCGCAAGAGAGAGGCGCAGGAGGCGGCTCGGCGGCTGGGGATTGCTTCCGAAGAGGTTTTGGAAAATCGCGATGGGCAACTCGTTCCATCCATCGCCGCACGCCATGAGATCATCCGGCTGATCCGGGCCTGGGAAGCGGATGCCGTCATCACGCACCGGCCTTGGGATTATCATCCGGACCATCGCTACACCGGGCAACTGGTGCAGGACGCGGCCTACCTTGTCATGGTGCCGTATGTGTGCCCGGAAACGCCGGCGCTGGAGCGGAATCCGGTGTTCTTTTATCTAGAGGATTCCTTCCGTTTGCCGGTTCCCTTCGCGGCCGACGTCGCTGTGAATATCGACGACGCGTGGGAGCAGAAGCTGGACGCGCTGGACGCACACCGTTCGCAGGTCTACGAATGGTTGCCGTGGGTCGGCCGGGAAACAGTTCCGAAAGATACCGCTGCCCGCCGGAAATGGCTGGATGCTACTTGGAGCCGTGAGCCTAGCGCTTGTACAGGCGCGGCGCTGGCACGAAGATATGGGCCCCGGGACGCCGCGGAAATCCGGCACGCGGAAGCCTTCCAAATCTGCGAGTACGGACGCCAGCCCTCGGCACAAGAGCTGGACGAGATGTTTCCACGTTGATGAACATGTCGAAGATGTTGCAGGAAACACGGGATCAGCCGGAAGCGTTGAGCCGGACATTAAGCGGCGCAATCGCAAGCGTGGAACAGTTGCGCGGGCACTTCGCCAAGCTGCGCCCAAGGCTGATTGTATTAGTGGCGCGCGGGACTTCGGACAATGCAGCGCAGTTTGGACGATACCTGATCGAGATCACGACGCGCATCCCCGTTTCGCTCGCAGCGCCTTCGATCTTGACGTTATACGGATGTCCAGTTGACCTCCACGACGTGGTGGTGATCGGGATTTCGCAATCGGGGGAATCGACGGACACCAACGCGGTACTCGAAGATGCTCGTAAACAGGGCGCGGCCACCATCGGAATCACCAACAACGCGGCGAGCGCCATGGCCGGGATCGTCCAATTTCCCGTATTCATCGAGGCTGGGGCGGAGCTCAGCGTAGCGGCCACCAAAACATATACATGCCAATTGCTGGCCCTGTACCTGGTCGCTTACGCGCTGAACGGCGGGATCGAACTGGAGCAATTGCGAAAACTTCCAGAGTGGGTGCGCGGGGTTCTGGAGCTGGAAGAAGATATCGAAGCCTTGGTGGAGCGCTATTTCTTCATGTCGCGCGCGGTGACGGTGGGCCGCGGATTGAATTACGCCAACGCACTCGAGTTCGGGCTGAAGCTGATGGAAACTTGTTACGTCGTGGCGGAGCGATTCTCGGCGGCGGATCTGATGCACGGGCCGATCGCGTTGGTGGAACGCGCGTTTCCCGTCTTCGTATTCGCACCGGCAGGCGTCACCTGGCCCTCCATGTCGCGTGTGCTGGACCGCTTGCAGGAGTTAAAGGCGGAAACGCTGGTCATCACTGATCCGCGGAATAGCGAGGCGCATGACAAGGCAGCGCGATTGATTCAGATTCCAAAGGCGCCTGGTCCGGGCGAGCCACCGGAGGACTTGTACACGCCCATTCCCTACATCGTGCCGGCGCAGTTGTTCGCGGCGCACTTAGCGGCTCTGAAGGGCCTGAATCCAGACCTTCCACGCACTCTCAACAAGATCACACGGACCATGTAGACGATGGCACTCACCTGGCTCGATTGGGTTTGGATCGCGCTGTACTTCGCGCTGAATGCAGCTGTCGGATTCTATTACCGGGCGCGCGCCGGCAAGAGCGTCGACGAGTTTTTTCTGTCGGGCCGAAATGTTCCCTGGTGGCTGGCTGGGACATCGATGGTGGCGACAACGTTCGCCGCCGACACTCCGCTGGCGGTCACTGGGATGGTGGCGCGCGGAGGGATCGCGGGGAACTGGCTATGGTGGAGCTTCGTCGCGGGTGGGATGCTCACGGTCTTTTTCTACGCGCGATTGTGGCGGCGCAGCGGAGTGATGACCGACATCGAGTTTACCGAGATTCGCTATTCGGGACGTCCAGCGGCCTTTTTGCGTGGATTCCGCGCGCTGTACCTGGGCGTGCCGGTGAACTGCATCGTTCTCGGCTGGGTGAACCTGGCGATGGTGAAAATTCTGATGCTGTGCCTGGGCGTCTCGCGCGTGCAGGCGCTCGGCCTGGTGCTCGGGCTGATCGCGATCACGTCGTCCATTTCCGCGCTGTCGGGGCTGTGGGGCGTGCTGGTAACGGACCTGCTGCAGTTCGTCGTGAAGATGACGATGGTGATCGTTCTGGCTGTCGCGGCGGTCCACGCCGTTGGTGGAATGGACGCACTGAAGATGAAGCTCGCGCTGATCGATCGGGCGCGCGGCGGCAAGGCAGGGTCGGTTCTCAGCTTCATTCCGGATTTGACTTCGCCGTGGATGCCGATGATGACGTTTCTCGTCTACATTTCGCTCAACTGGTGGGCGAGTTGGTATCCGGGCGCCGAACCGGGCGGCGGAGGATACATCGCACAGCGCATGTTTTCGGCCAAGGACGAGAGGAACTCGCTGCTCGCGACCCTGTGGTTTAACGTAGCGAACTACGCGCTGCGACCGTGGCCATGGATTCTCGTTGCACTCGTATCGTTGGTGGTTTTTCCGGGATTGCAGGATCCGGAATCGGGATATGTGCGCGTGATGATCGCCTACCTGCCGCCGGCACTGCGGGGATTGATGCTCGCTGCGTTCGCGGCGGCGTACATGTCCACCATCGCGACGCAATTGAACTGGGGCGCGAGTTACGTAGTGAACGATTTCTACCGGCGATTCGTGCGCAAACAGGCCGACGATCATCATTATGTCTGGGTTTCGAGATGGACGACGGTGCTTCTTACGGTGGTTTCGGCAGTGGTGACGTTCTACCTGGGGTCGATCGGTGGAGCGTGGAAGATGTTGCTTGCCACGGGCGCTGGAACGGGTTCGGTGCTTCTGCTCCGCTGGTACTGGTGGCGAATCAACGCCTGGAGCGAGATTTCGGCGATGGCTGCGGCAGCCGTCTCGTCGCTGGTGTTGCAAACGGTGTGGGGGATGGACACAGACAAGCCGCTCGATTTCGCCTGGATCATGATCCTCACCGTTTCGATCACGACCGTCGTTTGGGTCGCGGTGACGTTCCTCACTAAGCCGGAGACGAAGGAAACGTTAGTGAGTTTTTATCGCAGGGTTCGGCCCGGGCGTACCGGCTGGGGACCAGTCAGCGTGTTGGCGCCGGAGGTGGTAAACGCCGGAGGCGGTTGGTTCGACGCGCTCGATTGGATTTGCGGCTGCGCGCTGATTTACGGAGCGCTGTTCGGCGTAGGGAAGCTGCTGCTGGGCGAAACCGGCTTGGGATTGGGGCTGCTCGCGATGGGCGTGGTGGGAGCAGCGGTGATCTGGTTCGATTTGTCGCGCCGCGGCTGGGGAGCCGTCAGCCAATGAGGAGTCTGCTCTGGTTGTTCGCGACAGCTCCCGCGTTCGCGGCATTAATGCCGATGCCGGCCACGGTTGTTCCCGGCCAGGGAAGTCTCAAGATCGATTCGAGTTTCGCCGTCGAGGCGCGCGGATATTCCGACGCCCGCCTGGATGGGGCGATGCGGCGATTGGCTGATCGAGTTGCGCGGCAGACGGGTATCGAAATTCGCGGCGGAAAAACCGCGCTCCGAATCGAATGCGGAGCCGGCGGATCCCAGTATCCGGCGCTCGGCGAAGATGAATCGTATCGCATGGATATATCGGCGGGGGGCGCTCGCATTACGGCCACAACGGTTACCGGGGCGCTGCGCGGGATGGAAACATTTGCCCAGTGGATTGATTTGGGACCGGATGGATTCCAGGCGCGCGCGGTTCACATCGACGACCGGCCGCGATTCCCCTGGCGCGGACTGATGTTGGATGTTTCGCGACACTGGATGCCGGTAGGCGTGGTTCTACGAAATCTGGATGCGATGGCGGCGGTGAAGTTGAACGTGTTTCATTGGCATTTGTCGGACGATCAGGGATTTCGCGTGGAGAGCCGGCGCTTTCCGAAATTGCAGGAGCTCGGCTCCGATGGTCACTTTTATACCCAGGACGAAGTGCGGCGTGTGATCGAGTACGCTCGCGATCGCGGGATTCGCGTAGTTCCGGAGTTCGATATGCCGGGGCACACGACCAGCTGGTTTGTGGGTTATCCGGATCTGGCGAGCGCTCCGGGACCCTACCAAATCGAGCGGAGGTGGGGGATTTTTCAGCCCACCATCGATCCTTCGCGCGAGCAGACTTATGCGTTTCTCGACGAATTCATCGGCGAAATGTCGGCGCTTTTTCCGGACCCGTATTTTCACATCGGCGGCGACGAGGTGGACCCGGCCCAGTGGAACCGGTCGAGCGCGATTCAAGCCTGGGCCGCCAGCAATGGGCTGAAGGATGCACCGGCGATTCAGGGATACTTCAATCGAAGGGTGGCGAAAATAGTAGGGCAGCACGGTAAGACGATGATCGGATGGGATGAAGTGTTCGACACCGCGTTGCCCCGTGAAACGGTGATTCAATCCTGGCGGGGGCAGGCGTCCCTCGCCGAGGCCTCGCGCGCCGGCCATCGCGGCGTATTGTCTTTCGGATATTACCTCGATCATTTGCAGCCGGCTAGCTTTCACTATGGCGTCGATCCACTGGGCGGAGCGGCGAGCGATCTGAGTCGCCAGCAGAAGGATCTGATCTTAGGCGGCGAGGCCTGTATGTGGTCTGAGTATGTGGACCCTGAGACCATCGATTCCCGGGTGTGGCCGATCGCGGCCGCCATCGCGGAACGATTGTGGTCGCCCGCCACCGTAACGGATGTGGATTCCATGTATCAGCGGCTGGAACCGGTAAGCCGGATGCTGGATTGGGTCGGATTGAAGCATCGGATGAATTATCAACCGATGCTCGAACGGCTGGCCGCGGAGGGCGCTGCTGATCCGCTCCGTGTTCTGGCCGATGCATCCGAAGCGCTCGGAATCGAGGGGCGGCGCGATGCGCACAAGTACACCAGTCTGGTGGATTTGAATCGTTTTGTGGACGCAGTCCGACCGGAAAGCGAGAGCGTGCGGCGGATGGAGCTTGCGGCGCGGAAGATTTTGGCTGGCCCGGATGACTCGCCCAGGGAACTGGCGGAATTGCGAGCGGTGCTGGCGACGTGGGCCGAGAACAACGCACGGCTTCAGCCGGGCCTGCTGCAGTCGAACACGGAACTCGTAGGATTGTCGAAGAATCTATCGATTTTGGGATCCATCGGTTCGCGGGCGCTGGAATATTTGCGGCCAGGCAATGCGCCGCCGGAGGGTTGGGCCGAGCAGCAGATCGCAGCGTTGGACGAGATAGAAAAACGAGTGGCCGAAGTGAACCTGGCGGCGGTCAGACCGGTGCGGATCTTAGTAGAAGGCACGCGGCATAGTGATAACAAGTGATTGAAATCAGGAGCGTTCGATAAGGTAATGAACCTAGGCGTAACGCAGCTGCAACCGTTGTGAACTGGACAAGAGAGCGTACGGGGATCACGATTGGCGAGAGCCAAAGCCGGGGACGGAATGAAGATGGAAATTGAAAGGGGCTTTATGAAAACAGGCAAATCGCGACGAATTTTTTGCGCAGTATTGATGGTCGTGACGGGGCTGCTAATCGCGGCCGCCGCGCGCGCGCAGCAGGCCACTGGAGCGATCACCGGTGCGGTGACGGATCCCTCCGGCGCTCCAGTACCGGGCGCCACGGTCACGGTTACGGATGCCGATCGAGGCACGAGCCTGAAGACTCTGAGCAATACGGACGGCCTCTACAATTTCCCTCAGCTACCGATCGGGACATATCAGCTGCGCGTGGAGGCCAACGGATTCCAGACGTCGGTCGCCAACAGCGTGAGCCTGGCTCTGAACCAGACAGCCAAAATCGATTTCCCCATGGCGCTCGGGCAGGTGACGCAAACTTTGCAAGTTACCGAGACGGTTGCCTTGCTGCAGACGCAAACGACGGACGTCAGCTCGGTGATGGAAGCCTCGACCATCGCGAATTTGCCGCTCGAAACGCGCAATTACAATCAGCTCGCGCTACTGGTACCTGGGGCCGTGACCATCAGCCCTGCGTCGTTCAACACCGGACAAAAAACGTTCAACTCGGCGCGGCCGAATTTGAACGGCAATCGCGAGCAGGCCAATTATTATTTGCTGGACGGCATGGAAAATACTGAATTTGTCGACAACAACGTGGCTTATTCGCCGAGCATCGACGCCATTCAGGAAATGAACGTGATCACGAATAATCCCAGCACTGAGTTCGGGCAGTTCTTGGGCGGTGTGATCAACGTGAACCTGAAATCGGGAACGAATGAATTTCACGGCAATGCATTCGAGTATCTCCGGAACGATTTCTTCAACGCCAACGAGTGGTCGAACAACTTCAACGGTCTGCCTACGCCGCGCCAGCGCTGGAATGAATTCGGCGGCGGGGTAGGCGGCCCCATCAAGCACAACAAGCTATTCTTTTTTGCCGATTACCAAGGTTCGCGCTTCGATCTTCCAGCGACCATATCTCCAAAAACTACGTTCACGTCGGCAGAGCGCACTGGGAATCTGTCGGATCTGGGACTCACGCTGTACTATCCGGGCGCCGTGGATAAGAACGGAAACCGGATTCCGATGCCGTCGAATTTGAACAACGCTGCAATCTGCGGAGCGGGACAGACCATGGGCGTGGATCCCTGCATCAACGGGATCAGCCCCACGGCGCTCAAAATCGCAGCCGCGCTGCCGACGCCGAATCTTGGCGGACAGGCCGGCGGAACGATCAATAATCTGAGCAACGCCGTCGATACCTATACACACGGCGACCAAGGCGATATCAAAGTGGATTGGGCGCCGGACGACAAAGACCGTATCATGGCACGGTATTCCCAGCAACACGTCGTGAATCCGACCGTGAACAGCCAGCCTCTGCTGTACAGCGGAACCGGCAGCAATATCTTCCCGCTGCAACAAGCCGTGCTCGATTACACGCGAACGTTTAGTTCGACCTTAGTCAATGACGTTCGCATCGGGATGAATTACTATCCGGCGGACGCCAACATTCAGGAGCTCTCCACCACGGCCGGCGCCGGTTTGGTTCCGGGCCAGCCTACGCAGTATCTGCCGGGCTTGTCATTCGCCAACACGGCGATCGGCGGCTCGTTGAACGGGCCATTCGCGTATGGCACCAGCGACGCCCCGGAGATTTTTCACCAAACTTCGATCCAATATTCCGACGCGGCCACCTGGACGCACGGCGAGCACAGCGTCCGTTTCGGATTTTCGGCTAACCGCTATCGCAACAATTATGTTCCTGCCACCACCAGTGACGGCGCAGCGGGACAGATCAGCTTCAGTGGGACCTATACGGGGAACTCGCTTGCGGATTTCTTCCTCGGGCTGCCGTCGTACATGGCATACGGGAAGGGATTTTCGGGCACCGTGGGACAGCGCAACGAGGCGCTGGGCGCGTTCGTCCAGGACGACTGGCGCATCAGCAAGCATCTGACGTTTAACTACGGCCTCCGCTGGCAGCTGTTCACGCCTATCTATGAAGTGGACAACCGCATGACGAATTTCGGCGAATACAGCGGCCAGATCGAGCTGGCGGGCGTGGACGGCAACAGCCGCGCCTTGTACAACCAGTACAACGGCATCGCGAATTTCCTTCCTCGCGTGGGGCTGGCTTGGACTCCGGACGAGAAGACCGTGATACGCGCGGCTTTTGGACGTACCAGCTTTCAAGAGGGTACGGGCGAGTACAATCGCCTGGCGACCAATGCTCCGTGGAACACCGACTTAGTGGGACAGTGGGGCGCCACCAACACCGACGGCGCAATTCCGGCGAATCAAATCACGCTCGATCAAGGCTTCGCGGCTCTCGGCTCGGCGGGCGCGGGCTGCACGGTGCAGAACGTCACGTCGGCTCCGACAGCTTGTTTCGCGGGAGTTCGACTTCACGCCACCGATCCGAACTATCGTCCGGCTGTTTCCAATCAATGGAACTTCACCGTACAACGCGCGTTGACGCACTCGATGACGGCGCAAGTGGGCTATGTCGGGCAGCACAGCGATCATCTAGCGGCGATTTACGACATGGGACAGAACGCCCTCGTGCCGAATCCTCCCGCAGGTGGTCCGTATAGCGAGCCAGGCCCGTACCTGGCCGGAAATCCGACGTTGAAGTTCGACGGCACGGGACAACAGCGGCTGAACGTCTCTTCAGCGGTTCAAAATTACGAGGCACTGCAAATGCTGGTTCGCCAGCAGTTCTCGCATGGCCTGACGTTCCAGTTCAACTACACCTGGGGCAAGTGCTTAACCGACAATCAGGGTTATTATGGCCGCTACGGCAACTTGGCGGTGGCGCAGACCACTGCTGATGTCGCGTTTCAATCTTATGTGTACAACGTGCGCGGCCTGGATTACGGCTACTGCGACGCCGACGTCACCAATGCGTTCAACGGCTATCTGAACTATCAGCTGCCGTATGGGCACGGGCGGCAGTTCGGGAGCACCTCGAACAAGTTCGTCAATGCGATTTTCGGAGACTGGGAGTACGACACCATCGTCACGGTGCATGGCGGACTGCCGATTTCCATGATCCAGTTCGGCTACGATCCTACCGGCGCCTACTTCCAACCGCGACCGGATTGCAACGCGCCCTCCGAGGCCACGCCGTACAAGAACTTCGTCGGCGGCGGGTATGTTTGGTTCAATCCAACAACAATGTCGATTCCCGGGCCGGGGCAACTCGGAACCTGCGGAATTTCCACCGAGCGCGGTCCGGGAATCAAGCAGGTCGATATGAGCCTGGCCAAGACGTTCCTGATTACGGAGCGGCAATCGCTACAATTTCGTTTCGACGCGATCAATTCGTTCAACACTCCGATCTTCGCGGTGAACGGATATTCGACGGATGTGTATCCTGGCGGCGGAATTAATAACGCGCTCTACGGCACCAATGCAGCGTACACGGCGAGCATACCGACGGGGGTGGTGAACACGTCGATGGGCGCGCGAAATCTCCAATTCTCGCTGAAATATCGCTTCTGAAAAGCGGCTGCGGGGAGCGAGGGCATCAACCTGCTCCCCTTTGTTTTCCTGTCGACAAGTTGCGCAGTTGCTATTATGCGGCGTCAGGGTATCCTGGTGTCGAGTGGCAAAACCCACATCTTCGGAACTCTCTTTTGGGACAAACATTCCCGACCCGTTGAAATCCATCGACAATTGCCTTCGCTTTGCCTTTTATCGCAAAGCGGCTGCTCCGCTTCCTTCATTTGGTGCTAAGTAAAAGCTCCAATGGACATTGGGGCGTTTCTGTCGCAGCTCGGTCCGTTCCGAAGTTTGCCGCGGGCTGAGCTATCGCAGATTCTGCCACTGGTTCGGACGATTTCGCTGGATGCCGGGGGCAACCTCTTCGAGGCGGAGGCGCCGTCCGATTCGCTATGCATCGTGGCCTCCGGAACGCTGCGTTTGATCTCGCAGACGGAAACCGGAAGGCTGGTTCTGGTCGCCGCGGGCGATATCTTTAGCGAGAACCCGTTGCGCTCCGCAGTTCCGCCAGCGGCCGTCGTCGCCGAAGAGCCTTCGGTCATTCTAAAGATTCCTATCTCGGCGCTCGGTTCCCTGCCGGACACGGGCGCCGCCGCGGCCACGGCAACCCTTTTGCTCCGGCTACAACTCGCCTCGATTCCGATGTTGCGCGATCTGAGCGACGCGTTGTTCGCCCGCCTCGTCGCGAACGGCGAGCTCGTCACCGTCAAGCGCGGCGAGGTTGTGATGCGTGAAGGCGAAGTACCGGATTGCCTCTACTTCGTCACATCGGGAAGCCTCGAAGTTTTTCGCCGCCAAGCGGACGACACCATAACGATCATCGATTTTCTTTCCGAGGGCGATTGCGTCGGCGAATTGGCGCTTTTGTTGAAAGATCACCGTACAGCCAGCGTCCGGGCCTGGCGCGACGCGCGCCTGATCCGTATTCCCGACCATTGCTTCGAAGAAGTGTTTCAACAAGATGCGCAGTTGACGCTGCGCCTCGCGCGAACCTTGGGCCAGCGCTTGAAGCAAACCACGATCGCCGCCCACCGAAAAGCGTCCATCAAGAGCATTGCCATCGTGTTCTGGCGTCCCGACATCGTCGCGGCTCAATTCTGCGATCGTCTTCTCGACGCGTTCCAAAGAGCCGGCCATCGCGCAGCCGTTCTGAACGCCGCGAGCTTTGAAGCGGAAGCCGGCGCTAGCTTTCAAGAAGAACGAATTTCGGCCTGGCTCGCGCGAGAAGAAGGCCGTCACGATTATCTGCTCTGCCGCTGCGCCCTGGACAGACCGGAATGGACTCACGCGGCGATTCGCCAAGCCGATCTGGTTCTATTTGTGTGCCCCAACGAAGAGCCTACAGCCAGTGAAACGCTGCCGGAATTGGAAATCGCTCGCACCACCGAAGCACGTCTCGAACTGCTCATGATCCGGCAGTCCGGGGTTCAGCCCAAACATACTCTCGAGTGGCTCGCACTGGCGCCCTTCGCTGACCATCAGCACTTGATGGCCACCGACGCCGCCGACTATGACCGGCTGGTCCGCCGCATCACCGGCAAAGCCTGGGGCCTGGTCCTGAGCGGAGGCGGCGCGCGCGGCCTGGCTCACATCGGCGTTATTCGAGCGCTGCGCGAACACGGCGTGCCCATCGATAGTATCGCCGGAACCAGCATGGGCGCTATCATTGCCGGCCAATACGCCTCGGGCCGCGATCCCACCGAAATCCTGGAAGCGACCCGAAAAGTGTACGCGAGCGGCCC
This sequence comes from Bryobacteraceae bacterium, assembly GCA_035486995.1. Classification (GTDB taxonomy): domain Bacteria; phylum Acidobacteriota; class Terriglobia; order Bryobacterales; family Bryobacteraceae; genus Palsa-89. The sequence continues at coordinate 19,146 of DATHMO010000064.1, forward strand.
GCGTTCCAAGGACTACACCGTGCCCTTCGTTTCTCTGCGCACCGGCGACGACACCATCGCGAGTTTGAAAACATTGTTCGGCGATCGCCGCATCGAAGACCTCCCCATCGGCTACTTTTGCGTCTCCTGCAACCTGACTCGCGCCGAACCCGTCATCCACGATCGCGGTCCCCTCTGGATGTGGACTCGCGTGAGTTGCTCCATCCCCGGACTGCTTCCTCCCGTGCCCTACCACGGCGATCTCCTCGTTGACGGCGCTTTTCTCGACAACCTTCCCGTGGACGCCATGCGCGCTCGCCTCGCCGGCCGCGTGGCTGCAAGCGATGTCAGCGTGGCCGTGGACCTCACGGTCGATCGCGACCTGGATTCGGAATGGTCCTGGTCCGGGCTCGGCCAGTTATCCAGGCGTTTCCGCAAGCAGCCGCGGCTCCCCAACATCGTCCAGATGTTGATGCGAACCACGGAGCTGAGTAGCATTCGCGATTCTCGCGGCACTCACAACCCGGCCGACTTGTACCTCAAACCGCCGGTCGACCAGTTCCCGATGACGGCCTTCGATCAGATTGACCGCATCGTCGAGTTAGGATATGAATACACTTCGCGCTATCTTCAGAGTTTCAGCCTAGGTTCTTAATCTGGTTCACGGAGGAACAGATTATGCGAGACCAAAACGGCGGTGGCGTTGCCATTGCCATTGTCGGCATGGGATGCCGATTCCCTGGCGGGGCCGATAATCCGCGCAAATTCTGGGAGCTGTTGAAGTCAGGTTTCGACGCAATCACCGAAGCTCCCGCCAGCCGGCCTGAGTTTCTGGAGCTGTTCGATCCCGATCCCCGCAAGCCGGGCCGCACTTACAGCCGTTGGGGCGGGTTCTTGAAGAACGTCGATCTATTCGACGCGCAGTTTTTCCGCATCTCGCCGCGCGAGGCGATTCGTGTCGATCCACAGCATCGCCTGCTGCTGGAACTGGTGTGGGAGGCCTGCGAAGACGGAGGCTTGCCGCCCGATCAGTTGGCTGGATCGCGCACCGGCGTCTTCATCGGCATCTCCACCCATGATTACGGCGACATCCAAATGTATCCGCAGAACCGCGCGCAGTTGGATCTGTATTCCAATAGCGCCACCGCCACCAGCATCGCGGCCAATCGCATCTCTTACATCTATGATTTGCGCGGTCCGAGCTTCTCCGTCGATACGGCTTGTTCTTCGTCGCTCACAGCGCTCCATCTGGCGTGCCAAAGCATCCGGAGCGGCGAATCGAACCAAGCCATCGTCGGCGGCGTGCAGTTGGTGCTGCGGCCGGAATTGACCATCGGATTCTCGAAAGCCTCCATGTTGTCGGCCGATGGCCACTGCAAAGCTTTTGACGCTTCTGCAAATGGCTATGTGCGCAGCGAGGGCGCGGGTGTGGTGATCCTGAAGCCGCTCGAAGCCGCGTTGGCCGATCGCTCTCCCATATACGCCGTGATCCGCGCCACAGCGATCAATCAAGACGGCCGCACCAACGGCATGACGTTTCCCAGCCAGTCGGCGCAACGGCTCATGTTGGAAGAGGCGCTAGCGAAGGCCGGCATCTGCCCCGGCGACGTGCAGTACGTGGAAGCGCACGGGCCCGGCACGGCGGTGGGCGATCCCGTGGAAGCGGGCGCGATCGGAGAAGCGCTATCGATGGGCCGCTCTGAGAATGACCGCTGCGCGATCGGCTCGGTGAAAACCAACATCGGGCACCTCGAAGCCGCTTCTGGAATGGCCGGATTGATCAAGGTCGCGCTGGCTTTGAAACACCGCCAGATTCCGCCTTCGTTGCACTTTCATCAGGGTAACGGGTCCATCGATTTTCAAGCTCTGCGGCTGCGCGTAGTCACGGCGCTCGAACCGTGGCCACATCCGGAAAAGCCAGCCATCGCAGGCTTGAACTCATTTGGCTTTGGAGGCGCTAATGCCCACGTGCTGCTTGAGGCGCCATCGCCGGCTCCCGCGCGCGAGATCGCCGAAAACGAAGACGCTCGTCTGTTAGTGATTTCCGCCAAGAGCCCGGAAGCGCTCGCCGCTCTCGCGCGCTCGTACGCAGACTGCCTGAACGAAACGAACGCTCCATCGCCTGCCGATTTGTGCCAGACCGCTGCACTCGGCCGCTCGCATCACGAGTTTCGCGCTTCCATCGTAGCGACCCGCGCAGAGGATTTCGCCGAGGGCCTCTCGGCATTCATCGCCGGCGAGAACCGCGCCAACATCGCCTCAGGCCAGGCGCCTTCGCCCAAACCAAAGATTGCTTTCGTGTATTCAGGGATGGGTCCGCAATGGTGGGGCATGGGCCGGGAACTGCTCGCTCGTGAGCCCGTCTTCCGCGAAGCACTCGAACGCTGCGACCGAGCTCTCGCCCGCCACGCCGGTTGGTCCTTGCTCGACGAGTTGTCGGCCAACGAGAGCGACTCGCGCGTCGCCTCGCCCGAACTCGCGCAGGTGACCAACTTCGCTGTTCAAATGGCGCTCACCGAACTTTGGGCTTCGTATGGCATCCTGCCGGACGCCGTCATGGGCCATAGCGGCGGTGCGATGGCGGCAGCTTATGCTGCGGGAATTTACGATCTCGACGACGCGATCCGTCTCTCGTATCACCGCAGCCGCTTGCAGGGCCGGCCGTCGAACGAGGGGCGAATGCTGGCCGTGGGCGCACCATTCAACGAAATCGAGAATCTGCTTAACGGTTCGCACGATCGCGTATCGCTTGCGGCCGTGAACGCTCCCGCATCCATGACGCTGGCCGGCGAGGGAGACGTTCTGGAAGAGATCCATGCCAGACTAACCGAGCGCCAGATCTTCGCGCGCTTCTTGCCCGTGACAATCGCCTATCACAGCGCGGCAATGGACAAGATCAAGGACGAATTCCTGGCATCGGTTCCTGGACTTCTTGGCCGCTCGGCCCGCATTCCCTTCATCTCCGATACCACGGGAAGCACCGCGGACGGCGCCGAGTGCGACGTTAACTACTGGTGGCAAGCCATTCGCAAACCGGTGCTGTTTGCTCAGGGGATGGAGCAGCTCATCGCGCTTGGTGTGCGAGATTTCGTGGAGATTGGTCCGCACCCAGTGTTGGCCTCGGCAATGCGCGAATGCTTGCAGGCACAGAACGTCAAGGGGCTGGTTCTTCCGTCATTGCGACGATCGGAAAACGAGCGCGCGGTGATGCTGCGTTCACTCGGCGCTCTCTACTGCGCCGGGCATTCTCCCAATTTTGCCGCGGTTCAAGATTCCGCGAGTTCCATCGTTGTTCTGCCTAATTATCCCTGGCAGCGCGAGCGGCACTGGTTCGAAAGCTCCAAGCCGGCAGCTTCGCTCAGTGTAACCGAGGCCGGTCCGAACGATCATCCGATGCTCGGGTCGCGAATCCGTTCCGCGCGGCCCACGTGGGAAAGCTCAGTCGGCGTTGAAGCAACGGAGTTCCTGAAGGAGCATTTGGTGCGCGGCTCCATCGTTTGTCCCGGCGCGGCGTATGTCGACTTGGCCATCGCAGCCCGCACCGCGTTCGATGCGCCAACCGGCGTTCAACTTTCTGGCGTCGAATTTGTGAAGCCGCTGGTTGTGAACGCCGACGCTCCAGTCACCGTTCAACTGGTCCTCGAATCGGGCAACGGGCGCTTTGAGGTTTTTTCGCCGGGCCCGAGTGAAGGAAATTGGATTTCTCATGCCCACGGCTATACCGAGCGCCTGAGCAAACATGACGAACAAACCCTCAACATCGCGAGCATCCGGGAACGAGTCTCGAGCGCAGTTTCACCCGATGATTTCTATTCGCGAATGGAGCAGCGCGGCTTGGTGTATGGCCCTGCGTTTCGAGGTATTCGAGAACTCTGGGCTGACAATCGCGAAGCTTTCGCATCGGTCTCTGTTCAGGGGATCGATATTGGCAACTACAACGTCCACCCGGCGCTTCTGGATGCAGCGTTTCAAGCGGTGGCGGCTGCCGCGGATTCCGACTCCACGCTGTTGTCCGATCGCAGATTGTTTCTTCCGGTTCGCATCAAGAAGGTTCGCTTCTATTCCAAACCTGGCGCCAGCTTCTTCGTGCTGGCGCGCTTGACCGAGGTTACCGACTCCACCGTAACGAGCGACATTCGCTTGATGGACGAAGCCGGCCGTATCTCGATGGACGTGATTGGACTCAGCGTGCTGAGGGTCGAATCAGGTACTGAGACCCCCCGGGACTCGATCGATCAATGGCTCTACGATTACCGTTGGGAATCGAAACCGCTCACACCCGCAGTAGCGATCTCGAACTTTCCCGCCGGCCGCATTCGTGAAGAAATGACGCGCCGCGCCGATGCGCTATCAATCGAAACCGGCTGGCGAATGTATTACGAACAAGTGGAAGCTCGTCTGAATGAGCTGGCCGTCGCATACATCGCGGAAGCATTTTCCGGGACCGATCTGGATTCGCTTCCCGCCCTTACCAGCTGGCGCCATTCGCTCGCACGCGAATTGCAACAGTTGCTGAAACTTTCGGACCATGTGCCGAACCGACCCGCGCGCCAATTGTCGGCTGAGCTTCTTCGCGATTTTCCGAACCATGCCCTTGACGTGCAATTGCTCGACCGCTGCGGTCCCAGGCTGGCCGACGTTCTGTCGGGGAAAACCGATGGTCGCGAAGTTCTTTTTGGCGGCGACGGATTTGATTTTCTCGAACGATTCTACACGGATGCTCCGACGTCCCGGTTCTACAACACGCTCCTCGCCGAGGTCGTGTCGAAACTGATCGCGGAGCAGCCTGCCACGGCCACTTTGCGTGTCCTCGAAGTAGGCGCCGGCACCGGAGGAACCAGTGCGCTCGTCCTTCCCCGGTTCGATCCAGAACGCACCAGCTACGTTTTCACCGACGTGTCTCCATCGTTCCTCGAACGGGCCCGCTCTAGGTTCGCACAGCATTCGTTCCTTTCGACGAAAGTTTTCGACGTCACGAAGGACCCTGGCACGCAAGGATTCCAACCCGCTTCGTTCGATCTCATCATCGCCGCCAACGTAGTGCATGCGACGCCGGCGCTGGAGGCTTCCATTGCAGCTCTGAAAGGCTTACTGGCGCCCGGTGGCGTTTTGCTGTTGCTCGAAATCACGCGGCGGCCTTATTGGCTCGACATCGCATTTGGTCTCACGGAGGGTTGGTGGAAATTTGAGGATCGCGACCTACGGCCGAACCATCCACTGATCACTGCCGCCGAGTGGCAGCAATTGTTCACGCGATGTGGCTTGGAAGATCCGACAGTGGTCGCCGACAGTGCGGTGGGCGAGTCCGGTCAATCCGTTATTCTCGCGCGCAAACCGACCAAGCAAGCGTCCCACCATTGGTTGATCCTTGCGGACCGCCGCGGCGCTGGCGATGCTTTGGCTCAAGTTTTGCGGACGAAAGGTCAGGAATGCACGCTGGTGTACTTCGGCGACGAGTTCCCTGCTCCCATGCCCACGATCAGTGGCGCGGTGCATCTATGGAGTCTAGACATCGCTCCGCCTTCGGCGACGTATGATGGCTTCGCGCAGGCGCAAATCCTCGGATGCGGCAGCTGTACCTCGCTTCTTCGCGGCGAACCAGCCCCGCAGGATCTCGTGATCGTAACAGCTGGCGCACAATCGGGCGCAGTGTTGCAAGCGCCGCTCTGGGGTTTCGGCCGAACGCTTTTAAAGGAGCTGCCGAATGTTCGGTGCCGGATGATAGATCTCAGCGCCGATGGCTGGGATCGCGAGATCGAAGCTCTCACCCACGAAATTCTCCTGGATGAACAAAGCGGCGCTGAAGAAGAAGTCGTTTTGCGTGCCGGCGATCGCTTAGTTCATCGCCTGCGCCCCACGTCGCTCGATGCGATCTCTGATGCGGCCACTTCCAGACGCGCTACGCCCGAAGACACCTGGGCGGCGGAAATCTGCCGGCCTGGGATGCCCGACAGCATCATCTTGCGGCGTTCAGAGCGAATCGCGCCGCAACCCCACGAAGTGGAATTCGCAATCCAGGCAGCGGGCATGAATTTTCGCGACGTCGTGCTGTCTACCGGGCTCGTGACGGGACTCGAGATGGAGAACTCCGCTGGAAAGCGCAGGCTGGGTTCTGAGTTCGCAGGCATCGTCACGCGTTGCGGCGCCGCAGTGGCACAATTGAAACCCGGCGATGAGATCTTCGGTATTTCGCCGGCGTCCTTCGCTTCTTACGGCGTAACAGGCGCCGATTTGGTGCTGCGCCGTCCGCCCGAGCTGAGTGTCGAACAAGCAGCGGCGATCCCCGTCGCCTATGTAACCGCGTGGTACGGATTGCTCCATCTGGCGAAACTTTCGGCGGGTGAAACGGTTCTCATTCATTCCGCGACCGGCGGTGTCGGATACGCAGCCGTGCAAATCGCAAAGATGGCTGGGGCCGAGATTTTCGCCACCGCGGGTAATGACGCCAAGCGTTCGTACCTCGAGTCGCTCGGGGTGCAACATATCTTGGATTCCCGCACGCTTGCGTTCGCGGACGAAATGCTGGAGCGGACCGGCGGCCGCGGTGTCGACGTTGTGTTGAACTCTCTGCGCGGAGAGGCCATGGAACGTAGCCTCGCGATTCTGGCTCCCTACGGGCGTTTCATTGAGCTGGGCAAGGCCGACATTTATCAAGGCCGCCGGCTCGATCTCAACCATTTCAAGCGCTGTATTTCTTTCTCCGCCGTGGATATCGATCGCATGAGCGTGGAACGGCGCGGCCTTCTGCGCGAGGTTCTTGGTGAAGTGGCAGCCCATCTGGCTTCGGGCGCGATCGCTCCTCCGCCCATTGCGACATTCGAGTTCGGGAAGCTTCCCCAGGCCATACGATCTTTCGCGCAGGCGGAACACATCGGCAAACTCGTGCTGATCAATCGGGGCGAGATTCAGATTCACCGCTCGATACCCGATAAGCCGCCGGTGCGTTCCGACGGAACGTACCTTATCACGGGCGGCCTCGGCGGACTGAGTCTCGAATGCGCTCGATGGCTGGTGGAGAACGGAGCCCGGTCGATCGCGTTGATGGGACGATCCGAACCATCCTTCGCCGCTGACCAAGCGATCGCGAACCTCCGCGATCTGGGCGCGACCGTTCAAGTGCTGGCAGGTAACGTCGCTGACAGCCGGGATGTCGAACGCGTGTTGGATTTCTTGCGCGCGGGCATGCCTTTGTTGCGGGGCATTCTTCACGCAGCCATGGTGCTAGACGACAAGCCGATTTTGGAACTGGACCCCGAATCGCTTGATCGCGTCATGGCGCCGAAGATCCTGGGCGCTTGGAATCTGCATCGGCACACGCTGCAAGATCCCATGGATTTTTTCGTATCGTTCTCTTCCATCACGTCGGTGCTTGGCAACGCCCAACAAGCGAGTTACGCCGCGGCCAATGCTTTTCTCGACGCGTTCGCCGATTACCGGCGCGCGCAGGGGCTGCCCGCTACCACCATCAACTGGGGCGTCATTTCGGGTTCCGGATATGTGGCGCGTCATCGCGACCTCGGCGATTATCTGGGCCGGCAAGGCTACTTGAGCTTCAGCGTCCCCGAAGTGACCCAGGTACTGTCGGAACTGCTCCGGCGCGACGCTTCGAACATCATGGCCGCTCGCATCGATTGGCGCCAACTTGCTGAGACCTCGCCGCGCGCGGCTGCATCGGCGCGAATGCGCCATCTGGTGCCGGCTCAGGGTGCGGCCGCCAACCGGAACGAAGGTTCGCTGCGTGTTCTGCTGGAAAACGAAACACCCGAAGAGCGTCTGGAGCACATCGAACGATATCTGCGCCAGAAATTGAGCGGGCTTCTCGGGGCTTCGCCGTCGTCGATTCAATCGGAACGGCCACTCACTTATTTGGGGCTCGACTCGTTGATCAGCGCCGAACTCACCGTGATTTTGGAAAAGGACTTGGGAGTGAGCATCGCAGGCTCGATGCTATTGGGCGGCGCCGGCATTCGAACTCTTTCGGCGGAAATCGTCCGGCTGATGGGTTTGGGAAGCGCGCTGGCGGCGGCTGCGCCGGTCATCCGCGAACCGAAGGTGACCGCGGCTCACGAGGAACCAGAACCCGTGAGCTTCACCGCGCCCGATTACTCGCATCTCGATTATTCCCACCTCGATTACTCCACTTGGACCTCTTCTCAGCAGTTGGTGCGGTCAGCCTTCAAGTTTGGGTTTCGTTTCCTCGCCGACGTCCATGCCGAAGGGCTCGAACTAATTCCTAGCTCGGGGCCGTGTCTGCTGGCTGTAAACCATCTCAGCATGGCAGACGTTCCACTTCTGTTCACGTTGATGCAGCGGCGAGTTATCCTTCTGGCATTCGACGAACTGAAAAAGGTTCCCGTCCTCGACTGGTTTCTGTCGGATCTAGGACAAGCGATCTACGTCAAGGAGAATGAGCCCGGCGAGGAATCTCTGAATGCCGCGCTCTCTGTTCTAAATGCGGGCGGTCTAGTGGCGCTTGCACCTGAAGGCAGCCGCAGCAAAACTGGTCTGCTGCGCGGGCGGACGGGCGTCGCTTATCTTGCAACCAAGATCGACGTCCCCGTAGTCCCCGTGGCGGCCTGGGGACAAGAACGTTGGCGCCGCCGATTCCGTAGCGTGGGAAGGCTTCCGGTACAGGTGCGCGTGGGCGAGCCGATTCGTTTCCCGGTCGGCGCAACTCCACCGCTGCTGCTGCGCGAGTATACCGATCGCATCATGGGCGCGATTGCGGACCTTCTGCCAGCCGAATATCGCGGCGCATATGCAGAGCGTCCGCTCGAATCCAGACCATGAAATTTTCCTTGTTAATGGAGGTGCAGCCGGACGATGCGAGTGTCGCGGCCGAAAGGCGCTCGTTCGCCGAGTGCATGGAGCAGGCTCAATTCGCGGACGAGCTGGGATATCACGAGATCTGGGCCGTAGAGCATCACGGCCTGACGGAATATTCGCATTGTTCCGCGCCTGAGATTTTGTTGGGCTTTCTAGCGGGCCGGACGCGCCGAATCCGGTTGGGTCACGGCGTCACGCTGACGCCGCATCGCTACAATCACCCGATCCGAGTAGCCGAAAGAATCGCCACGCTCGATATATTGTCGAACGGCCGCGTCGATTGGGGATCGGGAAAAAGCTCGTCGCTGGTGGAACAAGGCGCTTTCGAAATCGACCGCGCCGAATTAGAAGGCCAGTGGATGGAGGCGCTCTCCATGATTCCGCGCATGTGGCGATCGGACGTGTTCGAATGGAACGGCAAGTATTTTCATATACCGCCGACGGCGATCATTCCGAAGCCGGTACAGCAGCCGCATCCGCCGATTTTTGCGGCATGTTCGCGGCCCGAAACGGTCGAACTGGCGGGCCGGCTCGGCATTGGATCGTTGAACTTTACCGCGGGAACCGACGAGTACCTGTTGCGCAAAGTGGAATCCTATCGGAAAGCGATCTCGACCGCTCGCGGGCTTACAAACATCAATAACCGATTCTGTTGCACGCCATCGGCGCTGGTATTAGAAGACGATCGACAAGCTTGCGAATACGGGTTTCGAGGCGCGCGGTTCTTCCAGGAATCGCTCGCGACTTACTTCTTTTCCCGTGAGCGCGTTCTCGGACCGCTGGAGGTCTCGCGAGAGCCGCTCACCAGTTCCCAACTTGCCAAGGCGATGAAGGATCGAAACGGGCCCGGCTCATCGTTGTCAGCGGTGATCGGAGATCCAGCGTCCGCCGTGGAGACGGTCGCGAGGTTTCAGGCGGCGGGCGTCGATGAATTGATACTCGTGATGCAAATGGCGACTATCCCGCACGAACTTGTGATGCGATCGCTCAGGACGTTCTCAGAAAAGGTCATGCCGAATTTCCGCTGACTGAGTGCCGGAACAAGCAGCAGCGTCAACGCGGTAGGGCCATCAGTCCTTGGGGCAAGGGATCGGGATAAGTCCCAATGTTAACAATTGGTTACAATCGATTCGGCAGCGATGTACGGTAGACTGGGAGACTGTAAAATTCGCGCCGGGAAGGCGGCGTTTTCGAAACGAACTGAAACCTTTCCGGAGCCCCAATCTTGCTACTCTGTAAAACCCGCTGCCCTCACCGAAAGCCCCAGAGCGCCCTGTTCAGAGCCTTCGCGATCTGCACGATTTCCCTCCTGACCGCGCCCCTTTTCGCGCAGGATCCGGCGCCCGCCGACTCCGGCTCGTCCCCATCGAACGACGCCGCAGCGGATTCGGAACCCGCGTCGGAACGGTGGAACTTGTATTACCAGGCGACTTCCATCGGCGACTACCACGGAACGTTTCACTCGCCTTATGAGGGCGCGCGAAGCCTGCAGAACTATCCGGAACGCGACGTCTCTCTTACCACCACCCTGTTTCTGACCCTCGGGCTGGAGCAGGACACCTTTCTGATTTTCAATCCCGAAATCGCCGGCGGTAAAGGTTTCAGCGGCGTAAACGGCATAGCGAATCAGCCGAACGGCGAGATCCCGCGGGTCGCCACCGCAACGCCGAAGCCTTATCTCGCACGGTTGTACATTCAGCACGATTTCGGATTCGGGGAGGCAAAGGAGCATCAGGAAAGCGACGCAAACCAACTCGCCGGCGACAGGCCGGTAAACCGGTATTCCATTTACGCCGGGCGCTTCACCCTCACGGATTTTTTTGACGACAACAACTACTCGCACGATCCGCGCACCCAGTTCCTGCCTTGGGGAGTGATGTACAACGGCGCATGGGATTATCCGGCCGACACGCGCGGCTACACGTGGGGGCTGGTGCAGGAGGTCAATACACGCAACTGGGCCTTTCGGTACGGGATTGTGGCGGAGCCGAAAGTCGCCAACGGCCAGCAGTTCGACCGCCGGCTGTTCCGCGATCACGGCCAGGTATGGGAAGTGGAACGGCGTTACGCGTGGCGCAAGCGGGCAGGCGTCGTTCGCGTGCTGGCCTACGACAATCGCGAGCAGGGCGGGAACTACGGGCAGGCGCTGGCCCTCGCGGCCCGGACTGGAACCACACCCGACGTGGACCTCACAGACCATGTGGGCACGCTGAAATACGGCACGGGCGTTAGTTTCGATCAGGCGCTCACGGACAATCTGGGCATGTTCATTCGCCTCGGCTGGAATGATGGCAAGACCCAGAGCTTCGCGTTCACCGCCATCGATCGCCTGGCGGGCGGCGGAGTGTCCCTGAAGGGTACACGCTGGAAGAGAAGAGCGGACGTAGTGGCGACATCACTTACAGCAGGTGGGTTGTCCGCGGTACACGCCCAGTATCTGGCGGCTGGTGGCCTCGATTTTCTTATTGGCGATGGCGCGCTCAACTACGCGCCGGAATACGTGTGGGAGACCTACTATTCGGCCAAGGTTGCGCGGGGGCTCTACGCGACATTCGATGTGCAACGCGATACGAATCCCGCATACAATCACGATCGCGGCCCGGTGATGATTTACAGCATCCGGCTTCACCTTGCCTTCGGGCTGAAGCCCTGGCAGCAATAGAGAAGCGATGTCTGCGCACATTAGAATCGAGTTGGTGAGATTAGTCGAAAGGCTCATCGGAGCGGCGTTGTGCGTTGTTCTGGCAGGTTCGGCGCCGGCGCAGCAACCCGTAAAGAGCCCAGTCAAGCGGCTCTATGTGGAGGCCTTCGCCACGAAATCGGAGGCAGGAGAGCTGCAAAAAGACGTCACCGCGGAATTGAGGAAACTGAGTTCCGTCTCGCTGGTTCCAGATGAGAAAAGTGCCGATCTGGTGCTGGGTGGCGGCGGCGAAGTCTGGATCAGAGGCTATCGCAGTTTCAACCCGCGTTCGCACATGAAGCTACCGACCAACGGCACTCCCGTCTACGGCGGCTATCTCGCTGTTGAACTGAAGAACAAAAATAGCGTGACACTGTGGTCGGACCTGGTGACGCCGGGAGCCGGCACGGACGATGTCTCGAAAGACCTCTCGAAACGTATCGCAGAACGCGTTGCGCGGGCCATCCCTACGGTTGAAGATCTGCCACTCACCGAGTCGTTGCCGCAGCCCATGGTCGTCCTCGACGGCGCTGGCGCCACGTTTCCATACCCGGTCTACTCGAAATGGTTTGCCAATTACCGGCGCGAAAACATGCCAGTGGACATCACCTATGACGCGATCGGCTCGGAAGCGGGAATCCGCAGGCTGCTTGCGGGCGACGCGGATTTTGGGGCTTCCGACAGCCGCGAAGTGGTGCACGACATCGCCCCTGCGGAAGAAAGCAAATACGTTTTTCTGCCGTCGGTGGTGGGAGCGG
>DATHMO010000065.1:0-57166 GCA_035486995.1 Bryobacteraceae bacterium
CGTCACCGCCGGCCAGTCGCGCAGCTCCGTGCTTGGAGTTCTCGGGGAAATGTCCGGCAAGCTCAGCGACAAGCTGAAGCCGGTTGGCATTTGGACCGTCGTGGTAATAGTGGGGGTGGCCTTGCTTGGCGGACATTGGCCGACCGATCTTTCGGCCAAGTATTTTCCCCGCGACGTTGCTCGCCAGTTCGCGCCGCAGCTCACTGCTTCGCGAGTGTTTACCACGGATCAGTGGGGAGACTATTTGCTCTGGACCGGATATCCCAAGCAAAAGGTGTTCATCGATGGCCGCAGCGATTTCTTCGGTGAGCAAGTCGGGCGCGATTACGTGAGGATTCTCGAAGCCCGGCCGGGTTGGCGCGCGGCGCTCGATCGTTATCAGGTAAACATGGTGCTGGTTCCGCCTGATACGCCGCTCATCGAGCTGCTGGCGGCATCGGGCGAGTGGAAGATCCTGAATCGCGACGAACAGTCGATCCTGCTCGCGCGACGCTAAGGCGTCAATACACTTCTTGATAGAGCAGCCGAAAGCGTGCGAGATTGATCAGCAGCGCGATTCCAAGGACATGCGCGGGATCTTTCGGATCGGGCGAACTGCGGTCGACCACGTGATAGTGGCTTTGCTTCACGCCCTCGATGATCCATTCAGCGCCATCCAACACCACACGCGAATCATCGCGCGTCGGGATATCCCAGAAGCGCGCGTGCTTCACCTCGGCCAGAAACCAATCGGTGGCCTCTTTCGACAACTGCGACTCCCGGTCGAGCACGAGATGGCCGGGTTCGAAGCCCCCCTGGCCGCTGGTCATCTTTGAGATCAATCGCCCTCCATCGCGCGTGACGATCAGTCGCACCGCAATCGGATTATCGAAACTGCGCAGCCAGAGGAACCGATAGACTTCGGCCATCGGAACCCGCCGCGAAAGTTCCCCGAGCGACGGCTCTTTCAACGCGGCAAGATACTTCGCATACGAATCGAGGGCCGCAGATTCGTCTTGGGGCTGGCGTTGCGGCATTCATCCATTTTAGTGGTCTATTGCGATCGCGCCCTTCACCGGCCCCGTCTTCTTCATCAGGAACATCAGCGGGATCACCGACAGGAACGCCACACCCAGAACCCAGAACACTTCGTTGAACGAGAGCATCGCGGCTTGTTGCTGCATCGTGCCATAGAGCATCCCTTGCGCTTGCGCGGCGGCCTGCGCGGAATCCGCCCCTTTGGTCATCAACATCTGCTTCATGCCGGCGAGGGCGGTTTGATACGCGGGGTCGAGCGTCGAGAGATGCTCGATGAGCCGCTGCTGGTGAAACTGCTCGCGCTGCGCGATCATTGTGGTGCAAATCGCGATGCCGCTGCTTCCTCCGATGTTGCGCGCCAGGTTGATCAGCCCCGTCGCATAGCCCGTCTTTTCTTTCGCGATGAACGAAAATGCAACCGTATTGATCGGCACGAACAGAAACGCCAACCCGAAACTCTGCACCACGCGCGCGCTCACGGCGTGTCCAAAATTGATCTGCGTATCGAAGGCCGACAGCTCGAACAATCCCACTGCCGACGCGATCAAGCCAAAGATAATCAGCCAGCGCGCCTGGATCTTCGACAGCAAAATCCCGACGATGGGCATCATGACCATGATCATCAGCCCGCCGGGCGATAGCGCCAAGCCGCTTTGCATGGCTGTGTAGCCGAGCAGCGTTTGCAGGAACAGCGGCAGCACCATGGTGCTTCCGTACAGCACGAAGCCCAGCACGAACATAGCGGCGGTGGAGATGGCGAAGGTCCGGTCTTTCAGCAGCCGAAAGTCGACTACGGGTTCCTTTTGGCGCAGCTCCCACACCACCACGCCGATCAATCCGATGGCGGCGATGATCGCGGCAGAAACAATTCCGCGCGACGAGAACCAATCGTGCCGCTGCCCGTCGTCCAGCATGATTTCGAGCGCGCCCAGGCCGGTGGCGAGCAATCCCAGGCCGATATAATCGATCTTCAATCCATCACGCAGCGTCTTGCGAAACAGGTAGGGCGGATCGAAAATCAGCAGCGAAGTCAGCAACAGCGAGGCGATGCCGACTGGAATGTTGATCAGGAAAATCCAGCGCCAGGTGTAATTGTCGGTGATCCATCCGCCGAGCGTTGGACCCACCACGGGCGCGAACACCACGCCCATTCCATACACCGCCATTGCCATGCCTTGCTTTTGGCGCGGGAACGTTTCACGCAGGATGGCTTGCGATACCGGCTGCAGCGCACCGCCGCCCAAGCCTTGCAGTACGCGGCACAGAATCAATATAGGAAGGCTCGGCGCCAGTCCGCACATCGCCGAACTTGCCGTGAACAAAACCACGCATCCCATGTAGAAGCGTTTGCGGCCCAGCCACGTAGAAAACCAGCCGCTGAGCGGAAGCACGATCGCGTTCGCGACCAGGTAAGCCGTAAGCACCCACGTAGCTTCGTCGACACTCGAAGATAAACTGCCGGCGATGTGCGGGAGCGCGACGTTGGCCACGCTGGTGTCCAGCACTTCCATGAAAGTGGCCAGCATCACGGTCCCCGCGATCACCCAGGGATTGATCACCGGGCGCGCGGGCGTGCGCAATTCCAATATTTCGGTTTGTAAAACGGCCGGCATAATACTGCTCCGCGGGCGAAACTACTTGGTGAAAATCGTGGCTTCGATATTCATTCCCGGGCGCAGCACCTGATTGCCGCCCGGAATCGGATCGAGCACAATCTTCACTGGAATACGCTGAACCACCTTCACGTAATTGCCCGTGGCGTTTTCCGGCGGCAGCAGGCTCATGCGGGCGCCGGTGGCGGCGGCGATCGAATCCACGTGCCCGGGATAAGTTTTGCCGCTCAAATCCGCTTTCACTTCCGCTCGTTGACCGTCTCGCACGTCGGCCAGCTGCGTCTCTTTGAAATTTGCGGTGACCCAAACATCCTGCAGTGGAACCAGCATCAGCAATCCCTGGCCTTGTTGCACGATCTGTCCCACTTCAACCGACTTGTGCGTTACCACGCCGTCCATCGGCGCCACGATCGTGGTGTAGCTGAGGTCCAGCTTGGCCGATTCCACGTTGGCTCGCGCTGCACTGATACTCGCCGACGCGGACGACGCATCGGCAACGCGTACAGGCACCTGTTGTTGAGTCGCCTTGGCCTGCATGATGCCGGCCTGTGCCTGTGAAATCCGGGCTTGCGACGACATCAGAGCGGCTTTCTTGGTTTCCGCATCCTTGGTCACGGAGGCGAGCTTGTCCTTGGCCGCCTGCAATTGGCTGAGTGCGACGCGCGTCGCTGAGGCGTACGAATCGTACTCTAAGCGCGAGATCTCTTCCTGGTCGACGAGAGTCTTCATGCGATCCAAATCCGTTTGTGCATGATCCGCGTTAGCCTGCGCGGTTTCCACATTGGCGCGCGCCACTGCGATATCGGCGATGGAGGCGCGTTCGGATTCCACTCGTGCCTGATCGTAATCGGCCTTCGCCGCGGCCAATTGCGCTTCGGCTGCTGTTACACTGCTGCCCGTGGTGTCGCGTGTGAGCGGCACGCCGGCGTTCGCTCCCTGAGCCTGGCTTTCCGCCACGGCTACGGCTGCCAGCTGCTGATCGAGCTTCGCTTGATAATCGGCGGGATCGATGCGCGCCAACACTTGACCCTTCTTCACTTGCTGGTTGTCGTCGATCAGAACTTCGCTAATCTTCCCGTAAATCTTGGACGAAACGGGACTGATGTGCCCGTCCACTTGCGCGTCGTCGGTGGAGACGCGATTCAACGAATTCACCCACAGATACAGCCCGACCGCGGCGATGGCCAGAAACACGACCAGGATGATCAGCTTTTTCGAGGAATTCTTGGGTGTGGCCACGACCATCCGCGCGGGTTCGCTCGCTCGCGTTTCCATCTTTGGCGTCTCGCGCTCTTTCCCTTGGTCCATGGTCTGTGATTCCATTCGTTCTTTTTCCTTCATTTCGTGTACAACAATTCCATTTGGCCGGTGGCGCGAGCGAGGTCCGCGCGTGCGCGGGCGAGCTCATCCTGCGCCGAAATCACCGTGAAATTTGCCTGCGGCAACAGCGCCGACCGCGCAACCACTTGGCTTTCTTGGCTCACTGCCACGTTTAGATTCGCGACCTGCACCTGAGGATTCTGTTTCAACGCCGCACCCTTGGCGAACATCGCACCTAGCAGCAGCGCGACCACTGGCAGCGCCGCGCCTCGCAAAATGCAGTGCGACTTCCCCGTGATCTCCGCGAGAATCGCATCGGTCATCGGTCCCCCGGTGCGAAAGAACGCGCCTTCGTGGAACAACCTCGTCAACACTCGCTTTCCTTCTTCGTCAATGAACAGAACCTCGGTTAAGTCGATGATCGGCGCTCTATCTTTCCGACTCAGCACGGTGCTTTTCCAGCAACACTCCAGTTCCTTCGCCCAAGCGCCTACCAGCCGCCCTTCCACTTGTAAGGTGATGGTCTCGGGGCAGTCATGCCTGGTGATCCGTAGCATCGCGGCTCTCGTACTCATCAGAAGCAGGCCAGAGGCCGTTATTTCTCCAACCGTTTCAATCATTTGTGGGATAGTGCCGACGCGGCGTCGCCGAAATACCGGCTCAGGCCGATTATTCGGCACCGGGAACCAAGAGAAAAAAGCGGTGTCTATAGAGACGTGTTTGAACAATCCATACTTCTCGATCACAATGCAAATCGGCAGTGGAATTTCCTGGCATCGCTAAGCGCGGAGTTAGTGGTTGTCAGTCTGGCATTGCTAATTCCGTTGGCTTTTAGCGACCATTTACCGGCGATTCATTGGAAGGACATCATGATGAGTCCACCGCCCGCGCCGCTTCAGGAAGCAGTGGTGACACCGCCTCATTCGGGGTCGACAAATGCGCCCACGCCGGCTCCGGCGGTGCGACCGATGTTCCACGTGGATCGTGGATTTAGTACGCATCCGGCCGAGCCTCAGACTGTTCCGTATGCGGATGTGCCGCCAAGCATTGGCCAATTTGTACCCGGCGGTGTGGGACCGGTGGGAGCGCTGCCAATCACGATGCCCGCGCCGCCGCCTCCGCCGAAAGCTGAATCGCATCCCGCGACACAATCCGCGCCGATCCGCGTCATGAGCTCGGTCCAGATGGCCAAGCTGATCCGGAAAGTGATGCCGATATACCCGACGCTGGCGAGGAGTGTCCGGGTGTCAGGCGTAGTGCATCTGATCGGAACAATCGGAAAGGACGGTACGATTCACGATCTTCGACTGGTCGATGGCCATCCGCTGCTCACGCAGGCCGCGATGGATGCTGTCGCGCAGTGGGTCTATGCGCCGACGCTGCTGAACGGACAGCCGGTGGAAGTAATCGCGCCGATCGAAGTCAACTTTACGTTAGGGCAGTAGGTTTCGACTTACTCACTCGATAATTGTGCACCGTCCGAACGCCGAAATAGAGAATTACGAATAACGCGATGGCGAGCAGAACCAGTCCCCAAATGTGCTGGCGCAAATACGGAATGGTATCCGCGCCCAAGCGGGAGCCGAGCCATGCTAGAAATACGTAACGAGGAACCCGCGCCGCCAGTAAAACGATGGAAAACGTGATCGGGCTTTCTTCGAGAGCGCCCGCGGAAATGATAAAAATCTTAAGCGGCAACGGAATGATGGGAACGAAGGCCGGCACGAAGACCGTGAGCAGTCCATACTCATGGAACCAGGCGCGCAGTTTCGCGCCGCGCGGGCTTGAGGTGTGACGGCGATGATATTCCTCGCCGCCTTTGCGCGCGATTAAAAAAAGGATCAGGCTTCCGATCAACGAGCCTGCGATCGCGGCGCCCGCGGCCAAGTAAGCTTGCTCGTGATTCGTGACCGCGATGAGGACGATCAGCGCATCCACGCCACCCACCATGGGAACGCCGGTGGAATCCAGCAGGCCGAGAAAGAAAACGCCGGCCGGCCCCCACGACACGAGTGTCTGGATAAATTTGGACAGTGTTCGCGTGCCCTCTGAGATTCTACTGCAAGAGGGCCAGCAGTTCCGGTTCGCCGATCACAGGCACTGACAAAGAGTTCGCTTTATCGAGCTTCGAACCCGGATCGGCGCCCGCGACAACGTAGTCGGTTTTCTTGCTCACCGATCCAGTCACTTTGCCGCCCGCAGCCTCGATGCGCGCCTTGGCTTCTTCGCGCGTGATGTTCGGAAGCGTCCCGGTGAGAACGAAAACCTTTCCAGCGAGAGGGCCGGATGTTTTCTTGGGCTTGATCTGGTGCTCAAACGTGAGACCGGCTTGACGCAGGCGTTCCACCAACTCGCGATTTCGCCGCTCGTGAAAAAACTGCCGGATGCTTTCAGAAACTTTGGGACCCACCTCTTCGGCCTCTTGCAGCTTCTCTTCATCCGCGTCGGCGATGACGTCAAGACTTCCGAACGTGTCCGCGAGGATCTGCGCCGTGCGCTCGCCGACAAACGGGATTCCCAGGCCGTTCAGCACGCGTGGCAGTGGCTGCTTACGCGATGCGTCAATATTGCGCAGCACTTTCTCCGCCGACTTCTCGCCCATGCGATCAAGTTCCAGCATCTGAGGGAGCGTCAAATCGTAAATGTCAGCGACGCTCTTCACGATCCCGCGCGTCACCAGTTGATCCACCAGGACGTCGCCCATACCATCGATATCCATGACGCCGCGCGCCGCGAAGTGTGAGACGGACTCCTTCAATCGCGCGGGGCAATTGGTATTGATGCAACGGCTAGCCGCCTCGCCTTCTTCGCGCACAATGTCGCCGCCGCACACCGGGCAATGCTTCGGCATCTTGAACGGACGGCGATCGTGGCCCGGTTTCACCACGCGCACGACTTTTGGGATCACGTCGCCCGAGCGCTCCACCAGCACCGTGTCGCCGATTTCGACTCCGAGCCGCACGATTTCGTCTTCGTTATGTAACGTCGCACGAGTCACGGTGACGCCCGCGATCTTGACGGCTTTCAAATGTGCAACCGGCGTCAGAGTGCCGGTGCGCCCCACCTGCACCTCGATGCCTTCCACCACCGTTTGCTCCTGATGCGCCGGGAACTTGAACGCGATGGCCCAGCGCGGGGCTTTTGCGGTCCAACCAAGCTGCGCTTGCTGGCGGATGGAATCCACTTTGATGACAACGCCGTCGATCTCATAGGACAGCGACTCGCGCTTGGACTCCCAGTTCTTATTAAACTCGAGAACATCTTCCAGTCCGGCGCATTTCTTGCGATGCGAGTTCACCTTGAACCCCATGCGGGCCAGTTCTTCGAGCGATTCCCAGTGGCTGTCGAAATAAAACTTCCCGTCGACCAAAAGAAAATACGGCGAATACTCAAGCTGTCGCGACGCGGTCAGAGTAGGCTCCAGAGCGCGAAGCGATCCAGCGGCGGCGTTGCGAGGATTCGCAAATGGCGGAAGCCCTTGCTGCAGCTGGCGGGCGTTGAGCCGTTCAAAAGCTTGCTTAGTGAACAACGTTTCGCCGCGCACTTCGAATGCCGGCAGCTTCGATTTCACGCGCAGCGGGACTGATCGTATGGTGCGGGCGTTCTCGGTGACGTCTTCGCCTGTTTGTCCGTCGCCGCGTGTGATGGCACGCACCATCTTTCCATTCTCGTAGTGCACCGCCATCGACAGCCCGTCCAACTTCAATTCGGCGACGTATTCGAAGGGTTCGCCCTTGAGCAGCTCGCGGACGCGCTGGTCGAACGCGCGCATTTCATCTTCGTTCAGCGCGTTGTCCAGGCTTAGCATGGGAGAGCTGTGCCGCACCTTCACGAAGCCTTCCCGCGGTTTGCCGCCGACGCGTTGGGTGGGCGATTCCGAAGTCACCAGCTCAGGGTGCGCGGCTTCCAACTCCTGTAGCCGCCGCATCATGCGGTCGTACTCGGCGTCGCTGATCTCGGGCTGGTCGAGGACGTAATACAAGTACTCGTGATGATGCAGCTTTTCGCGCAGATCTTCGATCTCTGCTTCTACTTTCTTGTTGGGCATCTACTATAATTAGGTTACTATTCACCGGCGAACCGTTCTCATTTACAATCCATACGCGGGCGGCATCAGAAGGCGAAGCCATGCGCTTCACCGGGCCATTCAAGTTTTGGGCGCGCGCGGGATGACCTTCGATTCCATTGCCACCACGGGACCCGGGCACGCGGGCGAAATCGCGCGCCAGGAAGTGGATCGCGGAGCGGAGCTGATCCTGGTCGCGGGCGGCGACGGCACGATCAACGAAGTGGTGAATGGCATGGCGTTCTCGGACGTTCCCTTGGGCGTTCTTCCGGCCGGTACGGCGAATGTGCTGGCGTGTGAGCTGGGCATCGGTAAATCCATGGAACGCGCGGCTGAAGCTCTCGCCGATACGGTGCTGGAACGCGTGGCATTAGGTTCAATTGCAAACGGAAGCGACGAGTCTAAGCGCTACTTCCTTCTGATGGCCGGCGCGGGCCTGGACGCCGACATCGTGTATCACTTGAACGCGCGTCTGAAGCAAACCTTCGGCAAAGTGGCGTACTGGATTGGTGGGTTCTCAAAGGTGGGCAGCCGTTTCCCCGAGTTCACTGTGGAGGCCAACGGGTGCGAGTTTCGCGCGAGCTTCGCTTTGCTGAGCCGCGTCCGCAATTACGGCGGCGACCTGGAAATCGCGCCGACGATCTCACTTTTGGATGACGAGTTCGAGATGGTGCTGTTCGAAGGCGAGAGCTCGCTCGGTTTCCTTAAATACATGCTCGGCATCGTGGCCCACCGGCAGCGGAAGATGCAAGGGATCACGATTCTGCGGACGCGCCAGGCGGAAATCTCATCGGTCCGGGGTCAACAAATCCATTTGCAGGTGGACGGAGAATACGTAGGGATTGCGCCCGCGCGCGTCGAGATTGTTCCCAACGCCCTGACGCTCTTGGTGCCCCCGAGTTTTCGATCGCGCAGACCCGCCAGCGTCGAAGACGCCGCATGGACAACCTCACCCACTCGCTAACCGGCTTGATGTTGAGCCAGGCCGGCCTGAATCGGTTGTATCCACGCGCCACTCTGCTGTTGGTTCTTGCGGCGAACATCCCTGACATCGACGTCGTGAGCATCGCTCGCGGCCCGTTGTACTATTTCGAACAGCATCGTGGGATCACGCACTCCATTGCCACGGCGCCGTTGATGGCGCTGCTGTCTGTGTTGGTGGTTTGCGCCATCGGCCGGACAATGCAGGGCTGGTTGGCGGCGTGGGGCATCGCGATCATCGGAGTCGCCAGCCATTTGCTGCTCGACCTTACGAATACCTACGGCATCCGGCTCTTGTATCCGTTTTCCTCGCAGTGGTTTCACCTGGATCTGATCAATCTTTTCGACCTGATCATTTGGGCGGTGCTGTTGCTCGCCTGGCTCGGGCCGCTGGTGGGAAGACTGGTGAGCTCCGAGATTGGCGCGAAGGCTGGTGCCGGGCGCGGCCTAGCGATTTTCGCGCTGTCGTTTTTCCTGCTGTATGACTGCGGCCGCTGGCTATTGCACCAGCGCACCCTTGAAATCCTAAACTCGCGGCTTTACCAGGACGGTCCGCCGACGCGCGTAGCCGCGTTTCCGACGGCGGGCATCAGCCCGTTGGAGTGGCTGGGATGGATCGAGCGGCCGGAGTTCGTGATGCACTTCCGCGTCAACGTGCGTGAGGAGTTCGATCCGGCGGCCGGGACAATCATTTATAAGCCGGCGCCCAGCGCAGCCATCGACGCCGCGCGCACCGCACACCCGGTGCAGGTTTTCCTGCGATTTTCGCAATATCCGCTATGGGCGGTCAGTGCGGCCGGCAGCCCGGAAGGCGCGCATGACGTGGAGGTCAACGATTGGCGATTCCCGTTCGGAGCCCAGGCGCTGGTGGACTCCTCCAACCACGTGGTTTCGTCGTCCTTTCACTTCGGATCCCAGAGAACAGCCTCCCGCTAACCCAGGAAATCGAAGAGAGTGCTTTTGGGAAGCTGCGCCTCAGATTGAAGCGCGGCTTGCAGTTGAGTTGAAGCTTGGGTCATCTCGGTGATGGATGCGGCTGCATTGGCGTCCTGGATTCCGCTCAACTGCGATTGCAATTGCACGGTATAGTTCTGGCCAAAGGTTTGGGCATCGGTGACCCGGTCCTGCACGGTTCCATAGAACGCCAGTTGCTGGTTGAGATAAGTGTCGGCGGTCTGCACGTCGGTGATGGAGGAAGTGATCGCCGCGCTGTTGTTATTGATCAGCCCCTGCATCAGGTTGTTGATGGAACCAAAGACGCTGTCCGGCGCGCTCGGGTTATCGAAGATTTGTTGAGCGGTGAGAGCAATAGAAAATGTCGTGCCATCCGGGCTTTGGACCTGCCGGGTGGAGGTGGAACCCTGATATGCGCTGATGGGGCTGCTCTGGGTCAGATCGATGGAATAGGGTTGCGTCTGATCGGTGTCGCCGGCAAAGATGTACCGGCCAGCCACCTGGGTGTTGGCAGTGGCGACCAATTCCTGAAGGATGGAGCCTAGCTCACCTGCCAGGTCCTCGCGTGTAGCTGCGTCGGCGGTGTCGGTGGCCCCTTGGGTGCCGAGAGTTTCGGCCCGCTCAACCAAGGTGACGGCGTTTTCGAGCGAGGACTCGGCGGTATTTACCTCCGTCGACACCTGGGTCAAATTCGTATTGATTTGTTGGGTTTGGCCCAATTCCGCCTGCGTTTGCCAAATGTCCGCGATTTCCGATGGGTCATCCGACACGTTGTTGATTTTGAGTCCGGTCGTTACCTGCGTCTCCGCGGTTTGCAGCGATTGTTGAATCTGCGCCAACCCAGTGAGGAAGCTCTGATCGGTCGGACTGAGATTGCTGATCATTTCGAACTCCTTTTTCAAGCTTCCTTTCGCATAAAGTTTAGGAGCTAACCGGCGGCAACATATTGACCTCGTCGAGGCTGAGATTGCCCAATTCACCGATCATCTTAGAAATCGCATCGTAGGATTGCTCGTATTGCATCAGGGTTTCGGCTTGTTGATCGAGCGACACGCCCGAAATCTGCTGGCGTAGCGACTCTGCCTGGCTCAGCAGAGCACCGGTTGTGGTGCCATCGTTGGTCGCCGTCGAAAGGTCGCTACCAACCTGGCCCCCCAGATTGCCATAAGCTTGAGCGAAGGTGTATCCGCTGACAACCTGGGTATTGGCGAGCGCGGCCAGCGCCAGGGCATTGCCGTTACCGCCGGGAGCGCCTGGCGACGCAGCAGCGATCTGATCCGGTGTGAGCGGATTGACGGCGAGAGTGACCGCAGCACCCGAAACGGCGTTATAGGTGAACAGATTCGTTACGGGAGCCGCGCCGTTTTCATCGATGCCGTTATTAAGCCCGTTGTTGACCTGATCGGCCAGGGTCTGCGCCAACGTATTGAGGCTGCTCACGTAGGACGGCAGAAGATTGTTGTTGTCGTTTAACTCCGCGCCCAGCTGCCCGCCCGTAGTTTGAGCTGTAATATCGGTGCCTGAGCTGCTGAGAATGGCGGTCTGAGCCGTCGAGAAATCGCCTTGGATCGCATAAGCTTTACCTTCCATGACGAGTGGCGTCTGGCCGCCGATATACACGGATACGGTGCCATCGGGTTGCTGTAAAGTACTGAAGTTGACCAGTTGCGATAGTTGCTCGAGAGACGAGTTGAGTTGAGCGTCGACACCCGCGTCAACAGACCCGTCCGGGTCTACCCGGTGTTCTGAATTGATTTGGGCGATGGTGGTTGCGATCTGGTTGATGTTGGTGATCGTGCTGCTGGTTTCCTGATGCAAATCATTGGCCTGGCTAAGCAACCCGGTGGCAGTGTTGTTGAAGTCCTGGGCTACGGTAGCTGCGTCGTTGAGCACCGTCTGCCGGGCCACGGTGTCATTGGGTGTAATGCTCAATTGCGAAAAACTCGCAAAGAGGCTATTTATATCCGGACCAATTCCCGATGTGTCCGACAAGCTGAAATAGTTTTGTGCCGTGGTGAGGTCCGACACTTGTTGTGTATAGTATCCGGAGGCTGTTTGCTGAGTGCGCACGCCCTGCTCGGCGTATTGGCTGCGCGAGTTTTGGGTGGCTCCTAAATTCACGCCGCCAGGCGCTCCCGTCAGGAGATCGAAGGGTTGAGCGACCAGGGACGCGGTCTGTGTTGCATAGCCTGGTGTATTGGCGTTGGTGACGTTGTTCTCCACCACTTGTAGCGCTTGCGCATAAACATCCAGCGAGCCCGCGGCATTGATAAACGAGGTGGATAGATTACCCATGCATCACCAGCGTGCTCGCTTTGGCTGAAGGCGGACTGCTTGATCCAGATGAAGTGTAATTGGGGGGCGCCGGGTCGGGAGCAAGCAGGCGGGCCCATCCGGCGTAGAACTTTCCCGCGTTTGTGAGCAATGCTTCGACGCAGCGTATATCGCGCCGCAGCCCGACTACCTCGGCCTCGAGCGCCTTACGCTGCACTCCTTGCCAGGCTGGTAATTTGGCATCCAACCGGCGGATACACTCCACGGCCAAGCCGAGATCCGCCGCGCATTCCGCCAGCGACTCGAAGGAGGGATGAAGCAAACGCCCGCGCATCCGGTCAATGAACAGGCGGGCCTCACGGATCCGGACAAGCTCCGGCTTTTCATTGGCCATCGTTTACCATGCTCCGCTGAACAGAAGGCTGTGTTGGATGATTCCTTCGCTGAGAACGCTCGAGTCTACCTTGTATTGCCCGCTAGAGACAGCCGTGCCGAGCGCGCTCAGCTTGGCAACCAGCGTGGGCGAGCCGCTCGTTGCCGCCGCAAGATAGGTACTCAGGTTTGAGATCTGCGATTGATCGCTCGCTTCCACTGCCGCGGAGCTCGCCGCCCTATTACCCGGCCCCACCGGCACCGCACTGGCAGCGCGAGTCAATCCGGCGATGGATTTGTTATTCGTCTGGGTTACCTTCATGGACAAGAACCGATGAATGACTGCTCATCGCCTCCTTAATACATTCATCGACGATAGAGCCGGCAACCGGAGAGAATAAGGCGAGAAAACCCGGGAGCTATTCCCGCGAGGAATTTCAGGTGTATGGCGCGAGCAGACTCGTGGAGGCGCTACCTCGCCTATCGAGGCGCCTGTGCCGCAGTGCCCAACCAGCGATCCAGGAGCTTGCGGCTGCTAGTTTCTCGCTGCGGCGCCTTGGCGACTGCCGGAGCGGGATTAAACCGCTGCATGTAATACGCCACCAACGCATCTTCGTCGTATCCGATAGCCGCCGCGTATTGCCGCAGATAGCTGGTAGTGAAGATTCCACCCGGTAGCTGATCGAACTGCTCGTCTTCGATCGCGCGCAAAAATCGCGAGCTGATCTTGGTGCGGTCGACAATCTGCTCAAGCGAAACGCCTGCCCTTTTGCGAAAGCGGGGCAGATCCAACTCTAATACACACTTCCGGTTCGGCGACGCGGATGTGGCAGTGGCGTGAAAGTCCATGACGCTAGCCCTTAGGTACCTTATCGGTTGTAAGGGTCCATGATAACCGATTTGTCATGCCTTGTCTTCGGTTTCTGCTCTTTTTCAGAACTCATCTCCCCTCATTGGCGTATCATTAGCGTATAACAGCGTATAACCCAGTTCGGAGGTAGTTCATGCAGCTGTATCTGTGGTGTGTTCTCGGCTCGGTAACTCTCGCGCAAGCTGGAACAGTTTCATCTTCTGTAACCTTTTACAAGGATGTGTTGCCGGTCTTACAAAAAAACTGTCAGACATGCCACCGGCCCGGCGAGATCGCTCCTGCATCGTTCCTCACCTACGAAAGCACTCGGCCCTGGGCCAAGGCGATCAAGAACGCTGTCCTGACGAAGAAGATGCCACCGTGGTTTGCGGACCCGCACTACGGTAAGTTCGCCAACGACCGCTCGCTTGTTGAATCCGACGTCCACACGCTCGTTGCTTGGGTGGACGCGGGCGCACCTGAGGGCGATCCCAAAGATGCTCCGAAGCCCGTCGATTGGGTGGAGGGATGGCGCATCGGTCAGCCGGATGCCGTGATAACGATGCCGATCGAATTCAAGATCCCCGCGGCGGGAACCATCGACTATCAGTACATCGTGATTCCGACCGGTTTTACCGAAGACAGGTACGTGCAATTGGCCGAAGCGCGGCCAGGCAATACCAAGCTGGTCCACCACATCATCGCGTTTGTGCGGGAACCCGGTAATCCGTGGATGAGGGATGCCAAGCCTGGTGTGCCCTATGTTCCCAAGGATCCCGAACTCAGCCCCGAGGATCAGAAAAAGCAGGAAGAGGCTGAAGCGAAGATGCCCGGCATCCCGTTTCCAGGCGACTTCCTGGTCGCGTACGCTCCAGGAACTGTTCCCGAGGTCATCAAACCCGGCCGAGCCAAACTGATCAAAGCTGGTTCCGACCTCGTGCTGCAGATGCACTACACAGCCAATGGAACGGCGGGTACGGATATTTCAAAGATCGGGCTGGTATTTTCGAAGACGCCGCCCACCGAACGCATGCTCACGGTCAACACCGCCAATGTGACGTTTACTATTCCTTCCGGAGCGCCGGACACCGAAGTGAATGCAAAGATGACGCTGCAGCAGGATGCCACGCTGGTGAATTTCCTGCCTCATATGCATTTTCGCGGCGCGAGCTTCGAGTATCGCGCTACGTATCCGAGCGGCGAAAAGGAAGTGCTGCTGCGCGTGCCGCACTATGATTTCAACTGGCAGCTGACCTACGATTTGGCGCAGGAGAAGAAGCTGCCGAAGGGCACTGTCATCGAATGCGAAGCGCACTTCGATAATTCGGCCAACAATCGCTTCAATCCGGACCCGACCAAGGAAGTTCATTACGGCGAGCAAACCTGGGAAGAGATGATGATCGGGTTCTTCGACGTGGCGGTTCCCATGAAAACGACCGCTCAAGATGTGATGTTCCCCAAGCATCCGCGGGAGCAAGCGCGGAACTAGCCCCGGTATGCTACATTGGCCAAGTATGCGGATCTTAGCCGTTATCGTCGTTGCGATCGTTGCGATCCTCAGCGTGGGATGCACCGACGAGGGAGTAATGCTGCAGCCACCGGTGCAAGGCGAGTGGCAGAATTTTCACAACGACAAACACAAGGTCAGCCGGGACGCCAGAGAAGCGGCCGAACCGGCAGATAAACCACCCGCAGAAAAGTAGTAGTACCTGCGCCTGTAGTTGTTTCTGGCTGGGCTACGTCCAATCGCTGGAGGTCTTGGCCTTGACCACTCGAAAGTTTCTCGCTTCCTCTATCGCCTGCGCCACGCTACTCACGGTTGCGTTGATTGCGCAGGACACCCCGCCCGGAAACATGGATCTGACGGGAATTCCAGAGTCGCGCGGTATCTACTATCGTTCCGCCGGCGACTGGGTGACGCTGCAAAACACAGTCCTGATGCCGCTCTGGGAAGGAAGAGGGGCGGCTTTGGAGATTCTTAACGTGGGGTCAGACCACACAGTCGCTCAAATGCCCGGCTCGCATGCCACTGTTCAGATCGGCAACGATCCCCGGCCGACCTTCTATCTGCATGGAATCAGTCCGGCCGACGTATACCTGGTTCGTGCCACAACGAAGGCGGATTATCGCGAAGTGCGTATGGCCGTCAGCCGCCATTTCTGGGAGTGGGCGCATTACCAGGCAAAGGACGTGACGGATTTCGAGATCCTGGGAGTGAATGGCGACGTTGTGACCATCCGGCCGAGCGCCGATCTCAAGCCTGGTGAATATGCTCTAGCATCGAACTTTACATCGGGCGATCACTGGGTGAAGATCGGCTTCGATTTTGGGATTCTCGGCGCGGTCTCGAAGTAGGGCCTCACTCGGCTCGCAGAGCCTGCATCACGTCGACTTGAGCTGCGCGCGCAGCGGGTACGACCGACGCAATCACGGCGGCAAGCAACAATACGAAAGCTGAGCCGGCCACCGGCAACAGATCCGGCATTTTCAGATCGCCAAGAAATGTGCCGGCGAGTTGCGCGAGGCCGTACCCGCAGGCCAGCCCAACCGCGAGTCCGCCAATGGCCATAGCCGCGCCTTCGGCTATAACGCGTACGAGCAGATGCCGCGGCGCGGAGCCGACCGCGAGCCGGATGCCAAACTCGCGCGTGCGTCCGCTGACCGAGAATGCCAGCACGCCAGCCACTCCCACGACCGCAATGAGCAGCGCCACGCCGGCGAAGACGCCGAACACGACCACGTTGAGCCGATCCGATGAGAGCACCTCGGCACGGACGTCATCGAGCGTCGCGGCATGTTCCACGGGCTGGTCCGCCGACATGGTGTGCATGATCCGCGTCACGGGCTTCACCAGAGCGTAAGGATTGGAGACGACGTGTACGAACAGACCTCCGCCTCCCATGGCTGCCTCCTGAGCGAAAGGACGGTACAACGTCATGGTGGGAACAGGTACCAAGTTCAAGTCGTCCATATCCGCCACGACGCCGATGATGCGCTGCGGAGCGGCGTTTATCATTGGAATGAATTTCAGGAGCGGGTCGTTCCAGGTCAGATGATGGTTAAGCGCACCGTTGGGGAATATCCGGCGCGCTGCGCTTTGGCTGATGATGGCGACAGGCTCGCTGGCGTCGCGGTCGGCATCGGTGAAATCGCGTCCTTCCAGAATCGGCAGCCCCAGCGTAGCGAAAAATCCCGGGGAGATGATCCGAACTAGCGGCCGCGGACGTTCCTCAGCCGGCGCCGGAACGTGCCCGTCGACCGCGACCTGCAGTGCGAAGTTCGCGTTGGTCCGCCACGGAACGTCGGCGCTGACAGCAACGTTCTGAACGCCGGGCAATTCACGGATCCGGCGCGTTGCTTCGCGGTAATAGTCCACTATCTGCGCAGGCGTTTTTCCGTTATGTATCACGGGAACATTTATTGACAGCACATGGTGCGTATCGAACGGCGTTTGGGCCGCCTCCAGGGCAAGCAGTGTCTTGACGAATGATCCGGCTGCGGCCACCAGCACAAACGACGCTGCGATTTGAACTACCGCGAAGATTCTTAACTTCCGGTTCGCGAGGCCGGTAACGCGGGAGCTTCCGCTGGACAATGCGAATCCTTGTGCGCCGCCCGAGGATGGCAGGCGCGGAACAAATGCTAGCAGCACGGCGGCAACCACGGCGAGTCCCGCTCCCACCCAGAGCATGCTCGCATCCACTTGCAGGTCAAGCGCGCGCACGGAATAGCGCGACGCGTATCGCGCCAGAACGGCCACCAATGGCTTCGCGATCAGGACTCCGATGGCTGCGCCCGCCACGCACAATAGCAGGCTCTCGGCCAATAAAGTACGGCGCAGAGCACTGGTACTGGCGCCAAGGGCCGCGCGGATTCCGAGTTCGCTTTCGCGTCGCACGGTGCGCGCCAGAATCAGGTTCGCGACGTTCGAACAAGCAATGACAAATACCAGCAGCGATGCCGCCATCAGCACCAGCAGGATGGTGCGGGCTCCGGAGGTAAGCTGGTCGCGCAGTTTCACGGCGCTGATCCGGTAGTCCGCTTTGGCTGGATAGGCATCCGGATGCTCGCGCTTCATCACGCCGTATACCGAATTGAGCTCAGCGCGCGCTTGATCCAGATTCGCGCCGGGCGCCAGCCTCGCGAACAATTCGGTCATACGATGGATTCGGCCGGTGACCATGGTGGCTGAAAGATGATGCGCGCTGGTTACGATGTTGGCGATGATCTCGGTGTCCTGCGGGTAAGGGACGCACGGCTCCAACACGCCGACCACCGTCGCGGGCCGCGCATCGACGAATGAATCCAGCCGGACATTCTTGCCGATCACGGTGGGATCGCTCTTGAGCGTTGTCGACCAGAAACGGTAGGTCAATACCACGGCGCCTGCGGCATTCGGACCATCGTCGTGCTCGTCAAGCAGCCGGCCGAGCACCGGGCGCAATCCCATGACCTGAAAATACGATCCCCCCACCACGCCGGCTTGCACCGAGCGCGGTTCTCCGAGGCCGACCAATGTGAATCCGAGCGTGGAGAAATCGCCGAAAGAGCTCAGCGTCTTCACGCGGGCGTGCAAATCCTGGATCTCAGGCACCGAGAAGTTGGCGTTATCGTCTCCGTTGCCGGGCGCGCTCTGGCGGATATAGATGAGGCGGTCTTCGTCGCGATTAACCAAGGGGCGCAACAGCACGGCGCGCACCAGGCTGAACATCGCGGAATTGGCTCCGATTCCGATGGCCAGGGTCAGGACGACGGTGATCGTGAGGCCTTTGGCGCGGCCCAGGGAACGCGCGCCGACTTTGAGCTCACTCAGGAAGGAGGCGATGGTTTCCAGCATAAGAGAATGATCGCAAACGGATCGCCTCGGCTAGTGCTTTAGAAACAAAGGCGTTGGTTTTTTGGCGAGACCGGGTGAGTGTTCATTTCTGGAATCCGGCGTTCGGAAGGGAACAGGGGAGAGGGTCGCCGCGGGTTTTGTACTCTCAGCGTGAGGGTGATGACGCCGTGAATCGAAGTGATTTCCAGGAACTGGCTGAACTACATCTGCGGCATGCGAAGGCGTTGCTGGACGCGCAACTCTATTCTGGCGCTTATTACATGTGCGGTTACGTCGTGGAATGCGCGTTGAAGGCATGTATCTGTAGAAAGACGAATCAGTTTGACTTTTATCCCTCGCCGGAGGAATCCAGAGCAGCGTGGTCGCGCGACTTTGGGAAACTGCTCAAGGCCTCTGCGCTGGACGGTGAGTTTAGCGCTTCCCGCGCGGCTGATCGGGATTTGGACATAAACTGGGAGAGTGTGGAGGACTGGTCCCCCGATAGCCGTTACCAGCCGCAAGGTCGGCTGGGGGCGCATGCTCTCTACACTGCAATCACGGACCCAGACCACGGAGTGCTGTTATGTATAAAACAACGCTGGTAAGAACCGACATCGAAGGCGGCCAGCGAGTCCTGTCGGCGCTGGAAGCGTCCGGCTTGAAGGTCTCGGCCGCGTTTTGGCACCCGTCGGAAGACGAGGACGACTGGCGCCTAATCGTCGTCTCGCCGGACGTGGCTGAAAAAGGCTCCACCGATGTTTACAGGAATGCCTTTGACTTGCTAAAGAATCTGAATGTAGAACCACCTGAACCCTTCGATTCTTGGTGGGGTCGAGTTAAAATAATCAGCCCAGGAAGCCTGGTCTACCGCAATCTCAAGCAACGCGCGGGGACGGGTGATGGGCCTGTTCGTCCCGGCTGGGCGCTGGACAGCTACATTTACAAAATGAGCTAACTCAATATTTCGGGACGCTGGGGTCCACCTTATCGCTCCAGGCCAGAATTCCGCCCTTCATATTGCGGACCTTCTTGAACCCGGCTTGTTTCAGGAAATCCACCGCCTTGGCGCTGCGCATTCCGCTTTTGCAATGCGCGATGATTTCGTCGGCGGAGTTCAGCTCGTTCACGCGCTTGGGCAGATCGCCGAGGGGGATCAACTTGGCTTGCGGGATATTGCAGATCTGATATTCGTGCGGTTCGCGTACGTCGATCAGGACGAACCGGTCGCCGCGATCGATCTTCGCCTTTACCTCGGTTGGTTCGATATCGCCGTCCATGGGCTTCTCCTCATGCGTCTGAGTGGGGATTCCGCAGAATTCCTGGTAATCGATGAGCTTGGTGATGGTCGGATGATCACCGCACACCGGGCATTCGGGATTGCGGCGCAGCTTCAATTCACGGAATCGCATGGCCAGCGCGTCGTAGAGCACCAGCCGGCCGATCAGTGGCTCGCCGATTCCTAAGATCAACTTTACGGTTTCTGTGGCCTGGATCAATCCGACCGTGCCGGGCAGAATGCCGAGCACACCACCTTCGGCGCAGCTTGGAACCAGGCCGGGAGGTGGCGGCTCCGGATACAAGCAGCGATAGCAGGGTCCGCCGGGATAGGCGAAGATCGTGGCTTGGCCTTCGAAGCGGAAGATGGAACCGTAGACATTCGGCTTCTTCAACAGTACGCATGCGTCATTGACGAGATAGCGCGTCGGAAAATTATCCGTGCCGTCGACGACGATATCGTAGTCCTTCAAAATATCGAGCGCGTTTTCACTCGTGAGAGCAACTTCGTGGCGATCGATCTCGACGTAGGGATTGATGTCGAGCATCGTCTCAGCGGCGGAGTCGAGCTTCTTCTTGCCGACGTCCTTGGTCCCGTGAATCACCTGGCGCTGCAGGTTGGTGAAATCCACCACGTCGAAATCAACGAGGCCGATGCGGCCGATGCCCGCCGCGGCGAGATACATGCCGAGGGGCGCGCCCAATCCGCCGGTGCCAATCAACGCGACTTTCGCGGCCTTCAACTTCAACTGGCCTTCCATGCCGACTTCGGGCATGATCAGGTGGCGGCTATAGCGCAGGATCTCGTCTTTGGACAACGTGGCAGGCGGCGCGGGCGGCGCAGCCACTCCGGCCGATCCTCCAGCAATGCTCGGGACGATGGACACGGTGTCGCCATCGGTCAACGGCGTCGCTTCCTTGTTTAAGTAGCGAATGTCTTCGTCGTTGACGTACACGTTCACGAAGCTGCGGAGCTTGCCCTCGTCGTTGTACAGGTGGCGACGCAACTCCGAATATTGCCCGGTGAGCGACTTCAGCACTTCGCCCACGGTGGAGCCCGGAAGCTGCACGGAATCCTTCTTGTCGGCGAATTGGCGAAGCGGAGTGGGAATCAAAATCTTAGCCATAGATCAATTCTTCCTTGGGAGCTTCCGTCTGGTCGAAATCCGGGCGGTAGCTATTGGCGTGGTCGAAACGCCCCTTCTTTATCGATAGTACGACGTATGAGAACCAGGGGCAGGAGTGCTCCAGATCGCGCTTGGAAAAATACGCGTCGCAATCAGGGTGCGAATGAAATACACCGAGCACGTCGAGGCCACGCTGGCGGGATTCCTGGTCCACGCGATGCAGGTCTTTGGGATCGATCACAAAGAAATCTTCCTGCGGACCGGTGTATGCATTTGGCAAAGGAACAGCTTCTGCGACGACGCCATCGGACCCGATCATCAAACCGCAGCCCTCTTTCGGAAATGTACCCTCGACGTGAGAAACCATCTTTTCCCACGCTGTTTTCTGGATTTTAATCATTCCAAAATGGCTCGCTCAGATATTTGTATGCGCCGTCGCAGAGCACCGTGACGATCACGCCGGGCTCGCCCGCCTCCGCCAGCCGCCGAGCGATTTTGGTTGCGGCCACCAGGTTCGCTCCCGACGAAATACCAGCCAGAACCGCTTCTTCGCGCGCCAGCCGGCGGCACATCGCATACGCGTCTTCGGTCTCGATCCAGATGTTTTCATCCGCGAGCGTAGGGTCGTAGATGCCGGGCACGATTGCGGTCGGCATATGCTTCAATCCTTCCAGCCCATGAAAGCCCGATGATGGCTGCGCCGAAATGCACTTGATCCCCGGAACTTCTTCGTGCAGCCGCCGCGTGTTTCCCATGAACGTTCCGCTAGTGCCCATGCTGGCGACAAAGTGAGTGATGCGGCCCTCGGTCTGAGCGAGGATTTCGAGCGCCGTCCCGTTGTAGTGCGCTTTCCAGTTGGCGGGATTGTTGTATTGATCGGGGTAGAAATACCGGTCCGGATCCGCTTTATAGACTTCCTTGCAGAGCCGGATGGCCCCGTCCGATCCTTCGCCCGGGTCGCTAAACACCATCTCGGCGCCGTAGGCCTTGAGCACGTGCTTGCGCTCCATGGAGGCGTTTTTCGGCAGGCACAGCTTCACCTTATAGCCCAGATACGCGCCGATCATGGCATAGGCGATGCCGGTGTTCCCGCTGGTGGCGTCCAGGATGACTTTGTCGGGGGTCAGCTTGCCGGTGCGTTCGCCGTCCCGGATCATGTTGAGCCCGGCGCGATCCTTTACCGATCCGCCTGGGTTCGCGAACTCGGCTTTGCCGAAGATTTCGACGCCCGGGAAGTCGCGGGCGATGCGCTCCAGCCGGATCAGAGGCGTGTTTCCAATGAGTTGGAGCAAGTCGGTCGCGACCAAGCGCGAGTCGGGAGTGGCAGTTGTAGCGACGGACATTGGCATCTAGCTGATCCTATTGATTTTATCACCATATTGTCGGTAGACAAAGAGAGAAAGCACAGGTGTTAGATGTTACACCCTTGCTTTGGTTGCTAGTGGTTGAGTTATCATGCATCCGTGAATCTCAAAACTGAATACGTCAATCTCTCTGTCAGCGATGGAACGTCCATGCGCGCCTATGTAGCCCATCCGGAGGGCAAACCCCGGGCGGGACTGCTGGTATTCCAGGAAGCGTTCGGTGTGAACGCGCACATTCGCGACGTCACGGAGCGGTTCGCCGGCGAAGGGTACCTGTGCATTTCGCCCGAGCTGTTTCATCGCACGGCTCCGGGCTTGGAAGCGGGCTACACCAATTTCGCTGAAGTGATGCCGCATATGCAGGCGCTGACCGACGCCGGTCTCGCGGCCGATATCCAAGCTGCCTACGGATGGTTGAAGAACGGCGAGGCGAAGAACTTGCCCGTGGGCGCGACGGGATATTGCATGGGTGGACGGACATCGATTCACGCGGCGATCACGGTGCCGCTGGATTGTGCGGTTTCTTATTACGGCGGCGGCATCGCGCCCGGCGGGATGTTCCCGAGCTTGGCCGATCGTCTGAAGGATATAACGGCGCCCACGCTCTTCTTTTGGGGCGGGTTGGACGCGCATATCCCTCAGGAGGCGGTCCAGGCGGTGACCAGCGCATTGACGGCGGCGAAGAAGGACTACGTGAACGTCGTGTTTTCCGCGGCCGATCACGGATTCTTCTGCGATGCTCGCGCCAGCTACAACGCAGTGGCGGCGAAGCAGGCGTGGGCGCTGACGCTGGAGTTTTTCAAGCTACATCTGGCGGGTGCGGCCAAGAAGGCCGACGCGTAAGAGGCCGCCCAACCATGCTGCGGGAGTTGTTAGCACGATTCCCGCAACCCACGACCACAGTGGCGCGTATCCGGAGAGACTCAGCATCGCCACGATCGTCAACGCCGATTCGATCACTCCCATAATCGCCGCGTGCCGAACCGGAGCGCGCCGCGCCAGCCAGGCTGTTACGTACCCGCCTGCTGCCACGCACGCCATGGTGTAAACAACCGTGACGATTCGCAGGGCTGCGGGGAATGTTTTCGTCAGCAACGGATTCACTGCGGCCTCGATCGCGAAGGAGGTAATGGTGAGCACGGCAATTCCGGCCACGACTGCAAGGGCGCTTCGAAGCATGATCCCGAGTGTAGTGCCAACGCGGGTTCGATTCTTGACTATTCTTGCTGTGCAACGGCGTGTTTCACGTTGGCCTCGTAATCCATGGGGCAGCCGGTGCCTGAAATCGGCGCGCCCAGACGCTGCAGGGCGTCCATCGCCGCCAGCCGGCGGAAGGCGTTAAACGTCATCACGTGAGCGAACATACCGCCGAACGTGAACTTCTCCGGCGGCTCACACAGTGCGTCGATGAAGGTGTCGCTCCAGGCGTTGCGGGCGCGTACGTCGCAGAGCACCCGCTGGAAATCCGCTTCCGCCTTTTCGAATCGTCCGAGCATCGCAGCGGGAGTTCGATCCGCCGCCGGACGGTTATCGAGCGCGGGCATTTCTCCGCCTGTGAGAGCGGCCGTCCAAACCTCTTTGGTCTGCACCATGCGCTCCAGGATTTCGCGCAGGTTTTGATCAGGCTTATCCCATCCCCACACTTTGGTGGCGGCGTGCGGGCGATCCAGTTGTTCGTCGGTGAGAGCGGCTGAGTGCTGCAACAGGCGGCGTGTGTACCACGAATCCGCGCCGGAGAAGAGATCGTAGAGGTCCATATTGTCGGTAGCTCCTTTGCTAATAGCGGCGTCCTTGGATCGAACAGCTGGGGCGCAGAAGTGAACTCCGTTGGGGGACGGAAGACAGATATTCGTAGCGCCCATGCGGCGATAGAGGCTCGGTGAAACGCGGAATGCCTTGCGGAACGCGCGAGTGAAGGCTTCGAGCGAACCATAGTTGGCGTCGAGCGCGATGTCGGTGATAGAAAGCTTGGTGCGGCCGAGCTGCCACGCGGCCCTTTCAAGCAACAGCCGCCGCCGCATGGTTCCAGGATTTTCTTCGATCAGAGCCTGAAAGAGCCGGTAGAACTGCGTGCGGCTACGGTACGCTCGGCGAGCGAGATCGACCGGAGTTCCGTGCTCCTGATCCAAGGAGTCGAGCACTAGCGCCGATAACCGTCCGGCTTCATCCATCTGGAATCGAATTTAGCAGGAGACGGGCCGCGATGCCTGATCGGGCGTACCAATCTTGAAGAGCTACAGCTGGTGGACGCCGCTCCAGCAGAGTTGCACGCCCAGCGTGATGAGCCAGATGGAAAGCACGATGCGAAATATGCGCTGCGGGGTGATGGCGGCGAGATAGGTTCCGGCGAACGCTCCGAAAACTCCGCCGATGACGAGCTTGATCAGGATCGCGAGATCGTAGTTGCCGGCGCTGAGTTGGAAACCGCTGCCGATCATCGATAGGCACAGGCCGAAGAAGAGATCCGTGCCGACGACGCGCGCGGCCGTGAGAGGCGTCATCCATAACAGCGCCAGCGACCCGATAGCCCCTGCGCCAGCCGACGAGAATCCAACTTCCGCTCCGATGGGCAGCGCAATCGCGGGTAGCCAGCGCGACCAGTCGCGCCCACCTTCACGAGCCGGGTGCAGCCAGATGCGATAGAGATTCATGCCGGCCATAAGCACGACGGTGGATCCGAGAGCCGCATAGAGGATTCCCTGCGATCCCTTGGTATTGAGCCGCGCCAAAATGTACGATCCGGCGAGGACGCCCGGAATTCCGCCCGCGAGCATATATCCTAAGACCCGGTAATCCACCTGTTTGCGATAAATCTGCATCGGGACCACCAGGATCTTCACCGCCACGCTAAATGCCAGCGCGGTGCCGACTGCGTGTGCCGCGGGGACGTGCATGAACAGGATGAGAACCGGTGCAGTGATGACGCCAGCGCCGACGCCGGTGATGCCAATCGCAACCGCGATAATGAAACCAAGAACAATTTCCACGCGGTTACTCGCTTTGAATGTGGATGCCGCACTCCAGCTTGTGACCGGCCCAGCGGCCCGAGCGCGGATTGTCGGGATCAACGGGCGGGGTGGTGCAAGGTGCGCAACCGATGCTGGTGTAGCCCTGATCGTACAGCGGCAAAACCGGAATGGCGCGTCGCTTCAGGTAGGCCCAGACGTCGGCGTTGGTCCAGTCGGCCAGCGGACTCACCTTGAGCAGTTGATGCCCGGTGGGCAATTTGAAATGATCCAGCGCCTGGAGATTCGCGCGCGTAGGCGATTGCTCGCGGCGCAGGGCCGTGAACCAGACGCCATAATCGCCGAGGCCGCGGAACAGCGGCTCTACTTTGCGGATGCCGCAGCAACGGTCAGGCGCGGTTTGATTCAAAATGCCGAATTGCGATTCCTGCTCGGCGACCGATATCTTCGCCGAAAGATTCACCAGGTTCAGATGCATTTGCTCAGTCATCTGATCGCGATACGCGTAGGTTTCGGGGAAGTGATAGCCGGTCTCGAGAAAAAGCACCGGGATGTCCGGGCGTTGAGCGACGACCAGATCGACCAGCGCCATGCACTCGGTTTGAAAACTGCAGGTGACGCACGCCGCGCCGCCGTTTTTGTCGAGGACGCCGCGAATCAAATCAGATGCGCTGTCGATTTTCTGATCGAACGTCATGGTTCATATGCCTTCCCCGCCGGTCAGCGATTCTTTGCGCAGCAAGACTTCGGTCTCTTCCAAGGATGCGATGACCCGGTCCGCGGCTTCAGAATCATCCTGGGGAAGATCCCATTCGGCGGGCTTTTTGGAAACCAGCAAGACTAACAAACCGGCCTGCTCGAGCGCCGCCAGCGCCTCGGCTGAAGCGTGCTCGATTACTGTCACCGCGCATCCACGATCGAAAAGCTTCCGTTCCAGCAGCCAGGCCAGGGTTCTTCGATCGCCCAGCGATACCGTATCGCCGCCATGCCGATAGCGCGCGATGCGTTCGGCTGGTGTCACGCGTTCGTGCCGCAGGTCCAGAGCCGCGGTCTTCGATCGATCGCGTTCCACGATCACGGGCGCAAGTATCATGCCCGCGCCGACTGTGGCGTTGCTTTCCGGATCGATCAGGATCACGCTGCCGGTAAATCGATTTTGCGTGTAGGCGTCGAAATAAATCGGGCGGCTGGTCTCGATGCGCAGCACGCCGATGCCGTTCATCTCCAGGCGATCAGCAGCTTCGTGTTCCAGCGTTTTGATGTTGACGCGATGCTTCACCGCCTTCACTTCCGCGGGCAGCGTCTGCGTGGTGTGCTTCAGGATGTAGGGCCGGCTCAAATCGAGCGGCTGTTCGTTGAGCCACACCACGCCCGCATCGAACTGGCGCGCGACGTCGGGCGGCTTCTGCGCGGAGACCAGCATGTCGCCACGGCTGATGTCCACTTCGTCTTCGAGCGTCAACGTCACCGACATTGGCGCTAGTGCTTCTTCCAAACGGCCGTCGAATGTCTCGATGCTTTTGACGCGCGAGCGGCGTCCGGAGGGCAGCGCCAGAATGCCGTCGCCCGGGCGAATGGTTCCGGAAACAATTTGTCCGGCATATCCTCGAAAGTCTTGATCCGGCCGAATCACGCGCTGTACCGGAAAACGAAACGCCGCGGCGCGAGTCCGGTGGTGAACGGGAACGGTCTCGAGAAATTCGAGCAGAGCCGGCCCGTGGAACCAGGGCATGTTCCGGCTGGGCCGCACTACATTGTCGCCTTCGAGCGCGCTGATGGGCAGGAAATAGACATTCAGCGAGCTGAGGCGGCCCAGAAATGCGCGATATTCCGTTTCGATGGAGCGGAAGATGGCTTCGTCGAAGCCCACCGCGTCCATCTTGTTCACGGCGACCACCAGGTTCGGAATTCCCAGCAGCGACGCGATGTAGCCATGCCGCCGCGATTGCTGCAATACGCCGTTGCGCGCGTCGATCAGAATCACGGCGAGATCGGCGGTCGAGGCGCCGGTCGCCATGTTGCGCGTGTACTGCTCGTGCCCCGGCGTGTCCGCGATGATGAACTTGCGGCGCGCGGTGGCGAAGTAGCGATACGCGACGTCGATAGTGATGCCCTGCTCGCGCTCGGCCCGGAGACCGTCGGTGAGCAGCGAAAAATCGATGGCGCCCGCCGACCGGTTCACCGACGCTTTGGTGACCGCCTTGAGTTGATCTTCGTAAACGCTTTGCGAATCGTAGAGCAGGCGGCCGATCAGCGTGGATTTGCCATCGTCGACACTGCCGGCGGTGGTGAAACGCAGCAGATCCTTGGCTTGCTCGGCGGCGAGGAAATCTTCGATCTGGAAGGCTGCGGTGGTATCGGCGATGGCCGCCATTAGAAATATCCCTCGCGCTTCTTGATTTCCATGGAGCCGTCCTGATCGTGATCGATGACGCGATTTTCGCGCTCGGATCTGCGGAACGAAACCAGCTCTTCGATGATTTTGGGAATCGTGTCGGCGTCGGACCGGATTGCGCCCGTGCATGGACTGCATCCGAGCGATCGCATGCGGCACCGCACCATTTGAGGCTTTTCGCCCGGTAGCACGGGAATGAACGGCTGCTCCAGCATGATCAGCGACTCGCCGCGCACCAACACCTCACGTTCCTGCGCGAAATACATCGGAACGATCGGAATATTTTCAGCGTGGATGTATTGCCAGATGTCCATTTCGGTCCAGTTGGAGAGCGGAAAGATGCGGAGGCTCTCGCCGGGATGGATACGCGCGTTAAACAGGTTCCACAGCTCAGGACGCTGGTTCTTCGGATCCCACTGGCCCTTTTCGTCGCGAAAAGAAAAGATGCGTTCTTTGGCGCGCGATTTCTCTTCATCACGCCGTGCGCCGCCGATTGCCGCGTCGAAACCACCTTGCCGCAAGCCATCGAGGAGAGCTTTTGTCTTCAGCAAGCCGCAGCAGCGCTGGGTACCCAGCCGGAAAGGGTTCGCGCCGTCGTCGATCGCCTCTTGATTGGTGTAGACAATCAACTTTGCGCCGATTTCGGCGGTGTAGCGATCGCGAAACTCGATCATCTCGCGGAACTTGTAGGTGGTGTCGATGTGCAGCAGCGGGAAGGGGATCGGCGCCGGGTGGAAAGCCTTTTGGGCCAGCCGCAGCAGGACCGAAGAATCCTTGCCGATGGAGTAGAGCATCACCGGGCGCTGGAACTCGGACGCAACCTCGCGCATGATGTGGATGCTTTCGGCTTCGAGCAACCGAAGGTGGCCAAGTTGCGACATCATGAGCAGTGTAACAAAGCAATCTACCCAAAGTCTATTGAGATGGAGACATTAGGGCGCAAGTCCTTCCCCTTGAAGATCTTCTAAGAGTTGATCGTCGGCATTTGAGGGATATCCAAAGTCCCAGAAGGGGGCGGCCGCCGAGGTTTCCCAGACGCGTTTGTCTCGGTGGATCAGGAGCGCCTCGAAGCGCCGGTCGAACTCGGCGACCTCGGAGTCGAGATCCAGCATGGCTATGATCCCGCGCAGGTCCAGGTCGTTGCGGTAGTCTTCCAACCCGAACTTGTAGCCATGCTCCACTTCGCCGACGAATTTGCCCCAACGGGCGATCAATCCGGCCGGCCCGTCACGAATTACGTGCTCGGGGTAACCGTTTTCGCGGAGATAGGCGGCCATTTCTTCGTCATTCATAGGCTCTTTGCGCCTGCCGGCGGAAGTAGCGCTCGCCGTTGTTGGGGATGAAGAACGTTCGAATAATCCCGTTTCGATTGTAAGCGCCGAAATAGCCGTGGCGGCGATCGAAACGGCTGAACTCCCCGTTGGGGCGGCGGGCTTCGAGAATGGGACCGCCCGGGGGTGCGTCTCTGAGCTGTTGCGCGAGACGCAGGTATTCGGTTTTGCTGATCGCGCCGAATTCGTGGCCGTGCTTGGCGTAGTGTTCGTCGAGTTGCGCAGGGCTGCGGAAGCCGGGGCCGGAGGCTAACAGTACGATTGCGGTTAGCCAACAGCCGAGAACTTTGGCCGCTAGCCTGGACACGAGATTACGGAACCACCCATTTGCGCTGGATCGGCAGTCCGAAGCGCTGGAGCACGGCTTCGACGTCCTTCTCGCTGAGGCGCGAGGCGTCGTATTCGACCAGCAGCTTATCTAGTGATGGGGCGAGCTGGACCCGCTGCATGCCGTACCAACTGTGCACGTCGGCGACGGCCGCGGCGTCGTGATCGGTCAAGGGCCGTACGAGATCGTATTCGAGCTGAACCTTTGTCATGGCGTCCGGACTCTTAAGAGTATCACTGCGGCTTCCGCGGCGATGTTAACTTCCAATGAATCTGGCGGAGCATGCCGAGCCATATTTCGGCGTCGTGCCCGGCAAAACCGAGGCGGCGGACCAATCGGCGGATCTTCGCGCCGGAGCCTTCGGAGTGGACGTAGCCGGATTTTTCCAGCACTTCGGTCAACAGCGCGGTCAGCCGATCCAGTTCCTCGGCTGTAGCCGGTTTCCGTTTATCAGGCGTGGGCGGCTGGGGATTGCGGACCAGTTCGTAGAGACAGACCGCCACGGCTTGGCCGAGATTCATGGAACCCTCGGTCCCGATGCGCATAAGCCAATGGCAGTAGCTCATGTCTTCGTTCGAGAGGCCGAATTTCTCGGAGCCAAAAAGCAGCGCGACAGGCCCCGCGGCCAGGCGTTTGCGGATCAATCGACCGCCATATTCCACCGCGCGCAAGGTGTGCTGCAGTTCGCGGTGGCCGAGCGAAGTGGTTCCGATCACGAGCGAGCAATCGGCGATGGCCTCGGCGAGCGTAGGGAATTCCTGGGCATCGAGCAGGATCTTGTGGGCGTGAACCGCGGAGCGCGCTTCCTGAAACGCGACGTGATAAGGATTCACCAACCGCAGCCGCGCGAATCCGAAGTTGCTCATGGCTCGCGCCGCGGCGCCGATATTGAGCGGGTTGCGCGGGGCGACGAGAACGACGCGCAAATTGCCGTGAAAATTATTGTTCGAGGTACGTGTAGCCGTTGAGGCCCTCTTCGTAAAATTTGAGCAGCCGGCCAGATTCCTCGTAGCCAATCTTGCCATCGCGCAACGCCAATTCCACGTCTCGGCGGAACTCCTCCAGCAGCATTTTAGAGTTGAACTGGACGTAATCCAGCACTTCGCGCACGGTGTCGCCGCGAATGACGGCGTCCAAAATCACGTCGCCGCTGGGGCCCAGGCTCACGTGCACCGCGTTGGTGTCGCCGAACAGGTTGTGCAGATCGCCCAGGATCTCCTGGTAAGCGCCGACCAGGAACGCGCCCATCAAGTATGGCTCGCCGTTGAACGTGTGCAGCGGCAGCGTGCGTTTCACATCGCGCCGGTCGATGAACTGATCGATCTTGCCGTCCGAATCGCAGGAGATGTCGCCCAGCACACCGCTGCGTGTCGGCATTTCGTTTAGCCGGTGAATCGGCATGATGGGGAAGAGCTGCTTCACGGCCCAGCTATCGGGCATGCTTTGGAACAGCGAGAAATTGCAGAAGTAGGTGTCGGACAGCATGCCGTCCAGCGCTTCGAGCTCTTCGGGGAAATAATCGAGC
The DNA here is from genome assembly GCA_035486995.1 of Bryobacteraceae bacterium. GTDB lineage: Bacteria > Acidobacteriota > Terriglobia > Bryobacterales > Bryobacteraceae > Palsa-89. The sequence goes on from DATHMO010000065.1 coordinate 30,575, forward strand.
TCCTTGGCCATGCGAAGCACGCGCCGGCAGATGGCCCAATACAAGGTTTCGGCCTGGCTGCGTTGCCTGAGCGGCAGATAGCCCAGGCTAAAAAGGTTCAGCGCGGAATCCAGCGCCTGCTGCGCGTCGTGAAAGCTTTCGAGCAAGTTCTTAGAGCTGAGCGACCCATAGGTGCCCTGCAAATCGATGAGCGGCTGCTCGGCGTCGTCCGGCACCGGCGTGAAACCGTCCTCGCCAAATCCGCTGACACCCAGGACGTTGAACACCAGCACGCTGTGATAGGCGGCGATCGCGCGCCCGCTTTCGGACACGATGGTGGGATGCGCCACTTCTGCTTCGTCGCACACGTTCTGGATGTGATACACGACGTCGTTGGCGTATTCTTGCAGCGTGTAATTGACGCTGGATTCGAAATCGGTTTGGGAACCGTCGTAATCGATGCCCAGGCCGCCGCCGACGTCGAGGTATTTCAGTCCTGCCCCTGCGCGTTTCAACTCGACGTAAATGCGCGCGCCTTCCATCACAGCGGCTTTGATCTGGCGGATGTTGGTGATCTGGCTGCCCAGGTGGAAGTGCAGCAGCTCGATGCAATCCTCCATGCCGACCGCCTTCATCTGATCCAGCGCCTGCAAAGCTTCGCTCACCGTTAGACCGAACTTGGAGCGATAGCCGCCCGAGGATTTCCAGCGGCCCGACCCTTTGCTCGCCAGCTTCAGCCGCAGCCCGATGGTAGGGCGGACGCCAACGCGCTGGGAGTGCTTCACGATGAGATCGAGCTCGGTGTATTTTTCGACCACCGGGATGATCTGGCGGCCGATTTTCTTGGCCAGCATCACCATTTCGATGTACTCATCGTCCTTGAAGCCGTTGCAGATAATAGGCGTTTCGTTATCGGCGATGGCGAGCACCGCGAGCAGTTCGGGCTTGGAGCCGGCTTCGAGACCGAAGTGATAGGGACGCCCAAACTGGAAAACTTCCTCCACAACCTGACGCTGCTGGTTCACCTTAATCGGATAGACGCAGCGGTAATCGCCTTTGTAGTTGTGCTCGGTAATAGCGCTTTGGAACGCCTGGTACATTTCGCCCAGCCGGTGTTTGAGAATTTCGGCGAAGCGGATCAGGATGGGGAGGCCGATGCCGCGGAGTTCAAGCTTTTCGATAAGCTCACGCAGGTCGATGCCACGCGCCGGCTCCTTGCTGGGGTGCACCCAGAGGTGCCCGTTGGCTCCGACGGAGAAATAGCCTTTGCCCCAACTGGCGACGTCGTAGAGTTCGCTGGCGTCGGTGACGGTCCACCGCTCGGTTGGTTCATAAACGGCGGCTTCACTAAGTTTCAATTCGAGGTTACCTCCGGGGTACGGCGCCGGACGTTCCGGACGCTAAAATTCAGTTTCCTGCGAATTGGCGTCCAGGGCAAGTAAATTCTTGAAGAGGCGCGAGTTTGAATTTCTGGTTACGAATGGCTAGTGGCCGGCGGAGCCGTTGCCGTGGCGTTCGTACCAGCTTCGAACGATGTCGGTCAGGGCATCGAGCTTGTCGGCAACTCCGCCGAGCTTCTCGCCGGTACGTTTCTGGCTCTCGGCGAGAGTCAGCATAGTTTCCGCAGTTTGCTGAATGGCTCTTTCGGCACGATCCAGACGATCCATCTCATGGAAGCGCTCGTCCGGATTGGATTGCGGGTTCACGTACTCTACGCCTGCGCCCCTAGTTCCCCACTAAGTATTGTTCGACGAATTCAGCGGTCGCCGCGGCCAGAAAATCGCGATTCTTCTTCTTCGCGAATCCGTGTCCTTCATCTTCCGCTACCAGCCACCAGACGGGGACGTGGTTCTTGCGCAGCGCTTCAGTCATCTGCTGGCCCTCGGTCCAGGGCACGCGCGGATCGTTACGGCCGGCCACGATGAACATCGGCTTGGTGATCTTGGACGCATTGTTCAACGGTGAAATGGTTTCGAAAAAGTCGCGCATCTTGGGATCGCGCTCGTCGCCATACTCCACGCGCCGCAAATCGCGGCGGTACGCCTCTGTGTGTTCCAGGAATGTGCGGAAGTTGCTGATGCCGACCTGCTCCACCGCGCAGCGCACGCGATCGCTGTAATGCGTCATCACGGCCAGCGTCATATAACCGCCGTAGCTGCCGCCCGTAACCATGACGCGGCTCGAATCGAGATTAGGCTGCGTCTTAACCCAATCCAGCAGCGCTCCGATGTCCTTCACCGAATCCTCGCGCTTCATTCCGTTGTCGAGATTCAGATACGCCTTGCCGTAGCCGGTTGAGCCGCGAACATTGGGATAGATCATCACGATTCCCAGATCGCTCATGTAGTAGTTGGCTGCGCCCATATATCCAGGACGCGATTGTCCTTCGGGACCGCCGTGAATATTGATGATCACCGGGCGTGGGCCCGTGAATCGCGCGGCGGCTCCGTACAGGAACCCCGAAATCGAGCGGCCATCGAACGATTTCCAATGAATCAGCTGCGCGTTGGAAAACTCGGCGGCGTCCAGGCCTCCGGTTTCGCTATAGGTCCAGCGGGTGGTCTGGCCGGCATCCAAATCCACCGAATACGCGTCGCCGGGGCTATGGGACGACGAGACGGTAAAGCCAATCTCGTGCCCGGTGGCGCGCCATAGCAATCCGCTGAGCACTCCGGCCGGTAGCTCTGGAAGCGTCACGATATTCCGCGAGGCCGCGTCCCAGACATGCAGCCTGCTGTATCCTTCTTCATTCGTTATATAGGCGAGATAGCGGTGATCGTGGGAAACCGCCAGCTCGTCAGCCTCCCCGCCAGAATCGGTCGGAATGCCCGCCACCATGTCTGAATCGACAGCGTACACGCGAGCCGTATCATCACCTTCGTTTGAGATCACGTAGATGCCGTGCTCGGCGAACCTGGGATTGAACCACCCGGCTTCGGCCGAGTGGGGGCCAAGCTTCTGCTTTTGACCGCTCGCGACATCCAGCAGATACACTTCGCTCACGACAGCCGAGCGCTCTAGCGTCAGCAGCATCTGCTTGCCATCCGCCGACCAATCGCTGATTTCCCAACCCGGATCGCTCGTCTGGAGCAGAAGGCGCGCCGACGCGGGGTTGTGCGGATCTTCTATCCAGATGTCGGCGTTCTGCCCGTCGCGCGCCGTGGATGCAAACGCGATCGACTTGCCGTCCTGCGACCATACGGGGCCGGTGTTCCGCGTGCGGCCGCCCTTCGTCAGCAGCGTGATCTTGCCGGTGCGCAGGTCGTCCAGGTAAAGCTGGTAGAACTCGGCGCCGCCTTCGTCCTTGCGGAACAGCATCTCGTTGGCATTGGCGGGATTGTAAAACGCCTGGGTCACGCGGTCGGGAAAGAACGTGAGCTGCTGGCGCGATCCGCCGGGCATGGCGACGCGATGGATCTGCGGCACGTCGCCGAATCGCGTGGCAATCAGAATCTCGCGCTTAGACGGGGCCCAATCGAGCAAGGCCGCGGTGCGAAATTCGCTATAGCGGTTGATGGCGTCAAATACATCCTGACGAATCGCCGGCAGCCCTTCCGGCTTCAGATTCGACGGCGTTGGAAGACTGGCGCTGGCCGCAAGAAGCACGCCCGCGCTAATTAGAACGCTGAGACGAAGGATTCGGCGCATATTCGATTGTACTGGCAAGCCGCTTTTTCGGCAGTGGGTCAGGTTGGCGGCGCGGCGCTGTCGTCATGACAGCGATGCTCCGTAACGTGGGAAATCCAGTTCCTCAGCGCATTAGAACGCCGACGGTTGAGCAATCGAGCTGCGGCTGCCTTTTTTCGATATTCAGCACCGTCGATACCTTCGAGACGGACTTGTTCCCAAGCATCGATTACTTGCCGGTTTAGTTCAGAAAAGACCTTTTCAAGCTGATCGAGTTTTGCGCGACTCATTTTCAGACTGCCCCACTGTGCTATTTCAGGAGCGGTGCAAGCTGCGGAACCTGCGCGTTGGCGGGCAGAATCGGCGTTCGCGCCACGTTCAACACCATCGCCAGCATCATGTAATAACCGTTCAGCGCCGTGATGCTCACCACGCCCGCCTCACCGAATTTCTTAACGGCTCGCGCGTACGTCGCATCGCTGACGCTCTTGTTCCGATTCAGCTCGGTCCAGAAATCGTAGACGATCTCTTCGTCCTCCTCCATACCCGCCGGCCGCCGCCCTTCCGCGATAGCATCCACCGTCTCCCGCTTTAGTCCCGACTTGAGCGCACGCGAATAGTGCGCGGTCCACTCGAACTGCTGGGTCCAATCCCGCGCAGCAAGCAAAATGACGAATTCGGTGAGCTTGGTTCCCAGTACGCTCTCATTGCGAAAGTAGGTGGCCATGGCGACGGCTTGTTCGGCCAGTTTCGGCTCGCGCAGCAAAGCGATGAAGGGTCCGCCCACGCCAAACGATCCGCCCTGCATGCCCGCGACGGCCTTCTTCTGCGCGTCGGTCAGTTTGTCGTCAGGGATCATGGGAAGCCGTTCCTGCGCCGGGGCGATAACCGCTAAGGCCAGCGACGCGGAAAGCGTCCAAACGAGTTTGTTGATCATAGTTGAGCCTCTCATACTCGAAAAGTATCCGGGCGCCAGGTCACGATCGCCTTCTTGATGTCCCCGGGAGGTGTTTTCGCGGCCAAAACGCGTTCCACCAGGGCGGCCAGTTCCGCATCGGATGCAAAGCGCAGCGCAACCACCTGGCCTTCGGTCAGTTCCCCGAAGCGTGCGTTCAATTGGGCCGGCAGCTGCGCCTGGAACCGCAGCCGCTCCTCCAGCCGGATGATCCGGTCCTGCGCGCGCAGCGGATTCGCCCGGAGCAAGAACACCGCCACGAAGAACAAAACTCCCATCAGCACCAGAATCCAGGCCTCTAACCGGCGATAGTGCCGGACAACGTTGACGATGGTCAGGATCAACAGAACGATTGATCCCGGCGCCAGAAAAAAGTGAAACGGCGGATGCCACCGCGTGTGATTGGCGTACGATTGCGTAACGTTCTCAGCCATGATCCCTCCTTATAGGGAGAAGCGCTTGAATTCATTGCCCCAACTATGCTAGCGTAACCTCTTTGGGACATCGTTTTTGGGCGTGTGCCGGCTGAAAAGCGGCCGCCTTTCTCGTAGTCTATTAGTTCCCTTCAAAACCTAATGGAATCGACGCTACACGATCTGGGTGGATTACTGCTAAAGGCAATCCCGACCGTATTCCTTTTGCTGGTGGTTCACTTCTATCTGAAGAGCATGTTCTTTCGTCCCATGGCCGACGTGTTGGCCAAGCGGAGAGCGCTAACGGAAGGCCAGAGGGAATCGGCGGCGGCCCTCCGCGCCAAGGCGGAACAACAGATGGCGTCCATTGAAGCCCAACTGCGGCAGGCTCGCGAAGAGATTTATCAGGAACAGGAAGAAGCGCGGAAGCGCTGGACCACGGAGCAAACCACTCAGTTGGATCAAGCTCGGAGCCAGGGTCACGATCTGATCTGGCAGGGCAAAGAGCGGCTGGATGCGGAAGCGGCCACGGCCAAAAGCCAGCTTGCCGCCACGGCCGACTCACTGGCCGACCAGATAGTGCGAACGCTGCTCGAAAGGAGCGCGGCCTGATGTGTACCAAAGTGCCGCGCCGTGTAATCCTAGCGATTGCTCTCGGGCTGGCCTTCGCGTCCTACGCGCTGCCGCAGGAATCCTCCGCGCAGAAATCGGAAGCCGAGCAGGGCGATCCCTGGATCTGGTGGAAGTGGGCGAATTTTCTGATTCTGGCGGGCGGCCTCGGATATCTGATCGTCAAGAATGTACCGCCATTGTTTGCGAAGCAATCCGACGAGATCCAGACCGCGCTCCGCGAAGCCGCGAAAATGAAGGAAGACGCCGCCGCGTATGCCGCCGGTATCGAAGCGCGCCTGGCCGGTATCCAAAGCGAGATCGAAAAGCTCCGCGTAAGCGCGCGCACTGACATGGCCTCCGAAGGTGAGCGCATCCGCCGCGAGACCGAGCATCACCTCCAGCGAATCCGCGAGCAGACCGCGCAGGAAATCGAGTTGATGACGCGTGGCGCCACCGCAGACCTGCGGAAGTATGCGGCCGAACTGGCGCTGGGTCTGGCTGAGCAGCGCATCCGCTCCCGCATGAATCCCGCCACGCAGCAGAGCCTCGCTGAGGAATTCCTTCACGATCTGCGCGAGCGCACACCAGGGACGGCAAACTGATTTATGCCATCCGCTGTCGCTAACCGCTACGCTCGTGCCCTAGCCGACGTTGTCATGACGCCGGGATCGTCGTTGAAGCCAGAAGACGCCGTGGCGCAATTGAACGCCCTGGACGCGATTATTCAAGGATCGCTCGAGTTGCGCACTGGTTTGCAGACGCCCGCCATCCAGAATTCGCGCAAGCGCGCCGTGATGGCCAAGATTCTGGAGGAAATCGGCGGTGGATCGCCGCTCATCCGAAATTTCGCGTACGTGTTGATCGATCACCGGCGTATCGCGATCTCGGGCGATATCCGCGAAGCATTCGAACTCGAAATCGACCAGCGGCTAGGCTTTGCGCGCGCGGAAGTAACTTCGGCGGTGACGCTCGATCATCGCGTAAGCGCGAATCTGGAAACGGAATTGTCCCGGCTCACCGGGAAACGCATGCGCCTGCGATTCGACGTCGACCCGGCATTGCTCGGCGGCGTGGTGGCGCGAATCGGATCTACGGTATATGACGGGTCGGTCCGCGGCGAGCTCCTCCAATTGGGCAGGAAGCTGGCCGGACTGGCGGGCTGAAATAGGGGTGACTGATGGCTCAAATCCATGCGGATGAAATCTCGCGGCTGCTGCGCGGCGAGATTGAGAATTACGAAAAGGCGATCAACGTTTCCGAAACCGGGTCGGTGATCTCGGTTGGCGACGGTATCGCGCGCGTTTTCGGACTGGAAAACGTGATGTCGGGCGAGATGGTGGAGTTCCCGCACGGCGTCACCGGCATCGCGCTGAACCTGGAAGAAGACCAGGTTGGAACGGTGCTGCTCGGCGAATATCAGGAAATCAAGGAAGGCGACGAAGTCCGCCGCACCGGCAAGATCATGGCCGTGCCCGTGGGTGAGGCGCTGATTGGCCGTGTAGTTAACGCGCTGGGTGTGCCTATCGATGGCAAGGGACCCATCGCCACCACCGAAACGCGCCCAGTGGAAGCCATCGCGCCCGGCGTGGTCGATCGCCGCTCGGTGAAAGAGCCGCTCCAAACCGGGATCAAAGCCATCGACTCGATGATTCCGATCGGCCGCGGCCAGCGCGAGCTGATCATCGGCGATCGCCAGACCGGCAAGACCGCCGTGGTGCTCGACACCATCATCAATCAGAAGGGCGGCGACGTGATTTGCATCTACGTCGCAATCGGCCAGAAGCGCTCCACCGTGGCGCAGGTGGTGAAGACGCTCGAAGATCAAGGCGCCATGGAGTACAGCATTGTGGTGGCGGCTACCGCGTCCGATCCGGCGCCGATGCAGTACATCGCGCCCTACGCTGGATGCGCGATGGGCGAGTATTTCCGCGATTCCAAGCGCCACGCACTGTGCATCTACGACGATCTTTCCAAGCACGCCGCGGCGTATCGCGAGATTTCGCTGCTGCTGCGCCGTCCACCAGGGCGCGAAGCGTATCCGGGCGACGTGTTCTATCTTCACAGCCGGTTGCTCGAGCGCGCGGCCAAGCTGAACGAGGAAAAAGGCAGTGGGTCGCTGACCGCGCTTCCGATCATCGAAACACAAGCCGGCGACATCTCGGCCTACATTCCCACCAACGTGATTTCCATTACCGACGGCCAGATCTTCCTGTTGGCCGATCTGTTCAACTCCGATGTTCGTCCCGCTATCGACGTCGGTCTTTCGGTGAGCCGCGTGGGCGGCAGCGCGCAAATCAAAGCCATGCGGCAGGTGGCCGGATCGTTGCGTTTGGATCTGGCGCAGTATCGCGAACTGGCGGCGTTTGCGCTGTTCGGGTCCGAATTGGATAAAGCGTCGCAACAGCAGTTGAATCGCGGCAAGCGCCTGATCGAGATCTTGAAGCAGCCGCAGTATGCTCCGGTGCCGGTGGAAAAGCAGGTGGTCATCATTTACGCCGGAACCAACGGCATGCTCGACGATTTGGCCGTGGAACACATTCGCCCGTTTGAGGCGGAGCTGAATCGTTTTCTCGACACCTCGCAATCCGCGCTGCTTAAGGAAATACGCGAGAAGAAAACTTTGGACGACCAAATCAAGTCTAAGCTGAACGCTTTGATCAAAGAGTGCAAGGAGCGCTTCGTCGCCCAGCACAAGGATGCGCTCGTCACTCAATAGCCCATGCCCAGCCTGATCGATTTACGCCGGCGCATTCGGTCGGTGAAAAATACGCAGCAGATCACCAAGGCCATGAAAGTGGTCTCGGCGGCGAAGCTGCGCCGCGCCCAGGATCGTGTGTTGGCGGCGCGTCCCTACGCCGAAATTATCCAGCGCATGCTGGCGAACGTGGCCGAGGCGGCGGCCGAGCAAAATGCGGACGAAGAGATCGAGTTACTGGCGCGGCGTCCCGAAAAGCGCATTCTCCTGCTGGTCATTACGGCCGATCGCGGATTGGCGGGCGCTTTCAACTCCAACGTCATACGCCTGGCGCAAAAGTTTATCGTCGAGCACCGCGAGTCCGAAGTCCGGTTGGAACTGATCGGGCGCAAGGGCCGTGACTTCTTCAAGCGGCGCCACGCCAACATTAGCGGCGAATACAGCACGCTCTTTCAAAAGGCCCCGCGCTATGAAGATTCGCTCGAGATCTCACGCAAAGTTATCGAAATGTTCCGCAAGGCCGAGATTGACGCGGTCTACGTAGTGGTCAACAATTTCAAAAGCATGATGGCGTCGCTGCTTGTGACTACGCGTCTGCTGCCCGTGGAGCTGCCCAAGAAGCAAGAACAAATCGACTACATCTACGAGCAGCCGCCGGGCGAACTGCTGGCCGCGCTGCTGCCGCGCTACATCGAATCGCAAATCTATCGCGCGATGCTCGAGTCCGACGCAGCCCAGCACGCCGCCCGTATGACTGCCATGGAATCGGCCAGCTCCAACGCGTCCGACGTGATCAGTTCACTGACGCTGCGGATGAACCGGGTACGGCAAGCCAGCATTACAAGGGAAATTATCGAAATCGTGAGCGGGGCGGCCGCATTAGATTAAAGCCGCGCTGAACAAAAGAGGTATTTATGGCAACCACAACAGAGACGCAGGTCGTAGGCAAGGTCATCCAGGTGGCCGGTCCGGCTATCGACATTCAATTCCCTGAGCACCAGATTCCTGTCATCAACACCGCGATCCACATCACCAGCGAAGGTTTTACTACATCCGTTCCCATCGACGTGATGGTGGAGGTGGCGCAACACATTGGCGAAGGCCGCGTGCGTTGCATCGCCCTCCAACCCACCGACGGTATGGTGCGCGGAATGAAGGCGCTCAGCTTGGGCCACGGCATCGAAGTGCCGGTTGGAAATGAAACCCTGGGCCGTGTGATGAACGTCATCGGCCAGCCGGTGGACAACATGGGCCCGGTGAATACCGCACAGAGATGGCCGATTCATCGCGAGGCGCCGGCTTTCGACGAGCAGGCCACCGAGCTGCAGATGTTCGAAACCGGCATCAAGGTGATCGATCTCCTTGAGCCCTACCTGCGCGGCGGAAAAATCGGACTGTTCGGCGGCGCGGGCGTGGGCAAGACCGTCGTCATCATGGAGCTGATCAACAACATCGCTCTCAAACATGGCGGTGTGTCCGTGTTCTCGGGCGTCGGTGAGCGAACGCGCGAAGGCAACGATCTCTGGAACGAAATGCAGGAGTCGGGCGTGCTCAATCCGCACGACTTCACCAAGTCGAAGGTTGCGCTGATCTATGGACAGATGACCGAGCCGCCCGGAGCTCGTCTGCGCGTCGGTCTTACCGGACTCACGGTTGCCGAGTATTTCCGCGACGAAGGCGGCCAGGACGTGCTGCTATTCATCGACAACATTTTCCGCTTCACGCAGGCGGGTTCCGAAGTTTCGGCACTGTTGGGACGCATGCCGTCGGCCGTGGGCTATCAGCCCAACCTCGCGACTGAAATGGGTGAATTGCAGGAACGCATCACATCCACGAAGAAGGGCTCCATCACGTCCGTCCAGGCCATTTACGTGCCTGCCGACGATTACACCGATCCCGCTCCGGCCACCACGTTCGCCCACCTGGACGCCACCACGAACCTGACGCGCAGCCTGGTGGAGCAGGGCATCTATCCGGCCGTCGATCCGCTAGCCTCCAGCTCCCGCATTCTCGATCCGCGCATCGTCGGCGACGAGCACTACAACGTCGCGCAGCAAGTGAAGCAGATTCTGCAGCGCTACAAAGATCTGCAGGACATCATCGCGATCCTAGGCATCGACGAATTGTCGGACGACGACAAACAGACCGTGGCGCGCGCCCGTAAGATCCAAAAATTCCTTTCGCAGCCTTTCCACGTAGCCGAGCAGTTCACCGGCATCGCCGGCAAGTACGTATCGCTGGCCGACACGGTGCGCAGCTTCAAGGAAGTTGTGGACGGCAAGCACGACGATCTGCCCGAGCAGGCGTTCTATATGCAGGGCGACATCGAAGACGTCAAAAAGCGAGCCGAAGAGCTGAAGAAGCAAGGCGGCTAAGCAATGGCGGACACGTTCGAGATCGAGATCGCTACGCCCGAGCGCTTGTTTGCGCGCGAGAAGGCGGTGCGCGCGCAGATTCCGGCCAAGGACGGTTATATCGGTGTGCTCCCGGATCACGCGCCGTTGCTTTCCGAGCTTGGCATCGGCGCCCTGACTTACACGACGCCGGGCGATCAACGCTTCAGCCTCGCCATCATCGGCGGATTCCTTGAGATTCGGGACAACGTCGTTCGGGTGCTGAGCGATCTCGCCGAAAAGGGTCATGAGATCGACGTGTCTCGAGCCGAAAAGGCTCTGAAGCTTGCGCAGGATGCCATGATCAATCCAGCACTTGGGATCGACATCGCGTCGGCGCTCATTGCCGCCCGCAAGGCGCAAGCCCGCATCGACGCTGCTCGCAAAGCCGCCAACAAAGAGGAATAGCGGCCTGCTTTCGATAGAATAGAAGCAGGCAATGTTTCGCTTCATCTTCTATCTTCTTGTCACGGTATTCCTGATCACCGTACTGAAGGGCATTGTTTCGATCGTCCTCAAAGGATTCGCGCAGGCCATGAAGGCCAGTTCCACTCCGCAGGGCTCCGTGCCGCGTCCGTCCAATCAGGTTCCTTTGACTGGCGAATTGAAGAAGGACCCGGTTTGTGGAACCTACATTGCCGCCGCCACATCGATCAAGGAAAAAGTAGGTGGCGAGACGGTTCACTTTTGCTCGCAGGAATGCCGCGATAAATACGTTGCTTCGCTGGCTCGCTAGTTTCGCTGCACTGTCCTCGATCGCGATCGCGGAGCCGGTCTTCTACCAAGACGTTGTTCCCATCCTCCAGCAGCACTGCCAGGAGTGTCACCGGCCCGGCGAAATCGCGCCCATGCCGCTCGTGACGTACGCCGATACGCGCCCATGGGCTAAATCGATCCGCGAACAAGTGCTCGCGCGCAAGATGCCGCCATGGTTCGCAGATAAGCCCGCAGATCCCGGTTACGGCCGCTTCGCGAATGATCGTTCACTCTCGCAAAAGGAAATTGATACGCTGACGGCTTGGGCCAGCGCGGGTGCGCCCGCTGGCGATCCGAAAACCGCTCCTCCGCCACGCGAATGGCCGCAAGGCTGGAACATCGGAACGCCCGACGCGGTCTTCGAAATGCCGCACGCATTCGCGATTCCGGCGAAAGGCGCTGTCGACTATCAATACCTGATTTTGCCTACGCATTTCACAGAGGACCGCTGGGTCCAAAAAGTCGAAGTGCGCACCAGCAGTCGAACCGCCGTGCATCACGCCGTGGTTTATATTCGCGAGCCCGGCTCGGATTGGCTGGAGGGCGAGCCGCTCGAGAAAACTTTTTCTGTGCCTCTCGCGAAGGGCTTCACCACCAGCGATCTGCTGATGGTCTACACGCCCGGCAATTCTTACGATCAATGGCCGACCGGCGTCGCCAAACGGATCAAGGCTGGCTCGGATCTCGTACTGCAAATGCACTACACCGCGAGCGGCAAAGCCACCGAGGATCGCACGCGCATCGGCATCGTGTTCGCCAAAGAGCCGCCCAAGCAAGCCGTGCTCTCGCTACAGATGAGTAACGATCGCTTTGTGATCCCTCCCGGCGATTCCAACTATCGCGTGCAGGTTTCGGGCACGCTTCCCAACGACGCGCTGCTCATCAGCATGTTTCCCCACATGCATCTGCGCGGAAAAGCGTTCGAGTATCTGATCGCCGGCCCGAATGGCCACGTCGAGACGCTGCTCAAAGTGAGCCATTACGATTTTCAGTGGCAGCTTAACTACCGGCTGGCCGAGCCCCGGCTCATCAAGGCGGGCACGCGCCTCACCTGGATTGGCTACTTCGACAACTCGCCCAACAATCCCAATAATCCCGACCCTACGGCGGAGGTTCGCTTCGGCGAACAAAGCTGGGAAGAAATGATGATCGGATTTTTCGATGTCGTTGTGGACGCTAAGCTCGACAAGCAGAAGTTCTTTGAACGTAAATAGTGCTCCGCCACTATAACGGTTAGGCTGCAAAAAAGCTTAGCGCTTCGCGTGCGGGGACAGTACACTGGAACTTCGGCGCTCTTATGTGGGGAAAACAAAACGACGGACAAATGATTCAGAATCCACCGGCTCAGCAGCCGCCTCAGCCCAGCCAGCCCGCGGCCACGGCGCCGGTCATCCAGCAACAACGTCCAGCGCCGGCTGCATCCGGTGGAACAAGACTGGGCAGTTCCATTAGAATTATCGGCGATGTTTCGAGCGATGACGAGTTGTATCTGGACGGCGATCTTGAAGGCAAGCTCGAACTGAGCGGCCGCCTGACCATCGGGCCGAACAGCAAAGTGAAGGCCAACATCAAAGCCCAGGAAGTGATCGTATTCGGCAACATCAAGGGAAATGTCGAATCGGAGAGCCGCGTCTCGCTGCGGACCGGAGCCACCATTGTGGGCGATATCAAGACCGCCGGCATCGTCATTGAAGACGGGGCATATTTCAAAGGTGGTATAGATATCTCTCGCGGCGACGGCGTTAAGATCGCGCCAAAGTCCCAAAGCGCGTCAGCGGGGCAGAAACGCTAACAAGGTAACAAAGAATCTCAAAGCGCGTTGGCAACAGATTCACTGTTTCGCGCGTCCATTTGAGTGAGGCCGCACCCTCAAAGCTGAGGAACTGTGACCCCGGAAAGAGAGCGCCCGTTGGAAGGCGGGCGCCTCTCTTAATTCCCTCCCGCGCTCTTCAGCTTGTTCTCAATCCTCTTGCGTATCGCCCGGGCGGGCTTTAGCCCCAGTGCCGATTGATACGCCGCTCGCGCCTCGGCCGGATGCTGGCGAGCCGCTTCCAGATCGCCAATGCGTTCGAACAAGTCCGGATCCTGCGAGTCTACCTTCGTCACTTCGTGTAACTGATCGAGCGCTCCATCACGATCCCCGTTCTTCGCCAGCAAATCCGCCAGAGCATTGTGCGCCGCCACGTAATCGGGCTTGGCTTCCAGAACCTTGCGATATTCCTCGATCGCCGCTGCATTGTCGCCCGAGGTCGCCAGTGCGCCCGCCAGACTTAAGCGCGACGGAAGATAATCCGGCGACTGCGTCAGATTTTGCCGCCACAATTGAATGGCCTCCGGACGCCGGCCCTGCTGGTCCTCAATCAGCAGCGCGAGATTGTGCCGCGCGGCAAGCAATTTCGGATCGGCCTTCAGCGCTTGCTGATAAAGCTTCTCCGCGTCGGCGCGCTTGCCTTCCGATGCCTTCAAAGTGCCTAGCGCATTGTACGGCTCCGCCGAATTGGGCGCCAGCATCTCAGCCTTCAGGTACGACGTCTCGGCATCCTTGCGGCGATTCAAACGCTGGTAGACCAAGCCTAGGTTGTACGGCAAATAGCTGTACTGCGGCGTGAGCCGCATGGCTTCTTGATAAGCGCGGATCGCCGATCGATAGTCGCCCGTCTCCACGTATGCCAGCGCCTCGTTGTGCAGCGGATAGGACCAGTGCTGCGCGCGCCGAACCGCGTCGTGAAACGCCGGGATCGCTTTGTCGTACTGCGCCTGCTCCAGGTACGCGATGCCCAGCGCGTTGAAGCCGTAAGCGGCGCCTGGATCGATCCTGACCGCCTGCTCCAGCAAACTTGCCGCCTCCGGAAATTTCTTATCGAACAGCAGCGCCCGGCCTTGGAAGAAATCTTCGCGGCCTTCCAGATATAGCGACTCCTGCGTCAGCGTACGCGCCGCGTCCATATACTGCGCCCCGCCTTGAAATTCAGCGCGCGATTGCGGCGTCGCTTCACCCTCCAGATATCGAAGCAGCACCTGCTGCGCCTTGTTTTCGAGCGCGATTCGCAACTGATTCTGCAGCTCCTGATACTGCTCCAGACCGGCCGTGGCTTTCAAATCGCGCAGCGCGGTGAAGGCATTGTTCGGATCGCTGGGCAGGATGCGGCCCGCGTTGATGGCCGACGTGAGCCGATCGATGGTCTCTTGCGAGGCCCGCGCACCACCCACCTGGCCCTGCGGCGCGCCCGCCAACAATAGCGGTCCGCCATTGCGAGAATCTAAAATCATGCGCCACTCGGCGACAGGGATGCCCGCCTTCCTGGTGTCGGACAGCCGCATCATGTTGTCGTAGGTGCCAAACTCACGCGGATGTTGCTTGTTGCCCGTCGCCATCGGCACTTGATCGCTGACATATTTGATCAGCTCATCCGCATCCACCACGCCGTCTTTGTTCGCGTCAGCCGCACCCTCCAGGCCCTTGATGACGAAATAACTGAACACCCCGTGCCCGCCGCCGAATTCAGGCCCTTCGAGCGAAACTTCGCGCGGACGGCTGGCCAGTAATCCGAACAGATCGCCCTGGATATCGCCGAGCTGCTGAACATTGGAGCTTACGGTCGTATTGTGAATCGTGCCGACAGTTCCGGCTTTGCAAACATCCACGAAAAGCAGCACGCGCCCCACTTTGCTGAGCTGCTCTTCAAACAACGATTGCAAATCGTCCACCGCCAGCGCCGTGCTCTTCAAGTCCTGGGGATCCGAATCGTACGTCAGGATGAACGCACCCTTGCTGCCCGGAACTTCAACGGTACCGTGGCCCGCAATCAAGATCACAACCGTATCGTTCTTCCCCGCCCGACGCTTCAGAAAATCCTGGAACCCGTTCTGAACCGCGGCGGTGGTCGCCCGTTCGTCGGTCAACAGAAGAATGTTCCCGGCCGGCACTCCGCCGCCCAGTGGACTCTCCAGCAGCTTGCTAAACACACTCGCGTCGGCATCGGCGAACTGCAGCGCCAACTCCGGCTTCGCATACTTTGAGATGCCCACCAGCAGCGCGTATGTCTGGCCGCCAGCTTGCGCCGCGGCAGTCGCCGCAGATGTCTGATCCGCGAGCGCCTGTTCGAGTTCGAAGATCTTGCTCTTGATCCACACCGCGTCCGGCCACTGCTCGCGCAGCTTGTTGTACGCATCCAGCGCATTGGCGTTGAGCTTGTGATTCTCGAAAATCGTAGCCTCGGCCACCAGTGCCGCTTGATCCTTCGGATTCGCGGCCAGCACGGAATCGTACGGCGCCAACTCGGCTTGCACATCGGCGGCGAGCTTGTCGTGCGGGGTCGGCATCACCTCTGTGCTCAACCCGCGCGTCATGCTCACGCCGTAATGCTGCTGGCTGGCAGTGGCCACCCGCAAGGTCTGCGGCAGCGTACAGGCGCGCGCCGGAGTCTCGGAGATCTTGCCCGATTTCACTTTGGGCGACTTGGCATCCAGCCGAACCTCACCGGAAGGTTCCAGCGTATCCAGGGATTTCGCTGGACAAAACAGGAACGACGCCGGTCCAGTCTCCGTCCGTAAACCGTCGCCGGAAAACAACAGATCGCCCGGCCGCGCAGCCAGCGGAGTCTCCGTATCGGCGCGCAGCAGCTTGCTTCCGGTCGCCGATAGAACCAAGCCAACCGGCTCTTCCTTGCCATCTCCAAAGGCGCACAGCGCGATCAGCGTGGCGCACGCGCTTAGCTGCAATAACCTACGCATGCACCACTGCCTCAGCCACCAGCGACTTCACTGTGAACAGCTCAATCGGCTGCGTTTTCCCGCGCACCGGCACCTGTCCCAAGTGCATTGTCTCCACCTGGCTTCCCAGCTTGCCCTCGGTTGCATCGGTCATCAAGAGTTTCGTGTGGTGCTCCTTATTCAGGCTTTCCAGCCTGGAGGCCAGGTTCACAGTGTCCCCAAGGACGGTAAATTCCATTTTATCCGCTGATCCCACGTTACCCACAACCACCAGCCCGGTGTGGATTCCCGCGCCGGTCGAAAAGCGGCTGGAAGCCGTCACCATGCGTGTGGCGCAACGCACCGCCCGCAGCGCATGATCCCCCGGCGTGGCGTCTTCATCGTCGTCCGAAAAAACCGCCAGAATGCCGTCACCGATGAATTTGTTCACATGCCCCCGATACGCCAGGATAATTCCAACCATCATGGCCATGTATTCGTTCAGCAGCTGAACCACCCGCTCCGGCCCCTCCTCGTCGCATACCTGCTCGCTGAACGCAGTGAATCCTCGGATGTCGGTAAATAGGATCGTCACTTCCATGCGTTTGCCCGATAGGGCGATCGCCTCAGTCTCCTCGAGCGAGCTTGCCAATTGTTTGCCCACAAACAGCGATACTGCGCGATGAAACAAATCGCCGCGCGTTTCCTCCGTGGCCCAGCGATAGACCAGCGAAGCGATCAAGCCGATCGAAGTCGCAACCAGCACTTCCGAGGTGGATAGTACGAACCCACGTTCGAACAATGCATGGGTTCCTACCAAAATCACCAGCACCTCGAGCGCAACCAAAATAACGGCCCGGGTTGCCACGAACGAGACCACGACCAATACCGCGAGCGTCGTGGCCGCCAGCAACGCCAGCACGAGCGCCCATTCCGGTGCGGGAACCAGATAGCTCCGCGTGAGCAAAGTGCGCACCGTATTGGCATGAATTTCCACTCCGGGCGTTAGCCATTTCGTCCCGCTGAAGAGCGTGAAGAACGGCGTGTCACGGCGGTCATCGAGAGAATCGGTCCCCAGCAGCACGATTTTCCCGCCCACCCATTTCCGCAGTTGATCCAGATTCCCCGCTTTCGCGGCCTTTTCGAAATCGGCCATGGACACCCCCGGAAACGTGTCCGGCGGCCCGGCGAAATTGATGGCGATGGTCCGGTTCTTGTCGATGGGTATGACGTGACCCTGGAAAATCAACTTTCCGTCCTGAAACTGAGCATCGCTTCCGGCGAACTTCTCGGCCACCCGCATCGCGAATGAGTGCGCCGCAGGCGGATCGTTCGGGTTCTTTGATGGCGCTTCGATCAGCTCCTGCCGCCGCACGAAATCATCGGAATCGGAGGAGAGATTGGCAAATCCAGACAAGCCAAGCGCGGCCGACAGCATATTGATCGGGATCCCCTGCGCATCCGGATTCGTGTCCAGGTCGGTCGCGTAGGCGCAAACCACCGGCACCGGCGACGTGCTTACCGCCTCACCCAGCTGCCTGTCGAAATCCGGTTCGTATTTCTCCACCGGAATGCCAAATGCCAGGTCCAGGCCGATCACCTTGGCCCCCGCTTGCCCGGCCGCGCGAATCACATTGGCGTAGTGTTGTTGCCAGAAAATCAGAGGTTCCCGAAACGTGTCCCGGGTCTTATGGTCCGACAACAGAAGGACGATGTTAGAAATGTCCGGGCGCCGGCCGGAGAGCTGGCCTAGCCAGTCGCGCGCCACAAAATGCGCGTCATACGCCTTGAGGTTCAGAATTTGGAAAAAGCGGATATCACTCAGCAACGACGCTGCCAGAGCACTCCCCGCCGCAAGAAAGGCGCAGAAGGCCCAGTGCCTCCACTTCTTCTTCATGTTAACCTGCATCTTACTACGACCGTGCGAGCCGCAACTAACCGAGCCGCGACCGTGAGGGAGCAGGTTCTTCGGGTTTTTCTGCTGTTTCTACTTTGCGCCGTCGGCTGCTCGGTCCAAACATGCTTCGCGCAGACCACCCAAGGTCTAATTTCCGGCCAACTGATCGACTCGGTGACAGGCCGGCCAGTGACCGCCGCAAGCGTATTCTATTCCAGCGCCACCAGCAACCTCGCCGGCGCGTCCTCGAGCGACGCATCCGGTTACTACTACCTGCCGCTGCTCTCGCCAGGCGCCTACCAGATCCGCGTAACTTCGCCTATGTATCAAGCGCAGGAAGTGCAGGAGCTGGAGCTCACCGTGGCCGCCCGCATCGAGCTCGATTTCCGTCTGCGCCCGCTCAGCGACGTTTGGGAATCGGGCCAATACAAGAGCGTTTTTCTTCCCGGACAAAAGACCATCGTTCCGTTTTATGGCCCCGATCTTGACCCCAGCAAATCCGGATCGTTTGAAGCCCAAAAGGGCAAGACCGAGCCGCTTGAATCCACTGTGTCGGAAGTGATCGACTCCGCCGAGATTGATAATCTTCCCCTCAACGGCCGCGACGTCTACCAGTTGCTGGTGACCCAACCCGGCGTCACTTCAGATTCGGCCACCGGCCGCGGGCTCGGCCTTTCGGTGAATGGCCAGCGTCCCTCATCGTCGAATTATTTGCTGGATGGCTTGGAGAACAACAACTATCTGATCACTGGACCGTTGGTCACGGTGGCGCCGGAGGCGATTCAGGAATATCGCATCTCCACCAACAATTTCTCGGCTGAATATGGACGAACTTCGGGCTTCCTCGCGAACGCCATCACCAAAACCGGCAGCGAGCAGTTCCACGGCGTCGCCTACTTCTACCTCGAAAATGAAGCGCTCAACGCCAACGCGTTTCAACAGAACTTGATCGGCGCCCCGCGGACCATTGACAAGCAAGACCAGCCTGGATTTTTCGTCGGCGGCCCGATTTTGAAAAATCGGCTGTTTTTTTCCAGCGCCTATGAATACTTCCGCAGCCGCGGCACTGCCAGTCCTTACACGTTCCTGCTGCCCACGCCGAATCTGTTGAATTTCGCCGCATCCAATTCGCCGGCCCGGCAACTGCTCACCGAGTTTCCCAGTCCCATAACTTCGAACACGCCCGCTCTCGCCGTCGAAGACACGCTGTCGCCGCCGGTGGCCGTGAATCGTACCTTGTTAATCGAACGCGTCGATTACAACACCCCCGATGGCAAGGACCGCGCGATGGCCCGCGTGCTGATCAACCGGCTGGGCGAGCCCGATTTCATCTGGACTCCATACAAGGCCTTCATCTCCCCGCTGCATGAGAACACCGCGGCCGCCGGCGGGAGCTACATTCACGCCTTTGCGTCTAACCTTACCAACGAAGCGCGCCTGAGCTACAGCACCGACGATTTGGGATGGAACCGGCCGCATCCCGAAATCCCCACGCTGACCACCGAAGATCAATACGTCGCGAACGGTGTTTTACAATCGGGCGTCACGCTGCCCGGCAGCCCGGCATTTTACTCGTATCAGAACACGAACAACAGTTGGGAACTGGTGGATAACGTGATTTGGACTCGCGGCCAGCACCTCATCACGATCGGCGGCGGCGCGCTGTGGCGTAGTTCCAACGGCTATTTGACGGCTGGCGCCGATGGCCAGTATTTCTATTCCAACATCCTCCAGTTCGCTCTTGGCAACCCGAACTTTTTCGAGGCCGCGATCGATCGCACCGCGTTGCCCGCCATTCAGCAGCCCGATTACAACCGGACCTACAAATACGGACAGGATTTCCTGTTCGCTCAGGATACCTACAAGCTCACGCCGCGGCTCACCGTAAACTACGGCGTCCGTTACGAGTTTTACGGCGGACCCGAAAACACCGGCTCGGCCAAGGATGCTTTGATCCAGCTCGGCTCCGGAACGAGTCTGGCGCAGCAGTTGGTTGGAGCGTCCCTTGTGCAGCCCACCTCCGGCGATCAGCAGCTCTTCCATTCGAGCAACGATTTCGAAGTTCGAGCCGGGGCCGCTTACGACTTATTCGGTACCGGCCGCACTCTGCTCCGCGGCGCATTCGGCACTTTCTACGACCGGCCCTTCGATAACTTGTGGGAAAACGTCCGCAGCAACAACATCATCGTGCCGGTGCTCGCAGTAACCGCTACTCAGGTGAATTTCCTGGCGCCCGTGTCGAGCTTTCTCCAGACTTATCAGGGCCAGAACCTGGCCAGCACCTTTCCCGACCTCACGCTCGTCGACCCCAACCTCCGCAATGGCCGCGTGAAGAGCTATTTCGCCGGCATACAACAACGGATCACGGGCAACCTCACGCTCGAAGTGAACGGCCTGGGGACCTATGGGCGCTCGCTGATCACTAACGACGTTATCAATCGCAGCTTCTCCACGCCCGACGGCCGCTACAACAACGATCTCCCCGACATCGCCTATCGCGCCAACCAGGGATTCTCGGATTACAACGCGCTCACCACCGTGGTTCGCTACCGCGGCAATCGAGGCATGGTGCAGGCTTCTTACACCTGGAGCCACTCCATCGACAATCAGAGCGATCCGTTGATCGGCGACTTCTTCAACCTCACGTTCACCAGCATCCAGACCGGCGCATCATCCGGCCAGCGCTCGACGTTCTCGGAGCAATTCAATCCGAACGCCGACCGCGGCAATTCCGATTTCGATCAGCGGCAAAACCTGGTGCTGTTCTCTTATTGGTATTTGCCATCGCCGTTCGCGGGATCGAAGCCCGGCATTCTGCTGCGCAACTGGACCTTCTCTGAAATCGCGGCATTTCGCTCGGGATTGCCCTACACCGTCTACGGAACCTCCACGGCGATCCCGGGTGAGGGACTGATCATGAACAATCGCGCCAATATTGTGGATGCGAACCAGACCGTCTTCACCAATCCGGCCGCGGTGCCGGGTGGAGTGCAATTGTTGAACCCGGCCGGTTTCGCGGAACCTGCGGCGAGCGTGCTCGGCAATTCCGGTCGCAATGCATTCACCGGCCCCGGTTTTTATAGCCTGGATATTTCGCTCTCGCGGTCCTTCGCTCTGCCCTGGCTCGGCGAAGCAGGCCGCTTTCGAATTCGCGCCGACGCGTACAACATCCTCAATCACGCCAACCTCGGGAATCCCAACGCGCAATTAACCGACCCTCTGTCGTCCCAGTTCGGCATCGCAACCTTCGGCCGCCAGGGTTATTCTTCGGGATTTCCGGCGGTGAGCCCGCTCAACGAAACTCCCCGCCAGATCCAGCTCAGCTTGCACGTCGAATTCTAAATCAATAAATCTGGACCCCCCGAGGCAGTAGTACAATCTATTCGACCCGAATTGGAGGATTATGCTCAAGCCATTGCCCGCCGATACCTGGCAGAATTTGTATTATCCGCCTCCAGACTACAGATATTTCCAGAACTCACGTCAATTTGACTTTGAACCCGGCGCGCCCAACTTCTCCTGGAAGAACGCTTGGTGGCTCGCTGATTCCTCGTTGCTCGCCTATGTCAAGACAGAACCTTGGGACGGCGTAAAGTCGATTCTTGCGGCGGCCGGCTTCGACGATGCCAAACAGATCGGAGCAGACCCGGCAATAAGCAGCAAGGGATTTGTCGCATGGCGATCCGGCCCTTCACCCTTCGCCGTGGTTGCCTACCGGGGAACCGATCGGGACGATCAACGTAACATGCGCACGGACGAGGACGCCTGGCCCGACCAGAGGGACGGCTATGTCGTTCACCGCGGATTTGGCCGTGCTCTCGATCAGGTCTGGGACTCGGAGGTCGCCCCGGCCGTCGCGGCATTCCTTGGCTTACATCCCGGTGCGCCGGTCTACTTCACCGGGCACAGCCTCGGTGCCGCTCTAGCCACCATTTCCATCACACGCTTCCAAGGTCAGGCTTGCGCCTTGTATACATTTGGATCGCCTCGCGCTGGAGACGACCGGTTTGTGAGAGCCGTGCTCCAGAAAACCACGAAGATCTTCCGCTTCGTGAATTGCCAGGACATCGTTACGCAGATTCCACCTGAGATCCCGCTACAGCACTATTTCCGGCACGTAGGAGCGGAGAAATACATCAGCCGCGCCGGCAAAATCCTCGACGACCCGTACGATGTCGAGAAATGGCTCGACGCAACCCCAGGCATCGTTGAGCACGACGGCAGCGCGGCCCTTGGCGATATCGCGCATCCGGAGAAGTTTATTTCCTTGGCGAAGGACCGTGGGGACTTGCCCAATCCTCCGCCGTTCTTACTCGGCAATCACACGCCAGCCAGATACACCATTCAAATTTGGAATCACTACTCCGGACTCTAACGCGGTCGAAAGCATGGCTCGTCGCCGACGCGGTCCTAACAGTTCCCCAGCGAGCTCGCCGTAGAAACCTGATCGAAAAACTCGCGCGGGAAGCTGCCATCGGCCGACCAGTTGTACTGACCGCCGTTAGGGGGCGAATCCATAGGCGGCGAATTCCAAACGCCAAAGCCAAATATTTCCTGATTCTGGCTGTTGAAGACACGCAGAGTCTCGTGCCAGAAATCCTTGTTGTGCGTGGAATCGGTCCAGGTGGTGGCGTCCCAGTGGGCTCGTCCATCGGGATACAACGTCAGAACGCCGCTCATGTGGCAATCTCCCGAACGTTCATCCACCCACTGAAAAACCTTGGGCGCTCGCGGATCGGTGCCCTGGGCGAAAACGGGGGTGACCCAGATAGCGACGCAAGCGAAGACGAGAAGTTTTGCAAACATCGGTGATGTCCTCCTTGCCTGATAAGCGAAAACGCCGGGCAATTGAGGACACCGTCGGTCTCATTCCGCTCGCAGTGCCGTCAGAGGATCTACTTTGATGGCCCGGCGCGCCGGTACCCAGCACGCCACAAAGGCCACCGCCGCCATCAAGCCGATCGCGCAGAGATAAGTCAACGGATCGTGCGCGCTGATGCCATAGAGTATCTGGCCGAAGAATTCCCCCGTGGCGAATGCTGTTGCAAAGCCGATCGCTACTCCCAATGCCAGCAGTATCGCCGTTCGCGTCAGCACCACGCGCGCCACCTCCGATGGTGCAGCGCCTAAAGCCATGCGGATGCCGATTTCCCGCGTTCTTCTCGACACCGCGTACGCCATGATTCCGTAGACGCCCGTCGCTGCCAGCACCACCGCGAGCAATCCAAACGACGCCAGCACCACCGCCACCAGTCTGGCCGGGAACAATGCGAGCCCGAGTGCGCTCCCCAGGCTTCCGTCGTCGAAGACCGTGAGCGACGGGTCCAGTTCAGCAACGGCGCGGCGCAGCAGGCCGGCGGTCTCCGATTCGGACAAAGGCGAGCGCGCCACCAACGTCTGTGCGGTGGCCCAATTCTGTTCCATCGGCTCAAAAATAGTTGGCGACGGCGTTTCGCCGAGAGAACGGTATTTTCCGTCTTCCACCACGCCCGCGATCTGGATCCACGCGTCGCCTGACCTGTGGCGATAGCGCTTGCCAACAGCATTTTCGCCCGGCAGGAGCTGGCGGACGAATGCCTCATTCACAAGAGCGACCGGCGGTCCGCCCTTGGTATCCCGCTGATCAAAGTCCCGGCCGGCTACCAGGCGCGTCCGCATGGCTTGGACATAGCCGGGAGTGATCCGGTACATATTAGCCACCGGGACATCGCCTGCGGTCGGTTCGGGCTTGCCTTCTAAGAAGACGCCGCTGTTGTCGATATTCAGGGTCAGCGGCAGACCGTCGATGATGCCGGCAGCCTCAATTCCCGGCATCGAGCGGACTTTCTCCAGAAGGCGGCGCTGGAACTGGCGGCCCCGCGCCTCATCGTAGCCTTGCGCGGCGAAATCGTAGGACAGAACGGCGGCATGTTGCGGGACGAATCCAAGATTCAGGCTAAGCGCGTGCTGCAAACTACGCACCACGAGAATGCTTCCGATCAGCAGGACCACCGAGAGCGCCACCTGCGTGGTGACCAGAATATCGCGCAGGCTAAAACGGCGAAGCTTTTCCGACGGCGCTTCGTTCTTCATCGCCCCGGCCAGGCTGGCGCGCGTGGATTGCAGCGCGGGCGCCAAGCCGAACAGCAGCCCGGTAAGAAGCGAAATCACGGCGGTGAACACTAAAACCCGCGTGTCCATCACTACGTGAGGAATCACCGGTACGTCAACCGGCGGACGCCACACGTTCACCAGATCGATGAGCCAGTAAGCCAGCAGGATTCCCGCCGCGCCGCCCGCGATCGAAAGGATCACGCTCTCGGTCAGCAGTTGGCGGAGAAGTTGGCCGCGGTTGGCGCCCAAAGCCAGACGGATCGCGGTTTCCTTCCTCCGGTCCGTGGCGCGCGCCAGCAGCAGGCTCGCCAGATTCACGCAAGCAATCAGCAGAACCATGCCGGCCACGGCCATCAACACCGCCGAGAATCCGGTGATGGCTCCGCGCAGGAAATTGCCAGCCATGCCGGGCGGCGAGAGCACGATGGAATACCCCGCGTCCTCTTTCGGATGTTCGTGGGCCAGCTGGATGGCGATGGCATTGAGTGCCGCCTCAGCGCTCTTCATGGAGACGCCTGGTTTCAATCGGCCGATCACCAGGGCATTCTGGTTATTCCTATCGTCCAACCATTTCGTTTGCTCAATCTGGTCCCCCATCGCTATGGGAACGAAAATTTCTGGAGTGTACACCAGCTCGGTGCCGATGAATGCCGGGGGCGTCACGCCCGCGATGGTGTATTCCATCCCACCGATCTTCACCTTCTTGCCCGCGATCTCCGGGTCGCTACCGAACCGGCTCTGCCAGCAGCTATAACTGATCACAGCCACCGGATGCCCGCCCCGGTTCATATCGTCGGAGGGATGCAGCACGCGCCCGCGGACGGGCTGGACACCCAGCAGGTCGAAGTAATTTCCGCTGACTTCGTAGCCCCACAGACGCACATTCCGGCCCTCGCCGCGGCTCAGGTTCACGGCAATGAACCGGTACGTCGCCAGACCGCTCAGTACGCTATTCCGATCGCGATAGTCTTTGTAATCCGGATACGAGATTGTGGGGAATTGGGACTTGGACGTGCGGATGTTAAAGGACACCAGTTCGCTCTGCCGTTCCACGCCGAAAGGCCGGAAGACAACGGCATTCACCAGCGAGAAAATGGTGCTGTTGGCGCCGATGCCGAGAGCCAGCGTCACAATCGCGGCGGCTGTAAACCCGGGGCTCAAACGGAGCCGGCGCATTGTAAAGGTCAGATCGTGGCGCAGCATAAGGGTTCTAGTCGCACGTTCGTAGCCGCCAAACGCTTCGGATTCTCAAGCGGATCCCGCGAGCGGGTGCCCGATTTTGGGAAGAACCGGTCGCGTCCGGTCACTCAACCCCTCATTCAAGCAGTTCAGCCCAACAGCGAACTTGTCGTCCACGGCGCGACGCAAATCCTGCGCCACGTTCATCACAGAATCCGAATCGCGACGGAACGAACCCAGGCCTTCCACTCAATCGAGCTTCCGGGATTCACCCTTTTACCAATGGCCGGAGCAATCCGAGGATCTCAGAGCCGCATGCTAAGGTGGATGCCGTCTTCACGCTAGAGGCTGGCTTCGCTGGAGGCGCGGATGTGGACGTTGCTGCAGATGGGGCCGCGGGTTGAGATTGCGTTGTGGGTTCTCCTCAACGATGCTTAATAGCAGGGAGCTAAACTGGAAGCAGAGGGACATTGTGGACGCCTTGGCGGAAAAGCTGGATACAAAGCTGCGCGAGTGGAAGCCGGAGACGGCTGCTCAGGTGCGACAGCGCGTTGAGGAAGTCATCGATCTCGCCGATCACGACGTTCTCGATCTAATGCGTTCGCGCACAGCCGAACAGGAGGTTCTCGACCTGCTCGATGAACCCACAACCGGGTGAGGTGTGGTTAGCGGACCTGGGCCTCGCTGCGAAGACCCGGCCCGTCATACCGTGCGTTACGTGCCCGATATGTGTCCGCACGCGCGGCGAGCCGTCCTATTCCAGTATTGCTTCGCCTTCCTCACCGTCCCTCAAAGGCAGTTGCATGGGATCCGGTCGTGGAGGTAATTCCAGCTCCTCGAATAGCTCACTTTTGTCTTGGTTCTGAAGCCAGATTACAAATCCACGGTCCACTACATTAAGCGTCGAATTGGTCTGATCGTAGTCCAAAATGATCGGCTTGATATCCTTGGCGACCTGCAGCGAAGCGGTCGATTGAAGGGCCTGCGTTAGGTTTCCTAGGTTCAATCCCTCCTTGAGAGGGTGATGCTCTTTCATCGCTCGGCGTAGGTCGGCGTACTTAAACCCTTCCTCCAATTTCTCGGATTTGGCGGCGAGGATAGGATAGAGGAGCCATTTGTACATCTCGAGACGCGTCTCCTGAAATCCAAGGGCAAATTGTGACAGGAAAGATTTGTACCTGCCCCCCTGCTGGTCCACGACCTCCTTTACAATCTCCCGAGTAACGAGGCCCGCTCCAACTTGCAGTGGTGTCGACTGTGTGTGGTGAATAGCAGTCCGAATGCAAGCTTGACGGCAGACT